>SMXQ01000014.1 GCA_004356985.1 Alphaproteobacteria bacterium | reverse complement strand
GCCAAGAACCCCTGCGCGGCCAAGGCCAAGTGCGGACCGTGCGCGGCCAAGGCCAAGTGCGGACCGTGCGCGGCCAAGAACCCCTGCGCGGCCAAGAACCCCTGCGCGGCGGGCAATCCCTGCAATCCCTGCAATCCTTGCGGCGCCGGCGGATCGGTGAATTTGACCTCGGCCGAAGCCGCCAAGGCCTACGATTGCATTCTCCCGGATCTCCAGCGTGCCTACCGCAAGTCTGGCAATTCCGCGGCAATGGCCAGTGCCAAGTGGCGCCGGTACAGCCGCGTGGCCTATCCCTCCGCCACCCATGGCGGGCGGTTGGTCAACAATTACGCCAACGAAGCGGCGCGCAAATACGCCGGCTTTGAAAATGCCGGAAAAATGCCGAAAGGCGCGGTGCTGGCAAAGGACAGCTTCTCGGTTTCCAAGACCGGCGTCCTCGGCGTCGGCCCGCTTTTCATCATGGAGAAGATGGCCCCGGGCTTCTCCAAGGCGTCGGGTGATTGGCGTTACACCATGATCATGCCCGATGGCTCCATCTTCGGCGTGACCAACGGCAAAGGCGCGGCACGGATGAAATTCTGCGCCGAATGCCATGCCGCGGTGGGCGAGACCCAGGACCACATGTTCTTCCTTCCCGTTGAATACCGGGTCAAGTGACGGCCCGGGGCCGGGATTGTCCCTCGTGAGGTCCTGAGTGAACTGGGGGCGGAACTTTGTTCCGCCCCCTTTTTCCATCGCCCCCCGGCGCGCGGCCGAGCAACCGGCAACGTACTGGGTAACCCCAAGGTCAGCCGCGCACCACCAGCACCGAGACATCGGCGTGGCGCACCACCCGGGCGGCATTGGGTCCGATCAGGTAATCCTTCAATTCGGGCCGGTGAGAGGCCATGACGATAAGATCGACGTCGATCTCGCCGGCCAGGCGGAGGATCTCTTCATACACCGTGCCTTGGGCCACATGGCAGGCCACCTCGAGACCGGAGGGCACTTTCTCGCGCACCAGTTCGGTGAGCTTTTCCTGGGCCTCGGCACTCGCCCGTTCCTCGAAATCCGGCGGGAAATAACTGCCCACCACCCCCGTCCCGAAGACCGGCAACACCGTCGCCGCGTGGAGGCGGGCGCCGAAAATCTGGCTGTATTCCACGGCAATGGGAAGCGCTTTGTCCCAAGAACTCTGTTGATCGAGATCGATGGGGACGAGAATGGTTTTGTACATGGATGTCCTCCCTCAACCGCCCGGAGCCTGCCGGCGGCGCTGCAAGGCACCGATCCCGCCAAGCAGTAGCAACGCTGGAATGATCGCCCACTCCTTGGCCGGGCGGTCGGCGGCGACGGCGACCGAGACCACCCGCCACCCGGCCTTAAGCCCGGCTTTCTCCGCGGCGCTGCCGAAGGCGACCGCGGCAAGGCGAACGTCACCGCCGGCAACGTTCAATCGCAGGCCCGCGCTTTGCAAGCGCCGCCGCGCCGGCCCGGACTTGCCCATCGGCAGCACCACGGCGCGCGTCACCTTTTCCCCGGTCACCTTTTCCCCCATCACCATCAGCCTGAGAAACTCCCCCGCAGGCAGGGAGGCGGCAACTTTCTCGATCGCCGTGGCCGGACGGGATTCGAAGGGGGGAAACGCCATGTCCCAGAAATACCCGGGCCGGAACAGGATGAAGGCGACCAACAAAAGAGCCGCGGTTTCCCAAATTCGGCTGCGGACGAGGAACCATCCCATGGTCGCGGCGGCAAAAACCAGCATGGCGATCAAGGCGCCGGCGATGGTGATAAACAGGTGGAAGGCGTTGTCGATGCCGATCAGCAACAGCTGGGTATTGAACAGAAAGATGAATGGAAGGGCGATGGTCCGCGCCGAGTAGAAGAAGGCCTGGACCCCGGTGCGGATGGGATCGGCGCCCGAAATTGCCGCCGCGGCGAAGGTCGCCAACCCCACCGGCGGCGTGACATCGGCCATGAGCCCGAAATAGAACACGAATAGATGCACCGCGATCAGCGGCACCATCAGCCCGCCTTGCGCGGCAAGGGCCACCACCACCGGCGCCATCAGGGTGGCGACGACGATGTAGTTGGCGGTGGTCGGCAACCCCATGCCGAGAATCAAGGAGATTATGGCGGTGAACACCAGCATCACCATGAGATTGCCGCCGGATATCAATTCCACGAATTCGGTCATCACCAGACCGAGCCCGGTGAGGGTGACGGTGCCGACGACGATGCCGGCGGCGGCGGTGGCGATGGCGATTCCCACCATATTGCGGGCCCCGGACACCAACCCCGCCAAGAGATCCCCGAAGCCTCGCCGGAACGACGCTTCCAGGCCGCCGGCGCCGGGTTCCGCGGGCCGCAACAGAAAAAGCAAGGGCCGCTGGGTCAAAAGGATCCCGACCAAGGAGATGATCGCCCAGAAAGCGCTGAGGCCCGGCGAGAGCCGCTCGATCATCAGGCACCAGACCAGCACCACCACCGGGATCAGAAAATGGAGCCCACTTTTCACCGTCGGCGCCAAAGGGGGCAGCTCGGTCAACATGTCGTCACCGTCCTCGGCGGCGGGATAGCCGGCGGCGAGGCGCAGAAGTCCGATATAGGACAGCGCCAAAAGCGCCACCGCCGCCCACAGCGCCCAAGGCCCCAGCGCCGCCTTGAACCAAGCCAGGCCCCAGTAAACGGCGCCGGCGAAGCCAATCAACCCCGAGGCCGTCAGTCCATAGCCGATCAGGCGGTCCCGCGGCCGCCTGCCAGGCGGACGCGGAAGCCCCTGGAGACCCATCTTCAGGGCCTCCAGATGGACGATATAAAGCAGCGCCGCGTAGGAAATCACCGCCGGCAGGAAAGCGTGTTTGATCACCTCGATATAGGGGATGCCGACATATTCCACCATCAGGAAGGCCGCCGCCCCCATCACCGGAGGCATGATCTGGCCGTTGACCGACGCCGCCACCTCCACGGCGCCGGCTTTCTCGCCGGAAAATCCGACCCGTTTCATCAGCGGAATAGTGAAGGTGCCGGTGGTCACCACGTTGGCGATGGAAGACCCGGAAATCAGGCCGGTAAGGCCCGAAGACACCACCGCCGCCTTGGCGGGCCCGCCGCGTAAATGTCCAAGGGCGGCGTAGGACACCCGGATGAACCACGCGCCGGCGCCGGCGCGGTCCAGCAAGGCCCCGAACAAGACGAAGAGAAACACGAAATTGCTCGACACCCCGAGGGCGACGCCGAACACGCCCTCGCTGGTCAGCCACTGATGGGACATGGTCTTGGCCAGCGACGCGCCCTTGTGGGCGATGACGTCGGGCATCCAGGGGCCCGCGAACCCGTAAAACAGGAACACCGCGGCGACGATCACCAGGGGCAGGCCGAGGGCGCGCCGCGCCGCCTCCAACAGCATCACCATCCCCACCACGCCGGCGGCGATGTCAACGGCGATGGGGGCGCCCGGCCGCTCCGCTAGCGCCTCCTGGGACACCAGGATATAGCCGGCCGCCGAGGCGGCGATAAGGCCCAGCGCCCAATCGCTGGCGGGCACCCGGTCCTGGGGCGAGGACCGCGCCGCGGGAAACGCGGCGAAAGCCAAAAACAGGGCAAACGCCAGATGAAGGGAACGGGCCTCGGAAAAGTTCAAATTGAGGACGCCCCAGGCGAAGGGCAAGGGCGAGGCGTACCAAAGCTGGAACAGGGACCAGATCAGCGCCGTCGCGAATAAAAGCCGCGCCGCCCCCCCGCCCGGCGCGCGCGCGCCGGTATCGGCGGTGCGGACAACTTCCTCCACCGAACCTCGAGAGGGCGATGTCATACCAGCGCCGGAAGAGCGCCTGCCTTCGTCAAGGCTAGGCTACATCATGCCCTTTTCCTTGAAATAACGGGCCGCCCCCTCATGGAGGGGCGCGGAGTTGCCATCCTTCACCAAGCGCTTGGGATCGAGATGGGCGAATGCGGGATGGAGCTTCTTAAATTCGGCAAAATTGTCGAACACCCCCTTGACCACTTGGTAGACCGTGTCGGCGGGGGTGTTGGTCGAGCTCACGAAAGTCGCCTTGACGCCGAAAGTGGCGATGTCCTTGGGATTGCCCCTGTACATGCCGGCCGGGATGGTGGCCTTGGCGTAATAGGGCGCCCCGGCGACGAGCTTGTCGATGGCCGGGCCGTCGACCGCCACGATCAGGGTATCGCATGTCGTGGTCGCTTCCTGGATCGATCCGTTGGGATGCCCCACCACGTAGACGATGGCATCGACCTTGTTGTCGCAAAGCGCTTGGGACTGCTCGGAGGGCTTGAGCTCCGACGCCAAGGCAAAGCTCTTGGCGGTCCAGCCCAACGCGGCCATCACCACCTCCATGGTGGCCCGCTGGCCGGACCCCGGATTGCCGATATTGACGCGCTTACCCTTGAGATCCCCAAGCACCTTGATCCCGGAATCCCGCCGCGCGACGACGGTAAAGGCCTCGGGATGGACGGAAAAAACCGACCTCAATTCCTTGAAAGGTCCCTTGTCGGCGAATTTCGACGTGCCGTTATAGGCGTGATATTGCCAGTCGGACTGGACGATCCCCATGTCCAATTCGCCGGCGCGGATGGTGTTGATGTTGTAGACCGAACCGCCGGTGCTTTCGACGGTGCAGCGCACCCCGTGGGTCTCTTTGGTCTTGTTGACGAGACGACAGATGGCGCCGCCGGTGGGGTAATAAACTCCGGTGACGCCGCCGGTGCCGATGGTGATGAACGTTTGCTTGCCCCCTTCCTCGCAACCAAGAAGGCCCAGGGTAAGGACAGATAAGGCAATGACGATGCTTCGCTTCATGACGGAACGCCCCCGTTGATTCTTTTTGGTTCTACCCATTATTTCCTGCCGCAGTCTAACAGGAAATAAGATTGATTGAAAATCTCCCCCAAACCGCCCGATTGCGCCATCGGCACGGCCCGCGCTAGGATCGCTTCCGACTCCGCCACGGCCAGGACCAGAGCCCATGGATCTCAAGCAACATATTGGCGAAGTGCCCGATTTCCCCGAACCCGGCATCCTGTTTTACGACATCGCCACATTGCTCGCCCATGCCGAGGCCTGGCAGACCACCATCGAACGGTTGGCCGATGCCATCGCGCCCTGGAGGCCCCAGCTGTTGGCCGGCATCGAATCCCGCGGCTTCCTGGTGGCGGCGCCACTGGCGCTGCATCTCGGCATCGGCTTCATCATGGTCCGCAAGCGCGGCAAGCTGCCCGGCGCCACCGTTTGCCACGAATACGCCCTGGAATACGGCAGCGACGCCATGGAGATTCAAGACGGCGCGGTCAAGCCCGGCGACCGCGTCGTGGTGCTCGACGACCTTCTCGCCACCGGCGGCACCCTGGCCGCCGCCATCGCGCTGATCGGGCGCCAGGGGGCCGACGTGGTCGGGGCGGCCTGCATCATCGAACTGACCTTTCTCGGCGGGCGAGAACGCATCGGCGTCCCGCTGGCGACGCTGGTCGAATACGATTGCTAACCGGCGTGGGGTCCTAACCGGCGTGGGGCGATTCCCCACCGGCGTTGGGTCAGTCGTCGGGTTGTTTCAGTGCGTCATTGACGAAACGCACCAATGCCGCGAGGGGGACGGGCTTCTCCAGCACCGCGAAAATCTCGGCATCCTCGGTATGGGCCCGATAAATGTATTCCGGGTATCCGGACACCAGGATGATCCGCGGCGGATGCTCCAGATTTTTCACCAGCCGGGACACGTGAAGGCCATCGAGCCCAGGCATCTTCATATCCATGATCACCACCCGGGGTCGGGAACTCTTGATTTCGTGGAATGCGGCAAAGCCGTTGTCCGCCACCGACACGTCGAGACCTTGGCGGGTCAGGAAATCGACGATTTCCCCACGTTGCAGACCATCGTCATCGACCACCAGGACCTTGCCCTTTCCGGTGGTTTCATCTCGGTCGTTGGGTGGCGTCTTCTTCATCGGCCATAGCCTGGGTTTGCCGCGGTGGAACCAGCCGCATCTTCACAGACCCGCCGCCAAATTACAAATCTGGCATTACCACTTCGTTAATCGCCCCCCATGCGCGGGTTCCCTGGCTCACCCGTGGCGGCCATCACGCGGCGCCATCGGCCCTCGGCAGTTGCACCGTAAAGACCGCGCCCCCGCCCTTGTTGGCGGTGCCGAGCCGGCCGCCCATGGCGTGGACGATGCCGAGGCTGATGGAAAGCCCGAGGCCGGTGCCCTTGGTCGCTTCCTTGGTGGTGAAGAAGGGGTCGAAGATTCGCTCCACCAGGTCCGGGCCGATGCCGCCGCCGTTGTCGGCAACCTCGATGATGACCTCCTGGGGACGTGTTTCCATACGGATCCAAATATGGCCGCCACCGGCATCCGATGGGCCGCCCCTGGCAAGCGCCGCCTCGAGGACGGCATCCCGCGCGTTGACGATCAGGTTGATCAGGACCTGGGCCAGTTCGTTGCGCCGGCCGAGAACGAGGGCGACGTCATCGGGCAGATCGATGCTCATCTCGATGCCTTCGTCCTCGCAACGGTTGGCAAGCAGGGAAACCGCATCACGCACCGATTCCCGCGCGTCTATTTTCGTCCGGCCCCCTTCGGCCCGGCCGACCACGCACATGCGCTGGATCAGATCGCCCATATTGGCGGCTTGTTCCGATATCAGCCTGAGCTTGCTTTCGGCGAAATCGGAATCACTCCCCTCGGATCGCCGGGACAAGAGAACATTGTCGGCGGCGAGCCGGATGGTGTTGAGCGGCTGATTCAGCTCATGGGCGACACCCACGGCCAATTCGCCAAGGATGGCCAGTCTCGAGATCTGCGCCACTTTTTTCAAATTCTGTGCCATGCGGCCCAGTTCCCGGGCGAGATCGCCCAGTTCATCGCTGCGCTCGAAGGGCGGTGGCTCGTCGTATTTGCCCGTGCCGATCCGCCGCATATAGTGGCCGAGGGCCTGGAAAGGGCGCGCCATGTCCCGCACCATGATAATGCCGATGCCCAGCCCGATGACGACGATCATCACGGCGATACCGACATAGATCATGGAGAAAAACTGAAAGCTCGCCGCCGCGACGGCATCCATGTAGCCGCCGAACTTGGCCACATCGGTCTTCGTGGCCTGTAGCGAGGTGCCGAGAGTGACGGTGCCGAGCGGCCGCCGCGAACCGATGATGGGCGCCGTGATAAGGAGGGCCAAGCCATCGACCTGGGAGACGATTTTGCCGGTGGAAAGCGCTTGTGCGATTTGCGCCAGGGGCAGTCCGCCGGCTTTCTCCCGCAGCCCCGCACCGGCCCTGGCGGCCCATTTGGGGACGGGCTTCGACCCGGCGCCGGCGCCGCCGATGACCCGCCCCTGGGCATCATGGACCACCACGTAAACCATGCCCGGCTGGGCAAGGGCCGCAATGATCAGGCCATCGATCGCCTGGGCCCGCGAACGGGATACCGGATCCACCAGGATGCGCGCCAGAAACCCGGCCAGATCCTCGCTTTGTTTCCTTTCCTCCTTATAGAGGGCGTCGCTCACGGTCTTGGCGGTGGCCAGGGTCGAGGCGCTGATCAAGGAACGGAAACCATAGAGATGGGCGATGCCCATGAATCCCACTATGGCAGCCAGGATACAAACCACGGCCAACGAATATCGGACCTGAAGACTCAGTTTCATGGGCCCCCAATGAACCACGCCAGTTATCGATAGGTGAGGATAAACTGCTAAGGCATGATCGGGGAAGCGCGACCTTTTGACACCCCCCGGCGCCGCGCCTCCCGCTTAGGACGAAGCTCGTGCCCTATCCGGCCAAATGGTTTCATTTGGCCGGATAGTACTCTAGTTTAAGGCCGCGCAGATGTTGGCACCTCATTGGACGAAAAGGGCGGTTCGCCATGAATATCAAAAAAATTATCGGCTTTGCCGTGCTCGCCGTCGTCGCGGTCATCGTCGCGGTATTTATCACTTTCTCGATGAACTACAGTTCCATGGTCAAGGCCGGGGTGGAATCCCACGGTCCCAAGTTCACCAAGACCGAGGTCTCCCTGGGGGGCGTGGACGCCTCCCTGTTTGCCGGGGAAATCAGCATAAATGATTTCTTCGTCGGCAATCCCAAGGGATTCAAGACCAGCCACGCTTTCAAGATCAGGGTGGTCAAGGTGACGGTGGATCTCGGTTCCCTCACCGGGGAGACCATCCACATCAAGGAAATCATCATCGATGCGCCCGATATCATCTATGAACTGGGGCGCGGCGGATCCAACCTCCAGACCATTCAGAAGAACGTGGCCCGGGCCTCGGGCGGGAGCAGCGGTGAAGGGAAGGCCGCCAAGGACGGCGGCGGCCCCAAGGTGGTTATCGACAACCTCTATATCCGCAATATCAAAGTCGCGATTTCCGCCGGGATACTGGGCGGCAAGACGATTCCCGTTCCCGTTCCCGATATCCACCTCAAGGACATCGGCAAGGATTCCAAGGATGGCAAGGGCGCCAGCTTGGGCGAGGCGGTGGCGAAAGTGATGGACGAGATCACCGGGTCCGTCACCAAGGCGGCGTCGGTCATCAGTCTCGATGGCATCAAAAAGCAGGCCGAGGAGCTCACCAAGGGCGCCGCCGGCACCGTCAAGAGCGTAACCGATGGGATCAGGGGTTTGTTCGGCAAATAACCCGCGCGTTCGAACGTCCCATGGCGGAATTAGGGCAGGTGCCTCCCGGGATCGCGGTCATCGGCTGCGGCGCATGGGGGCGTAACCTAGTGCGCACGCTGGCGGCGTTGGGCGCGTTGCGCGCGGTGCATGACCACAATCCGGTTGCCGCCGCGGACGCCGCCGAGTTGGGGAATGCTCCCGCCCGCGGCCCGGACGACATCCTGGCCGACGCCGCCATCGCCGGCATCGTCATCGCCACCCCCGACGCCACTCATGCCGACATCGCCACCCGGGCGCTTGCCGCCGGCAAGCACGTGCTGGTGGAAAAACCCCTGGCCATGAGCGTCGGCGACGGGGCCGCGCTTTCGGCCCTTGCCCGGGACAAGGGGCGCGTCCTCATGACCGGGCACATCCTTCTCTATCACTCGGGCTTTCTCGAGTTGCGCGCCATGGCCCGAAGCGGGGCGTTGGGTGAGATCCGCCACATCGCATCGAAGCGGTTGCATATGTTGCGCGGCGCCCCCCGCCACGCTCTTTGGGATCTTGCCCCCCATGACATTTCCATGATCCTGGCAATTACCGGACGCCTGCCGACGACGGTTCGGGCCCAGGCCGCCGCGCCCTTGGCCGACGCCCCGCCCCAGCAGGTCAACTTGGCTCTCACCTTCGCCGACGGCCCCAGCGCGGATATCGCCCTCTCCGCCCTTCACCCCGTGAAGCTGCATCAGTTTACAATTGCCGGCACCGAGGCCTTTGGAATATTCGAAGACAGCCGGGGCTGGGAGGAAAAAGTTTCCATCATCAGGCCGGGATTGGGCTTCTCTGGCCCGGGCGCCGCGGCCCCCGTCACGGAGACCCGGCCGCTGCAGCCGGAAGAGCCTCTGCGCCTTGAAATCCAGGCGTTTCTGGATGCCGTCGGCGGTGGCCCACCGCCCCCCAGCAGCGCTCCCGAGGCGCTCCGCGTGGTTCGCGTGCTCGGCGCGGCGCAGGAATCTTTGGATTCCGGAGACTTGGTAGTTCTTGACAGAACCGCCCATGACAACTTAGAGACATGATTTTGCTGGGGTAAAGACTTCGGGGAAGTACCTGAAACTCAAAGCCAATCGCGGTACGTCAGGATGTACCGGCAAAGCCGCGTCGCGGCTGAATCAAAATGACCATGACCAAAAGGCGTTTTTTATGGCTCGCAATACTCTCGATAACGTGACCCCTCTCAGACCCGGCCTAACGGCTACGGCCAACGTCCTGTCCACCGCCCCGGCCGACGATCGGCATATTCCGTTCATTGATTTGCAAGCCCAACGAAAGCGGCTCGGCCAAGGCATCGAAGACGCCATCGCCCGGGTGCTCGATCATGGCCGCTTTGTCGCGGGACCGGAGATCGATGAACTGGAGGACCAACTCAGTGCGTGGTGCGGCGCCCGATATGCGATTTCCTGCGCCTCCGGGACAACGGCGCTATCGCTCGGGTTGTCGGCGCTCGGTGCGAAATACCGGGATGCGGTGTTCGTGCCGGCCTTTACTTTCGTATCACCCGCCGAAGTGATCGCCCGCCTGGGCTGCATCCCGGTTCTCGTGGATGTGGTGGAAGACACCTTCAATATGGATCCCGATAGCCTGGTGCGCGGTATCCAGATGGCCGAGGAGCACGGACTCACCCCGCGCGGTGCCATCGTCATCGACCTGTTCGGGCAGCCCGCCGATTATCCGGCCCTGCAAAAGATCGCGACCGCCCACGATCTGTGGCTGATGGCCGATGCCGCCCAAAGTTTTGGGGCAAGCCTGCAGGGCAGGAATGTGGGGCAACTGACCAAGCTCACCACCACCAGCTTCTTCCCCTCCAAGCCGCTCGGCTGTTACGGCGACGGCGGCGCCATCTTCACCGATTCGGAGGAAATCGCCACCGAGGTGGCTTCGCGCCGGCAGCACGGCCAGGGCGACGACCGCATGACCCATGTGCGAATCGGCATGAACGGCCGGCTGGATACCATACAGGCGGCGGTCCTGCTGGAAAAGCTTGCGATTCTCGGCGACGAGCTGAAAAAACGCAATCGCATCGCCGCGCGTTACGCCGAAGGGCTCGGCGACTTGGTCGATGTCCCCACCATCGCGCCCGACCGCACATCGGCCTGGGCCCAATACACGGTGCGCCTAAAGCGGGCCGAACGCGACCAGGTCCGCGAGGCGCTGGAAAGGGACCGCATCCCCACCGCAATCTACTATCACACCGCCTTGCACCATCATGCGCCCTATACCGGCTACCCCAGGGCCCATGGCGGCCTGCCGGTATCCGAAATGCTGGCGCGGACGGTGCTGAGCCTGCCCATGCACCCCTACCTGGAAACCGATCTCCAGGATCAGATCATCGAACGTTTCCGGACCGCTGTCGCCACCGCCCGGGGCGGCTAGGGCATCATCCGGCCAAATGCCCTAAACCACGGCGCCACCCATAGCCCGGCGCCGGCGGGGGCCAAGGGTTGACCCCAGGCCTTAAGATTCCAGGATTTTGTCGATTTCCGATTGATCCATGGTCACCACCACGCCATTGATAATCGCACCCGCCATGTCCAGATGCGACCGGATGCTCGGCAAGGCCGCATCCACCACCGCCGAAATCCGGCCCTTGACCCCACCGCCGTTTATGGCGGCCTCGACCTCTGCGATGGCGTCTTGAAGGTCGTTGACCAGGCAGCCGATGATGGTCTCGAACGGCGCCCGGTATTTTATGGGCGCGTGGTCATAGGCTTCGATGGCCAGTTCACGGTCGGAAAATACCGAATCTTGGAAATGCTCCTGGTAGGTTTTCGGCCGCCAAGCCTTAAGCTCGTCCAAGCAGTCGGGCATATCGGGCATCATCTCGAACAGCATCACCACTTCGTTGAAGTGGTTGAGATAGTCCGTCGCCAACATCGTTTCCGCGTTGACGTTGGTCCCGGCGACCCGCTGGTGGATATCTTGGTCCCCATCTCCGGGCGGATGGCGGAATTCGGGGTCTGGTGGTGTCTTGGTCATGGAACCAATGTCATTAGTTCTCGCCGGTCTTCTCTTGCCCCGTCGCAGTTCAAATGGTTTCTCATACTTTGGTTTCGGCGCGGTTAACGGTCGCCGCCACGCCGCGAAACCACGGTCCCGCGGGTTCGCCGGCGGCGCCGTGACCAAGGCGCGGATGCCAGGCAATGAGGCACCGGGGGCACTGTCCGGGCCAATTGAACCATTTGGCCGGAAAGTGCCCTAGCCGTGGAGTCCCATGAGGTTGTTGCCTAACAGGTCGCACATTTCCGGCGCGCATCGAGGACCAGGGTCTTCAGGGTGACAAGGTCGACATAGCCCGGCACCACCTCGTCGCCGATGATGAAGGCGGGGGTTCCGGTAATGGCCAGCCGGTCGGCAAGAAAGCGGACTTCCTTGATCATGGCCTGAACCGCCGGCTTTTGCATATCCGCAAGCAATCGATCGATGTCGAGGCCGACCCCGCGGGCCAAATCCAACACTGATTGTTTGTCGAATTTCCCGCGGTGGGACATCAGGGCAAGGTGCAGTTCGAGATACTTGCCTTGTTCACGGGCCGCGATCGCCACCCGCGACGCATAGACCGATTGCGGCCCGAGGATGGGAAATTCCTTTAACACCAGGCGCAAATTAGGATCGTCGCTGATCAACTGGAGCAATACGTTCATCGACCGCTTGCAAAAGGGGCAGCGGTAATCCATGAATTCCACCACCGTGACATCGGCCTCGGGATTGCCCATGACGGGCAATCCGCGGGGCGACCGAATGAGCCGTTTCAGGGACGCGAGCGAGCGCATCCGCTGGCCCACCTGGTTCCGGTCCGAGCGTTTTTGCAGGACCTGGGCCGCTTCGGCGAAGATCTCGGGATTCGAAATCAGATAGTTCCGAACCTTTTGATCGAAACTCATCTGCCGGGTGACGTCTTCGCGGCTCGGCAAGGACAGGACGGCCAAACCCAAGGCGGCGCCGACGCTGGCCACAAGCGCGAAGGAAATCAGCAAGAAACGCAGTCTCATGAAAGTCTCTCAGGCGCCGCACGGGGCGCGGTGGTGGCAGTGGACTCGGCAATCCCCGGGCCAGTCTGCCGGTTCGCCCAGGAAATCGAAAGATGTTGCATCCAATACCTTAAAAGCAATTATAAAGCCCGGAAAAGATGTGCTAACGGGCCGATCAGGGAGAACACCATGAAAATCGCCGAAATTCGCATCGAACCTTGCAATCTCGCCAAGGACGACCCCGAGTGGCGCTTCGCCCTTGCCGCCAACCCCTTGTCCCAGGGATGGGCGGTATCGATCACCGCCGAAGACGGCACCACGGGGTATGGCTACGGCTCGTCCATGCCCCATTACGGCGCCCCGGTGGAAGCGGTCAAGGCCAACCTGGATAACTTCAGGGAAACCCTCATGGGCCGCGATTCCCGGCGCATCGCCGAACTGCTTTGGGAGCTCGACCGCCAGGTGGTCGGCAACAACCAGGCCAAGGCGGCGATCGACTGCGCCCTGCACGACCTCTTGGCCCGGCGGCTCGACATCCCCCTTTGCGAGCTTTTCGGTGGCGCCGTGCGCGACGAATTCGTAAGCCTGCGCATCCTCCCCATCAAAAGCCCCGCCGACATGGCCGCCGGCGCGCGCGCGCTCATGGACAAAGGCTTCAACCATTTCAAGATCAAGGTCCATGGCGACGTCGAAGAAGACATCGCCCGGGTCGCCGCCGTCCGCGAAGAGGTGGGCCCCGATGCCGGCCTCACCATCGACGCCAACCAATCGTACGCGCCCAAGGAGGCGATCCGGGCGATCACCGCCATGGCCGAATTCGGCATCGATTTGGCCGAGCAGCCGGTCGCCGCCGATGATCTGCGCGGCCTCAAGCTGGTCACGGATTCGGTTCCGGTGACCGTGGAGGCCGACGAGGCGGCGGGTTCGCTGGCCCAGGTGGCGGCCCTGGTGCGCGAACGGGCAGTGGACGCCATCAGCCTCAAGATCACCAAGCTCGGCGGGTTGCGCAACACGGTGGCGGCGGCGCGGATCTGCGAGGCCGGCGGCATCCGATACCGCATGGGCGCCCATGTGGGCCCGCGTCTGCTCGCCGCCCATGCCATGCATATGGCGGCGACCCTGCCGGGCATCTGGTATGCCTGCGAATTGGCCGAATTCGACCGCCTGCTGGACGACCCGTTCGAGGGGATCGAGCTGGAAGACGGGCTCCTGCGGCTCCCCCAAGGGCCCGGCTGCGGCGTCACGCCGCGGCCCGAAAGCACGCTCGCCCGGGCCGCGGGCTGACCCCGCCAAGGGCGCCGAGCCATGGACCGGGAAATTGCCCGGCAAATCGACCGGGCGGCGCTCGGTGCCCTCCTCAAACCGCGCTCGGTGGCGGTGGTGGGCGCGTCGGACCGGGGCAATGTGGGCGGGCGAATCTACCGCAACATGGTCGCCAGCGGCTTCGCCGGGCCGGTCTGGCCGGTCAATCCCAAATACCGGACGGTCGGCGGCGTGCGCTGCTGGCCGGATATCGCCGCCCTGCCGGAGCCGCCCGACTGTGTCGCCCTAGCGGTGCCCCACGCCGCCCTGTTCGGGCCCCTAGAGGCGGCCGCGGCCCGCGGCGTGCCTTCGGCGGTGGTGGTGGCCGACGGCTTCGCCGATCACAACAGCTCGGCGGGCCGCGCCCGCCAAAGGCGGCTCCAACACCTCGCCGCGGCGCACGGCATGGCCATCAGCGGCCCCAATTGCATGGGCATCGTCGGCTTGCACCATCGCTTGGCCACCGCCTTCACCAACCTGCCCAAGGACCTGGTCAAGGGCGGAGTGTCGGTGGTGTCGCAATCGGGCGGTCTGATCAACGCCACCTTGGAGCTCGGCATCAACCGGGGCCTCGGCTTCAACTACCTGATTTCCAGCGGCAACGAAGCGGTGGTCACCAGCGCCGATTACATTGCCTGGCTGGCCGACGATCCCGACACTGCCGTCATCGTCAACATCATCGAAGGCGTCCGCGACGGCCGCGCCTACCGCGACGCCCTGGCCCGGGCGGCGGCCAAAAAGCCGGTGGTGGTGCTCAAGCTCGGGCGCACCGATGCCGGCCGCGCCGCCGCCGTGGCCCATACCGGCGCCCTGGCCAGCCCCGAGGCCGCGTTCGACGCCGTGTTCCGCGAGAGCGCCATCGCCCAGGTGGACACCATCGACGCCATGATCGAGAGCGCCAACCTTTTTTCCAAGGCCAAACCGCCCGGCGGCGATCGCGTGTTCATCTTGTCGGTCTCGGGCGGGGCAGCGGTGCTGGCCGGCGACCTCGCCCGCAAGGCCGGGCTGCGGTTGCCCAAGCTGGCGCCGGCCACCAGCGACGCCCTGGGGAAGATTCTTGGCGTCTCCCGCCGCTTCGCCAATCCCATGGACGTGGTCGGCGCGCCGAGGCTTGTCGCCGGCGACAACCTGACGCGCTGTCTTCGGGTGCTGGACAGGGACCCGGCCATCGACGCCATCGCCTTGGTCCTGGTGGTGCAGCGCGAGATATCGGCTTCGCACCGCGTTCTTCACCGCCAGTTCCATGCCGTGGCGCCCACCATGAAGACGCCGGTGGTGATGGTCTCGGAAATGACTTGGCATCCGGCCCAGGCGCCGGGCCCGGGCGGCCCTATGGTGGCGGCCACCCTCGACGACGGCCTGGCGGCGCTGCGCCAACTGATCGACCACGGGGCCCACCGGCGGCGCGCCCGGCCGCCGATGCCCCGGCGGCGCCGGTCCTTGCCGCCGCCCGACCTCGATCTTGCCAGCGGAAGGCCGCTCACGGAGCCCGAAAGCACGGCGATTCTGGAAGGCCAGGGCCTCCCCTTCGCGCCCTGGGAATATGTGGAAACCGCGGCGGCGGCGGCGCGGGCGGCCGGGCGCTTGGGCTTCCCGGTGGCGGTCAAGGCGGTCGCCGGCGGACTGGCCCACAAGACCGAAGCGGGCGCCGTGGCTCTCGGGATCACCAGCGCCGCGGGGGTGCGCCGCGCTTGTGCCGCCATTGACGAAGCCGTCGCCCAGGCGGCCCCCGATCGCCGGATCCAAGGCTACATGATCCAGGGGATGGTCACCGGCGGCGTCGAGATGATCCTCGGCACGGTATACGATCCACAGTTCGGTCCATTGCTGATGGTGGGCGCCGGCGGCACCCTGGCCGAGATCGCCGACGATACCGCCCTTGCGCTGGCCCCCGTCGACGCCCGCCAGGCCCGCGCCATGATCCGCGGCCTCAAGGCCGACCGATTGCTCCGGGGCGCCCGGGGCGCGCCAACCGCCGACCGGGCGGCGCTGGTGGATGTCATGGTCAGGCTGTCGCGCTTCGCCTGGGCGCAGGGCCAGGAAATCGCCGAGATCGACCTCAATCCGGTTATGGTTCTGCCCAAGGGTCAAGGCGTGCGCATCGTCGATGCGCTGATCGTGCCCCGGGGCCGGCCCCGGCCGGCCGGGCGAGCGAACTTAGCACCCTGAGCGGAGGAAAACGCGTCATGCCTGAAACACCTCAGAAATCGCCGGCGCCCGCGCCCTGGGACGGGGAAGACGCCGTCAAGCCCAAGTTCTTCACCATGGCCGCCCAGCTTCTCGATGCCGGCAACACCGAAACACCGCTGGCGGTGGGCGAACACCTGTGGCTCAAGATCAAGGTCTACGCCAAGGGGGGCGAGAACAAGCTTCACGCGCACCCTTACCAGGATCATTCCTTCATCGTGCTGGACGGGCGCGCCCGCTTCCACGGGCCGCGCGGCGAACAAAGGGAACTGGCCCGCAACGACGGCATTTTTTTGCCCGCCGGCAGTTATTACTGGTTCGAGACCATCGCTGAGGAACCGCTGGTGTTGCTTCGTGTCGGCGCCGTGATGGCACCGGACAAACACCCCGACACGCGCATCACCGCCGACGGCCAATGGGCGGTCCGGCGCGGGCGCGGAGAGACCTTCATTTCCGGCGACGTGGCCTACCGCGATGGCGCTTATTACCCATAGCGCCCCCCGCCGGCAACCGGGGACCCGGCCTAAAGCCCGTAGAGCGCGCGGGCGTTGGCGTTGAGTATCTTGTCGGCGACCGCCGCCGACACCTTGCCGTCCTCCCTCACCATGCGCAGGGCCTGAATTTCCGACGCCGTATCGGCATGGCCGTAATCGGTGCCGACAACCAACTGATCTTCACCGGCATAAGGCACGATATAGTCGAGTTCGTCGGTCGCCTGGCAGGCGACGTAGAAATTGTTGTCGGCGAGAACGGTGTCGGACAGACGCCTGCCCTTGCGCTTGAAGCGGAGCCCCAAGTCGTTGAGAGCATAGGGAATCCACTGGGCGCTGACCTCGACGAAGCCCCAGCGCAGGTTGGGGAACTTGGCCGGGATATCGTTCATCAGGAGCGAATGAAAGGCCGCGATCACGGGCAGTTTCGAGCGCCCGAATCCGCTTTCGGTGGCATAGATATCGCGCACCCGGAAGCTGTTGTTGCCCGAGTGGAAACAAATCGGCATGTCCAGCTCCTGGGCCTTTTCATAAAGCGGGAAGAAGTAAGGATTATCCAGCCGCCGTTCGCATTCCAGCCCCCGCAGGAAGACGCCCACGGCGCCGTTCGCCTTGGCGAAGTCCAGTTCTTCCATGGCCCGGGCCATGGAAAGAAGCGGCGGCATCACCACCCATTTGAGGCGGTCGGGCGCCTGGCTCCATATCTCGGCGAGCCAGCGGTTGTAAGACTTGCAGAGGGCGAACTCGGCGGTCGGGTCCTGGGTCCAGGCGCGCAGAAACACCGTCGGGTACAGCACCTGGATGTCGATATCGAGCTCGTCCATATGCGCCAAGCGGACATTCACGTTCGCCATCTCGCGCGATTCCTTGGTGGTTTCGTGGCCGATATTGCCTTCCTTGGGCTGCAGGCGGCCGTCAATCACCCAGTATTCCCTCTGCGCGGCCACCCCCGCATTGTCCATCTCCACCACATCATCGGATTTCTGCACCATGACCCGGGGCCTCAAGTCATGGAATTCGGGGTCGATGTAATCGAAGGTCTTTTCGCATTCGACAACGTGGGCGTCGGCGTCGATGGCTCCCATTGATTTCTCCTCTCTAATTTATCGCCGGACGGCCGGTCTAATTTATCACCGGACGGCCGGTTTTATTAATCGCCGGGCGCCGCGGCACGCACGCGCCTACAGTGTCAAAGCCCGTAAAGCGCGCGGGCGTTGGCGTCGAGTATCTTGTCGGCCACCGCCGCCGGGATCTTGCCGTCATCCTTGAGCCTGCGCAGGGCCTCGATCTCCGACGAGGTATCGGCGTGGCCGTAATCGGTGCCGACCACCAGTTGATCCTCGCCCGCGAAAGCCAGCACGTGATCCAGATCGTCGGTCACCTGGCAGGCGACGTAGAAATTATTGTCGGCCAGCACGGTGTCGGAAAGTCGCTTGCCCCGGCGCTTGAAGCGAAGGCTGAGGTCGTTGATGACATAGGGAAGCCACTGGGAGCTGACCTCGATGAAGCCCCAGCGCAGCTTCGGGAAGCGTGCCGGGATATCCTTCATGAGGAGGGTATGGAAGGCCGAAACCGCCGGCAGCTTGCCGCGCGCGAAGCCGCCTTCGGCGCCGTAGACGTCGTTCAACTGAAAGCTGTTGTTGCCGGCGTGCAGGGCGATGGCGAGGTCCAAATCCTGGGCCATTTGGTAGAGCGGGAAGAAATAGGGATTGTCCAGGCGGCGGTCGCATTCAAGGCCGCGCATGAACACGCCGCAGGCGCCGTTGGCCTTGGCGAAGCGTAATTCGTCTTCGACCTTGTCCATGGAATAGAGCGGCGGCATCGCCACCCAGCGCAGGCGCTCGGGCGCGGCCTTCCAGATATCCACCAGCCAGCGGTTATAGGCCCGGCAAAACGCCAATTCCGCCGTCGGGTCCGTGGTGATCGGCCGCAGGAACAGGGTCGGGTAGAGAACCTGAATATCGATGCCCAGCTCATCCATGTGTTGGAGCCGCCCGTCGATGTCGGCCATCTCACGGGATTCCTTGGACGTGTTGTGGCCAACATTGGCCTCCTTGGGCTGCAAGCGGCCATCGATCACCCAATATTCCCGCTGGGCCAGGCCCTCGTTGTCGAGCACCACCGCGTCGTCGGATTTCTGCACCATCACCCGGGGCTTGTAGTGGTGGTATTCGGGGTCGAGATACTCGAAGGTCTTTTCGCATTCGACCACGTGGGCGTCGGCGTCGATGGCTCCCATGGGGCTTGGTCCCTTTCTTCTCTTTCCGGCTTCTCTTTCCGGCGCGGCCACCGCCAGGCCGCCACCGGGCGCGGTGCCTTCACATCGCCATGGATGCACCATTGGCCCCATGATACTTCGAATTCGAAAAGCGTGCAAAGCCCGCCCCATGGGGCGGGGACGGCGGCGGCGGGCCAATCCCCGGGCCAACCCGGCCCGGCGGGCGTTGGCTAAAGCCCGTAGAAGACGCGCGCGTTGGTGGACAGGATCTTGTCCACCACCCCGGGGGCCAGTTTGCCCTCGCCTTTAAGCTTGCGCATGGCCTCGATCTCGGTGGAATTGTCCGAATGGCCGTAATCGGTGCCGATGACGACCTGGTCCTCCCCCGCGTAGGGCACCGTGAAATCGAGGTCGTCGGTCACCTGGCAGGCGACGAAAATGTTGTTGTCGGCGAACAGCGTCTCGGACATGGCCTCGCCCTTGCGCCGCTTGCGCAGCATGACGTCGTTCAGCACATAGGGCACCCATTGGGAGCTGACCTCGAGGAAGCCCCAGCGCAGGCCCGGGAAGCGTTCGGGCAGCTTGGCCAGCAGCAGCGATTCGCAGGCGACGATCACCGGCGCGCGGGAGCGGCCGATGCCGGCCTCGGAGGCATAGATATCGCGCACCGCGAAGCTGCCGTTGCCGGCGTGGAAACAGATCGGCAGGCCGAGCGCCTGGGCGGCGTCGAACAGCGGGAAGAAATAGGGGTTGTCCAGGCGCCGGTCGTCCTCGAGCCCGCGCACGAACACGCCGACGGCGCCGTTCTCCTTGGCGAATTCAAGCTCGCCCGCCACCTTGTCCATGGACAAGAGCGGCGGGATCACCACCCAGCGCAAGCGGTCGGGCGCCTGTTTCCAGACATCGGCCATCCAGCGGTTATAGGAATTCGAGATCACCGCATCGGTCAGCGGGTCCCGGGTCCAGGCGCGCAGGAATAGCGTCGGGTAAATCACCTGGACGTCGATATCGAGGGTGTCCATGTGATCGAGCCGGGCCTGGACATCGGTCAATTCCCGCGACCCCTTGGAGATATTGATGTCCAGATTGAGTTCCTTGGTATGGATGCGCCCATCCACCACCCAGTATTCCTTTTGCAGGTTGCCGGCGTTGCCCTGGCGCAATCGTCCGCGGTCCTTGTCCACCATGACCCGGGGCTTGAGGCCGCGGTGAGCGGCGTCGATATAATCGAAGGTGGCTTCGCATTCGATCACATGGGCGTCGGCGTCGATGGCTCCCATGGCATCCTCCCCGGGCTGGGCCGTGATGGAACGATTCGTCGGCAAAGGGTACGCGCCTGGCCCCGGCCCGGCAAGGCAACCGGGCCACCCTGGCCCCGCCCGGTTGCCTGGGCCGGCGCCTGAGGATAGTCTGGCCCCAAGGCGTCCGCCAAGACGCCGCCATAAGACAAACCCATGAGGGAGACCGCCGTGGCCGGGGCGCTTGCAGGCATCACCATCTTGGAATTAGCGAGTTACGTGTCGGGCCCCTACGCCGGGATGCTGCTGGGCGATCTCGGCGCCGAGGTGATCAAGATCGAGGCCCCTAAGACCGGCGACCCCTTCCGCGGCTGGGGCGCGGCGGAGTATTCGGCGACCTTCGGTTCGGTCAACCGCAACAAGATGAGCGTGATCCTCGACCTGAAGACCGACCAGGGGCGCGAAGCGGCGCTGGCGCTGGCCGAAGACGCCGATGTGCTGATCGAGAATTACCGCCCCGGCACCATGGAGCGTCTCGGCCTCGGCTGGGAGGTGCTGTCGGCCGCCAATCCCCGCCTGATTTACTGCTCCATCACCGGTTTCGGGCGCACCGGGCCCTATGCCCAGAGGCCCGGCTACGACACCGTGGGCCAAGCCATGGGGGGGCTGCTGTCGGTGCTGACCGACCTGGAAAATCCCCAGCCCATGGGGGTTTCACTGTCCGACCACCTGACCGGGATCATGGCCGCCTACGGCGTGCTGGGGGCGCTCATGGCGCGCCATGCCACCGGCAAGGGCCAGCGGGTGGAGACCTCGTTGCTGTCGGCCACCCTGGCCTTCCTCGGCGAGAACGCGGCGCGTTACTTCGAGGAAGGCGAGGTGCCCCGGCGCAAGACCCGTACCGAGACGGCCCAGGTCTACGCCTTCGTCGCCGGCGACGGCAAACCTTTCGTGGTGCACCTGTCCTCGCCGCCCAAGTTCTGGGAGGGCCTGTGCCGCACCGCCGGCCACCCCGAATGGATCGTCGATGCCCGCTTCAAAACCAAGGCGGACCGGCGCAAGGCTTACGACACGCTCCATGCCGGCTTCCAGGAG
>SMXQ01000013.1 GCA_004356985.1 Alphaproteobacteria bacterium | reverse complement strand
GATGCCTCGGGCCGTTTCCGCGACCCTATCGTCACCCAGATCGCGCCGGCCGCCACCTTCTGGCGGGCCGAGGATTACCACCAGCGCTATATCGAGAAGCACGGCGGACATTAGGGCGCCCAGCCGCCGAAGACGGACCCCATGCATCTTCGCACCCTCGCCATCCTGGCCCTGGATCCCGATGGGCTAGTCCCAGCCGTAGAGCCGGGCCGGGTTGTCCACCAGAATTTGGCGCCGGTGGCCCTCGTCGGGCACCGCTAAGAGGAGAAAATCAAGCAGATCCGCGTCGTCGGGCACCGGCACCTCGAAGGTCGGGTGGGGCCAGTTGGTGCCCCAGATGATGCGGTCGGGCCGGGCCGCCACCAGGGGCCCGACGATGTCGGCCATATCGGCGTAGGCCGGGGGTCCCTCATTGGTGAGGTCGTACCAGGCATAGATGTTGAGATAGGCGTTCTCTTCGCTCTCCAGGAGCCCTTTCACGGCTTCGAATTCCGCCGTCCCCGGACGGCGGTCGTGGTGCAGATAGCCGATATGGTCGATGCTGTAGGGGATTGGCAGTTGCCGCAGCATGGGCAGCAGGGCGACGACTTCTTCAATGTTGTTGAGATGGATTTCCACGTGCCAGCCGAAATCCTTGACCCGCTCGGCAAGGCCCAACAGGTGGTCGGGGCCAAGGCCGCCCACCGATCGCGTGGAGATGCGGAATCCCGTCATGCCCCCCTCGGTCAGGGCCTCGATCTCCGCGTCGGGGGTGTCCGGCTTCATCAAGGCGAGGCCCTTGAAGGCGCCGCCCATGGCGGCTATGGCGGCGAGCGACGGTGCGTTGGAGGTCATGCCGCTTCCGGTGATGACGACGCCGCGTTGGAGCCCCAGCCGCGCCGCCATGCGCCGGTAATTCTCCAGCCCCGCCTCCACCGGCGTGTAGCGGCGCTCGGGCTTGAGCGGAATATCGGCCTCGTAGATATGGAAATGGGTGTCGCACGCCCCGGGTGGCGCCTTCAGTTCAGGGACGCGGCCGTCGTGCCTTGGCGGGCGCAGCCTGGGCGGATCCGTTCTATCGGTCATGGCATTCCCCCTCGTCGTTGGCGCCATTATTGGCGTTCGGGGCCTTGAAGTGAAGTATAGTCGGCGGAGCTTGGGGGAAACCGTGGACCACAATGCCCGAGATTTCGAGCGCCCCTTGGGATTCAGGGCGCGCATCGGCTACGCCGCCGTCGCCTTCGTGACCGAGGTGGTTCCGGCCGCCTTTTACCGCATGGCGCCCGAGGGGCTCAGCCTCGCCTGCCTCACCATCCAGCGCCAAGGCGGGCGCGGCGGCAACACGGCGGAATTGGACCGGATCTTCGATGACGTGGTGAAGGCGGGGCGCGATCTCGCGCGGGCGGGCGTGGACCTGGTGGTTCTCGGCGGCCGGCCGGTCATCCTGAGGCGCGGCATGGCCGGGGCCGAGGCCCTGCTGGCCGAGCTCTCCCATGAACTGGGCGTGCCGGTGTTGAGCGACGCCACCGCCCAGGCATTAGCCTACAAGGCGCTCGGTTCGCGGAAGATCGCCACCGCCCATCCCTTCGGCGCGGAGGAGAACCCGCGCCATGAGGCGATGATCGAAGAGCTGGGCTTCACGGCGGCGGGCGCCATGGGCCTGGGATCGACACGGGTGGCGCTGGCGTCTTGCGCGCCGATCACGGCATGGGACCTGGGGCGAAAGATGCTCCAAGCCCACCCCGAGGCCGATACCCTGCTCCTGCCCTGCCCCCATTGGGACGTGGTCGACGTCATTCAACCTCTCGAGGACGCCTTCGGCGTGCATGTGGTGAGCAATTTCCAGGCGACCCTTTGGCATGCTCTCGCCACCCTCGGCATCACCGATCCGATCCCCGGCTACGGCCGCCTGCTGGGGGAATTTCCCCTGCCCTAGATCTGCACCTCCAGGTCGGCCCCTTTGGCGAACAGGTCTTCGGGCTTGGCGTGGTTATGGGCGATGCCCTGCTCGAAGGCGAATTGGCAGAATGCCGCGAGCGTCTTGCGGTTGGCCTCGATGCCATAGGGGAAGATGTCGCCGTCGAATTTCTTCATCATCCGTTCGGCATGGTCCACCGCCCAGGGCAGGCAATAGCGCGACACCCCGATCTCGAGGAAACGCGCCATGGCCCGTTGCTTGGCCTCGAGGAAGGCGTTGTACAGATTGCGGGCGATCCAGGGGTTGTCTTCCAGCACGTCCTTGCGCAGGGCGATCACGTGCATGATGGGGAAGATTCCGGTCTCGTCGTAATAGCGTTCTTCCATCTCCCGGTAATCGGGGAACAGGCGCCTGACGTCCGGGTGGCCGGCGGCGAACACCTTGGGCACCCTGGCCACCAAGGCCCCGTCGATTTCACCGGAGGCCAGCATCTCCGAGATCGACTTGTCGGTGACGCGCTCGATCTCGATGCCGTCGGGCAGGTTGAGTTCCACTTTTTCCTCGCGGCCCGGCTGTTCGGTGCCGGCCTGGATCCACTGGATCGAGGCGAGATCGACGCCCGCCTGGTGCTGGAGCCAACCGCGCGTATAGACCGCCGCGGTCTGCGCCCATTCGGGAACGGCGATGCGCTTGCCGGCGAAGTCCTTGGCCTCGCGAATGCCGGAATTGACGTTGGTGTAGAACGACGAAAACCGGAACTGGCGCGAGGTCCAGACGGGAATACCGATGATGTCGGGCTTCTCGCGGGTGACCTGGGCAATGAACTTGGCGAAGGAGAGCTCGGAGACTTCCCATTCCCGGTGGAAGGTAAACCGGGTGAAAATTTCGTGGATCTCCAAGGTCAGCCAGGTGGGGTCCAAGCCAACGGCGGTGACGGTGCCATCGCGGAAATCGCGCATATGGTCGTATTCGGAGGTGGCGATGGTCAGCGGAATTCTTTTCATATTCGTTTTCTCCCCGACCCCGGCCGGGGGGCCGGCTGCATGGGCGGACCCTTGGCCGATGGTCGCCAGGGATGTTTAACCACGGATCGCGCCGTTTGAGAACACCGGGCGCGGGGTGGCATTGACAGACCCGGGCGTGGCACCCATAGATGAGGAAATCCAAGGGCGAGGAAACATGCCTTCAGGGAAAGCGGCCAGGGGTGACTTCGACGTGCCGGTGCTGATCGTCGGCGGCGGGCCGGTCGGTCTCGCCATGGCGGTGGAGTTGGGTTGGCGCGGCGTCGAGAACGTGTTGGTGGAGCAGGGCGACGGCGAGGTGACCCACCCCAAGACCAACGGCGTCAATATGCGGACCATGGAATTTTGCCGCCGCTGGGGGATCGCCGATATCATCCGCGAAAAGGGCTACCCCAAGGGCCGCACCCGCGATCACATTTATTTCACCACCCTGACCGGCTGGGAAATCGCCCGGCAGACCAACCCGGCTTACGACGAAATCGAGCCCCCCCGGGGCACCCTGGAGCCCTTCCAGCGCTGCCCCCAAACGGTATTCGACCCCGCCTTGCAGGAACGCGCGCGCGGCCTGGACCCGGTGACCCTGCGCTATGGCGTGCGTTGCCTGGGCGTGGAACAGGATACCGAGGGCGTGACCGCGCGGCTCGAAGACGCGGACGGCGGCGCTGGGACAACCCTTCGCGCGGCATTCGTGGTGGCCTGCGAGGGCGCCCGCAGCCCCATCCGCGATGCGCTCGGCATCGCCCTCACCGGCACGCCGGTGCTGGGCTATTCCACCAATGTGCTTTTCCGCTCCGCCGAGTTCGCGACCATGCACGACAAGGGTGAGGGCCGGTCTTACCTGGCCGTGGGCCCCGACGGGCAATGGGCATCGGTCAACGCCATCGACGGCAAGGATCTCTGGCGCTTTCAGGTCCGCGGATCCCTGGATCCCGATTCCTGGTCAAAGGTCGACGTCGACGCCGACCTCGCGCGCTTCGCCGGCCGTGATTTCGACTACCGGGTTCTTTCGGTGCTGGAATGGATTCGGCGCCAATTGGTGGCCGACCGCTACCAGGACGGGCGCATCCTGCTTGCCGGCGACTGCATCCATCAGCTCACCCCCGCCGGCAGCTTCGGCATGAACACCGGCATCGGCGATATCACCAACATCTCTTGGAAGATCGAAGCGGCGCTGGCCGGTTGGGCCGGTGACGATTTGCTTGCGTCCTACACCCCGGAGCGCCGGCCCATCGGCCAGCGCAACGTGGATTACGCGGCGTTGCGCTTCGCCCGCGGCGAAGACATCGAGCCCATGCCCTGCATCATGGAGGATTCGCCGGAAGGGGCGCGCCAACGCAAGGCGGTGGGCGAACGCATCGCCAAAGAGATGCTCTCGCCGCCCAATATCGGCCTCCAGATCGGCTACCGATACGACGATTCGCCGGTGATTTGCCATGAGCCGGGCCCGCCCCCGCCGGTGGAGCACCAGACCTACACGCCGACCACCCGCCCGGGCGCGCGGGCCCCCGATGGGCTGATGGGCGACGGCCGGCCGGTGATCGATTTATTCGGCCGCGGATTCGTTCTTTTGCGACTCGGCGCCAACCCGCCACCGGCGCCCAACCTGGAGCACGCGGCGGCGGCGCGCGGCGTGCCGTTGAAGACCATGGTGCTGGCCGACCCCGACATCGCCGAGCTTTACCAAACCGCCCTGGTCCTCGTCCGGCCCGACGGCCATGTGGCGTGGCGGGGCCAGGCGCCGCCCCTTGATGCCGTCCAAGTCATCGACCGCGTGCGGGGCGCCCTCTAGGCCGACCAACCAGCCAACAAATAATCCAGGAGAACTCCAACCATGGCCAGTACCATCGACCTAGATCCCAGCCTCGCCAAGGGCCGCGCCGCCCTGGTGCTGTTCGACACCCTCAACGGCTATCTCCACCCCTCCGACCCGGTCAAGGAAGAGAATCTCAAGAGATGGGGAATCCGGGAAAATATGTCGCGGCTGCTCAAGGGCGCCCATGATGCCGGCCTGGTGGTGTTCTACGGCGCCGCCGACCATGCCGCCGACGGCGCCGATACCGCCACCCGGCTGACCGATACCGACATGGAGCTCAAGCCCTGGGGCGATCGCGAACGCCGCTTCATGCCGGCCCACCGCCATGGACAAGAGAGCGCCGCCATCGCCCCGGAAGTGGCCCCGGGCGAGGGCGACGTGATGGTGCCCAAACATCGCTGGAACGCCTTTCACCAGACCCATCTGGACCTGCAGCTTCGCGTCCGGCGGCTCTCCACCATCATCATCGCCGGGGGGTCCACCGATGTCGGCATCGCCTCCACGGTTTTCGCGGCACGGGACCTCGATTACTCCATCGTCGTCATTAGCGATTGTTGCTATTCCCACCGTGGCGACAACAACGCCTTCTTCATGGAGCGCGTATTCCCGCGCATGGGCAGGGTCATGACCACCGACGCGGCGATTTCCCTGATGGGAAGTTGAGGACCCGCGACGCCGCCGGCGA
This sequence comes from Alphaproteobacteria bacterium, assembly GCA_004356985.1. GTDB lineage: Bacteria > Pseudomonadota > Alphaproteobacteria > SMXQ01 > SMXQ01 > SMXQ01. Next base: position 13,354 of record SMXQ01000013.1, on the reverse strand, counting down.
CACGCGCCGGCCCAAGGGCGTCGCCGAACTTGCCGCTGAGGAATTAATCTTTTTTTATACTTGAGGCCGGATACTCCATGCCCGGGGAGAGTTGTGGCATTCGCGCGCGCTATCAGGGGCCGATAATATCATGGACGACGGGAAACGAGTTTTTTCCGAGGCATCCCAAAATTCGCCGTTAAAACAGATGCTCACGGGTATCTGTACGCTGTCCTGCGCGGTCGTGACCGAGGATAAGGGCAGGTGCGCGGCGGCGATCATGGAAGCCGATGCGTCGGGCGATGGGTTGGCACCGGCGGCGGCCGTGGGATTGGCGGCGGGGGAAAACGCCATTCTCCATGACGCCGCGCAAGCCTTTGGCGCCATGGAAGAATTCGGCCTCGAGGGTGAGGAGCCGCCCTACGTCATCCATGAGGTGGCCACCACCGACTTCAGGACGGCCTGGGTTTGGCCCCTGGCCGGTGACCGCGGAGAACGGCTCGGCATCCTGGTGCGGTTCCAGGCCGATCCCTCGGGCCCCGGCGAGGATCAGCGCGCGGCGCTGGGCCAGGCTGCCGGCCTTGCCGCCATGGCGATCCAACACCGGCGCGGCGAAACCGACAGGGCCGATCGGGGGGACATGCTCAAGACCGTGGTCGAGAACGTCAATCAGGGGATTGCCCTTTTCGACAAGGAGTTTCGGCTGCTGCATTTCAATTCGGTCTATCAATCCATGTACGATTTCCCGGATGGATTCTTAAAGCCCGGACGGTCTTATGCCGATATGCTGCGCCACCTGATCGCGCGGGGTGAATACGGCGACGTGGATGCCGATTCCTTCCTGCAAAAGCGCCTGAACAGCCTCGATCAGGGGAGCGAATGGCGCAAATTGCGGCACCGGCCCGATGGCACCGTCATCGCCGTCTACCGTAAGAACTTGCCCGGCGGCGGCGCCATCGTAACCTTCACCGACGTCACCGCCGAAATGCGCCTGGCCATGAAGAGCCAGCGCAACGCCAACCTGCTGGAAACCATCGTCACCAATATCGACCATGGCATCAGGGTGATCGACGGCAATGGATGCTTGGTGCTCTGGAACCAACGCTATCTGGATATGTTCGGCCATCCCGATCACCTGATGCGCAAGGGCATGCCCTATGCCGAACTGTTGCATTACGTGGCGAAACGCGAACGGATGAACCGTGGTGAAGCGCTGGAATTCGTCAATTCCCGGTTGGCATTGATCGAGAAAACCGAATTCGAGGGCACCACCCTCACCCTCGCCAACGGCGCCACCGTGTGGATCCACCGGGCGGCGATGCCCGGCGGCGGATTCGTGGCCACCTACACCGACATCTCAAAATTGGTCAGGGCGGAGACGGAACTCGCCCGGAAATCCGATCTCTTGACCACCACCGTGGACAACATCAATCAGGGCCTCCTGGTGCTCGACGCCGGGCTCAACGTGGCATTGTTCAACCAAGCCTATCTGCGCCTGATGCGACTGACCACCGATGAAATCAAGCTCGGCATGAGCTATGGCGACCTGCTCCGGATTTTTGCCGACAACGGAGAATTCGCCGCCGAGAAATGCCCCCCCGAGGTGAGCATCGCCCGCCGGCTGCGGCTGGCCAGGGCGGGAGGAATTCGCCACAACGTCCATCACCGGCCCAACGGCACCATCGTCAGCGTCTACCGCAAACCCATGCCGGGCGGCGGCCGGATCATTGCCTTTACCGACATAACCGACCTCAAGCAGGTGGAGGCCGAACTCGTCAAGGCGCGTGATCTGGCCGAAACCGCCAACCGGGCGAAGACCGAGTTCCTGGCCAATATGAGCCACGAACTGCGCACCCCGCTCAATACCATCATCGGCTTTTCCGAGATCATGGAAAACGGCGTGATGGGCCCCATCGGGGATCCGCGCTACAACGAATACATCCACAGCATCAACGAATCCGGCAACCACCTTCTCAGCCTGATCAACGATATCCTCGACCTCTCGAAGATCGAGGTCGGCAAGGCGGATATGGAGGAAGAAAGCCTGGACCTGGTCGCCACCATCGATTCCTGCCTGATGTTCGTTCGCGAGCAGGCGGAAAGTAAGGGCCTCGCGTTGGAATCCCAACTGCCCCCGCATTTCCCCCCGTTCCGCGGCGACCGTCGGCGTCTCAAGCAGATCTTCATCAACCTTTTGCAGAACGCCGTGAAATTCACCACCCCGGGCGGATCGGTGACCATCAGTCTCGGTCATGAACACGGCGCGCCGATCCACGTCATCGTCAAGGACAACGGCATCGGCATGTCGGCGGCGGATATTCCCCGGGCGCTGGAGCGCTTCTCCCAGGTCGAGACCGGACTGCACCGTAAATTCGAAGGCACCGGCCTTGGGCTGCCGTTGGCCCGCTCCTTGGCCCAATTACATGGCGGCGATATCGAAATCGAAAGCAGCGTGGGCATAGGCACCACGGTCAGGGTGACCCTGCCGGAAAACCGCATCGTCGAGGACGCCAAAGCGCCCCGCCGAGCGGCCGCCAGGGGTTAAGGCGCGCGCGCAAATGCACTTTCCGGCCAAAGGGTTCAATTTGGTTGGAAGATTCTCTAGACGGACATTTGGTCGAATATGGCCTGGATGATGGGGTTCTGCGCGTCGCCGTAACCGGCCCCCATCTCGAAATGGTTCTTGTCCGGCACCTCGATGAGCCGGCACTCCTGCCCCGCCTTGCGCCAGGCCGCGGCGAAATCGTAGGATTGGCGCTTGAATTCCGTCAATTCCCCGGCGCCGAAGCCCAACACCATGGGAATCTTCGCCTCGGGGATGTGATGGATGGTGCTGAGCGCATGGGCGCGTTCCTCGTCCAACTTGAGGTAGGAATTTCGCCAGCTCTTGATCACCGGCGCGAGGTCGAACATGCCGGAGATGGGCGCCGCCCCCTTGATCAAATCCGCGGGCAATCCGTAAATGCCTTGCCAATCGGTAATGGTCATCACGCCGGTGACATGGCCGCCCGAGGAATGGCCCGATACGAAGATGCGGTCGCGGTCGCCGCCGAAGCTGTCCGCGTTCCGGTAGACCCAGGCAATCGCGGCACGGCACTGGCGCACCAGTTCTTCCAGCATCACGTCGGGAACCAGGTCGAAATTGACGGCGATGAAATTGACGCCGGCATTGTGGAACACCGGTGCCGGAAACGACACCTCATCCTTGTGTCCGTTCTTCCAAGCCCCGCCATGAATGAAGATGTTGATCGGCGCGCCCTTGCTCGGGGCCGGAAATATATCGAGAATTTCGGCCTTGGTCGGCCCGTAGGGAACATCGAGAACACAGTCGAGCGCGGCCCTTGCGGCGGCGCTTCGCTCGATCTTGTGCTGCTTGTAAACCGAGGTATCGGGCACCAGGCTACTCTGGTTGTATTGCGCGTCCAGCTCCTCTTGGCTGTAATCACGCCAATCTGGAAAATCTCTTTTTGGTTCGTCTAACATGGCACCCTCCCCGGCCCCTTATGGCGGTCCATCAATGCAATTTCGGTGATTTATAGTTTTTTGCCCGGTCTTCGGAGCTGATATCGACCTCGAGCAACTCGCCGTTGCGGAAAATGTTGAGCGGCACCGTGATCCCGGCCTCGCCCAACCCCCACATCCCCCGGAACAGGTCCCCGAGGCTTTCCACCCGGTTGCCTCCGACACCGGTCACCACGTCGCCGACGCGAATATCGGCCGCCTCGGCGGGGCCGTTATCGGTCAGCCCGACGACCACCAGATTCTCTCCAAATTCGGCGGCCTGCATGCCGATCCAGGGCCGCGAGGGACGCTTGACCACCCCGAAGCGCATCAGATCGTCGACGATGGGCGGCAACAGGTCGATGGGGATCATCATGTTCACGTCGATGGGCGTGCCGCCGGGCGTGACCTGCTGCACATAAAGCGATCCCACCCCGACAAGGCCGCCGTCGCCGCTGATCAGCGCGGTGCCCGCCCAATGGGGATGGGGCGGGGTGGTGTAGAGGGCTTCATCGAGAAGATATTCCCAATACCCGGCGAATTCCTGCTTGGCGACGACGCGGGCATCGACCGCATGCTCGATGCCGCCGGCGCCCGCCACCACCACCCGTTCGCCGACCGAAATGGCGGCGGAGCGGCCCAGCTTCAGTGGATCCACGTCAAGGGGTTCCAGGGCCTGCACCAAGGCAAAGCCGCTTTCGGTGTCGCGGCCGACCACGTCGGCGGGGATCACGCGCCCGTCGCTGGATACCAACCAAGTGCTCTCCGCCTCGGTGACCAGGTAACCGACGGTCACCACCAGCCCATCGGTGGATATCACGCAGCCATTGCCGGCCCGTTCGGTTCCCAACCGCTCGGCGCTGTGGGCGTCCGGCGGCACGGTGGCACGAAGACCGACTACCGAACGTAGCGATTTTTCGAGATCGAACCGATAGTTTTCGGGATTTGGTTCCATGGGCCCATCTCCGCTGGGTCTCTTCAACACGCCACCATGGCGAAGCGCCGGACTGCTCGTCATCTGCTGGTTCGCCATAGGATAAGCCATCCAGGTTGGCGGTCAAAGCCCCTACTGGCGCGCAACATGATTCCAGATGATCGGCGATCCTTGTCGCGACGGGTGATTCCACCTAAAATGACCGGAACCGCATACCCGGCCCCAGGAGGTGTCATTCCATGACACGCCCGGCGGGCCCATGATCGGAGGAAACGATGGCTTATACCCTTGACCAGTTTTGCGCGGATTGTCACGACATTTTGACCCGCTCGGCGGACGACGCTGGACGCGAGGAGGTTCGCGCCAATATGGAAAAATTGCTCGCCAATGCCGATTTCGTCGCCGAAACATGGCAAGACGACACGCCCCCCGGCAAGCGGGTCCTCTACCACGATGCCGACACCGACGTTTACGTGCTCGCCCACGTGCAGGAGACCGGCAAGAAGGGCAATCCGCACAGCCACGGGGCGTCCTGGGCCATTTACGGCAATGCGCTGGGTTCCACCGACATGACCATATGGCGCCGCACCAACGCCGAGGACGACGATCACGCCGAACTGGAGATCGCGGACTCCTACGCCATCACCCCTGGTATCGCCCGTGCCTATGGGCCCGGGTTGATCCATTCCACCGGGCACCCGTCGAAAGCCTGGGTGCTCCGGGTGACCGGCACCGACCTCGACACCCTTCCCCGCTATCGCTTCGATCCGTCCAAGGACAAGATCCTCGAGAACGCCTGAACACCATCGATCCAGCCTGGGGCTTCAGGGGACGCCGGGGATTTGCCCGGCGTTTCCGCCATGAGGGGCGCGCCGCCAAGGCCATTCGCGCCACGGCACTTTCCGGTCGAAGGGAACCGATTTGAGCGGGAAATGCCCTAGTTCTTCTGCCGATTCGGACCCCGGCACCGGGGGAGAATATCGCCGGCCGGGGAAAAGGGGGATGGTCGTTGGCCCAGGATGAAAACGGGCAGGTCAGCCTTCGCCTTCAGGCGGCGGTCTATATCTGCGGCATATTTTCCAGCGGCACCTCTAATATCGTCTGGGTAGCGGTCCCCCTTTGGCTGATCAAGCTCGACGCTTCGCCGATGATGATCGGCATCTCGCTCGGCGCATATACCTTCCTGCCGCTGCTTCTGTCGATCCCCGGCGGCGCCCTGATCGACCGCCTGGGCGCGCGCCGGGTGATCGTCACGTTCGGCGTTTTGGTGGTCTGCCTGACGCCGCTTTACCCTCTCCTGCCATGGATTGGAGCGTTGATCGTGCTGCAGATGCTGGTCGGCCTGTCGGTCTCCATGGGCTGGATCAGCGCCCAGACGTTGGTCGGCCAACGCATGGGGGGGAACCCCATCTATGCCGGACGGCTGGCTTTCGTGGTGCGGCTCGGCACCCTGGTCGGCCCGCCCGCGGTGGGTGCCCTTTGGGACCTGTTCGGCGAATGGGGCGCCTTTTTGTTCATGTCGCTGTGGACCTCGGGCGTGCTGGTGGCCGTCGCCATCCTTCCCAAATCCGACGACGAACGCCGCCGGGCTCCTGAAAAAATTCGCATGGGCGATTTCCTGCCCCGAGTCCAGTCCTACCGCGATGCCTTCGCCCTTCTTTCCATCCCGTCTATCCTTCTAGTGGTGATGATTTCGGTGTTGCGCCAGTCGGGCCAGGGGATCCAAAGTTCGTTTTACGTGGTCTATCTGGAAAACATCGGCTTGACCGGCACCGCCATCGGTACCCTGTTGTCGGCGTTCCTCTTGGTCGGCGCGTTCGGCGCGCTCACCACCGGCCCCCTGATACGGATCTTCAACCGTTTCTGGTTGTTGATGGCAACGGTAGGCCTGTCCATAGTGTTCATCGCCATCACCCCGTTGCTGGGAACATTCTTCCTCCTAATGGTGGCCATCGTTGCCCGCGGCGCGGTGCTGGGCACGGTCCAGCCCCTGATGCTGACCATCATCGCCCAAGCCGCCGGCGCCGGTGATCAGGGCAAGGCCGTGGGGCTGCGCGCGACCGCCAACCGCTTGGCCATGACCGTGATCCCGGTGGTCATGGGCGCCGTGGTCGAAGTGGTGGGGATCGAGAACGCCTTCCTGGTGATAGGCGCGGTGCTTTTGGCCTTGCTCCTGGGCCTCGCCGTCTATGTGAAACGGGCCCCCGTCTTCAACGGTTGACCGGCGGTTGACCGGCGGCTGAGCGGCGCGTTTGCCCCGCCTCAGGCGACCGCTTCGTCGGCCTCTTCGGGGTCGATCACCACCTTGGGCGCGTAACCCGCCACGCGGATGCCCGAAAAGCTTTGCCGGACCGCCTTTGGTACCGGCCGGGAATCCTTCCCCGCGGCCAGCCACAAGCGGTAGAGGTGGCGCTTGCGCGCGGGCTCCGGCCAGTCCTCGAAGGCGTTGCGGGAGTGGAGGATGACGTGGTTGTGCAGGAACTGAATGTCGCCCTGCTCGAAAGGGATGTCGGCGGCGCATTGGGGCACGATCTCGCGGTACAGCGCCATGGCCTCTTTCTGGAGCGGCGTAAACGGCGGCACCCCCGGAAGGCCCTGGGCCTTGAGGATAAACGCCGACACCCCACGGGCGGAAAAATACCCTTGGGCGAAACAGAACACCGGCTGGGTATACCAAGGCGGTTGGCCCGGCGGCACTTCACCGTGGCGGGTCCAATAGAAATCCTTGGAGAGTTCTTCCACCAGGTCCGGCCGCCGCGCCAGCATGCGGTTGTACAGGGTCACCGCGCTGGCGACCCGGCTTTCGCCGCCCGATTTCGACGTCTGCATGCACATGAGGCCGACGAAATCGCAATGGTCGGCGTGGAACCCTAGGACGGCGTTGCTTTGATAGCCGCGCACGTTGGGATCATCGAAGTTTTTTCCGAAATCACGCACATGCCCCAGAAGATGACCGTAGGCGTTCTGGGAAATGGCCGACCCGAGATGGGTGCCGATCCCGAAATAGGCGAGCGCCGCCCGCTCGCGGCCCATTTCGGCCACCGGCAGGCCGCGCAGGACCGCCAGCCCGCGTCCTTCCATGAGTTCCAGGCGGACCTCGCGCAAAGCGGCGCCGAGCCGGGGCAAGGGAAAATTCTCCCGGTCCAGATCGACGATATCGATGCCCTTTGCTTGCACATGGTCCAGGGCGGCGGTCAGGTCTTCCAGATCGCCGGCCGTCAGCCGGTAGATCCAGTCGTCACGGGCATGGAGCTCATGGGGTTCCCAGGCGGCGGGGTCGACCACGGGCTCGCCCAACCGTCCCGGAACCCGGATGGAATCACGAAAGGTGCCGAATTTGCTCATGAGGGTTCCCTCCACGGCGGTCCCGCGCCTACTCGAAACCGAATCCTTGCCGTCATCATGGGGCGGCCGCGCACCCTTGGTCAATGGCGCCCCTGAGAGGGCCCGGCCGGCGGCGCGTCAAGCCCCCTGAATCTTCGCCACCAGCTTCTCTCCGGCGACGGAACCGATGAATTCCTTAAGCGCCTCGACAACCCGTGAATCATATTTTTGGGCGTTGTCGGCAAGCACCGCGATGGCCTCTTGAGGCGAGATGGCATCGCGATAGGAGCGGCGCTCGAGGCGCGCGCTAAAGACGTCGGCCACGCCGAGGATTCGCGCCGCCAAGCCCACCTGGTCGCCTGCAAGCCCCTTGGGATAGCCGCTTCCGTCGAGCCTCTCGTAGACCTGGGCCAGGGTCGCCACGACCGGAAGACCGAAATCGACCCCCCGGAGAATGCCCAAGGCGTTATCCACGTGGGATTTCATGATGTCGAATTCCCCCGGCGTCAGCCGGTCGGACTTGGCGACGATTTCCCTGGGGATGGATACCTTGCCGATCTGGGCCAGCATGGCGGTGATGTCGATGGTGGCGACCTCCTCGGCCCCCAACCCCAAACGCTCGGCAATGCCAAGGCCGACCTCATGGACGTTTCGGGTATGGCCGGCAAGGAAGGGATCGACGTTCTCGATGGTCCGCACCAGGGCACCGGTCATTTGTTGGAACGCGGCCTGGCGCTTCGACTCCGCCTCACGAAGCTCGGTCACGTCCCGGGCGACGCTCAGGATGCCGGTGATATTGCCGTCCTCATCCCGATAAGGAACCTTGGTGAATTGCAGATGCCGGGGACCGCCGGGAAGATGAATGACCTTCTCGACCATCACCGGCTTGCCGGTATCCCGGGCCTGGGCGTCGGTTTTCTCCAGCGCCTCGGCGGTTCCACGACCGAAGATTTCACTGTCGTCGAGACCGGTAACCGCGTCCTGGGACCGCTCCACCGCTTCGGCGAAGGATGGATTGACATAGACGTAGGACCCGCCGGTGCCCTTGAGCCCGACCATTTCGGTCAGTGTCCTCATCACGTTTTCGAGAAACCGGCGCTGGGCGTTGATGCGGCTGCCGAGATCCTTGTATTGGCCGGCCAGGGCTTGACTGTGATCGCTCGCCTGGTGCCACCAGAAAGCCGTGAACGCCGCCACCAACAGCAGGGTGACGGCCAGGGCGAAGCCAATCACGCCCCAACGGAATGCCTTGAGCGATGCCAGGGCGAGGCCCGCGTCCACCTCATGGACCACCAACCACGGCATGCCGGGGACCCAGGTGCCTGACGACAAGACCGGGGTGTCGCCGGCCGCGGAGGACCGCATGCCGAAGGGCAGGTTTTCCCCGGCACCGGGAACCTCGCCCCATTGGCGGGGCACGAGGCTGGGTTGGGTCCGTGGGTCGAGCTCGAAGCGGGTCTTGCCGGTGACCTGGATAAGCCGCGTCCGGTCCGATGCGCCCATGAGTGGCGATGGCTTCAGAATGTCGCCGAGCGCCGCCTGAATAGAGGTCGTGAACACGAACACACCGGCCACGGTGGCCGGCGCCGCGGGGTCCTTTTCCTGGGGCGGCGCCACCGGCAAAATCACATCGACCGTCAAGCCGCGCCCGGTCTCCCGGGCCGGGGTCACGCGGCGCGTCTTGCTGACGTGCGCCGCGACCGCGGCGTCCCGCTGCGCCCCCGTCAAGGCAGGCGCGCCGCCGCTCGCCAGCATCGCCCGGCCCCGCCGGTCGACCAGATAGGCGCCGATCAAACCTTCCTGGCGGGCGTATTCGGTGATCGCCTGGATCATGTAGGGAACCTGCGCGCTCAAGGGGCTGTCCCGGCCTGGGGGCCCGCCGGCCAAACCCACTTCCGCGGCGAACAGCCGGAACAAGTCGCTACGGCTCAGGCGCTGGCCCGAGCTGCCCAGGGAACCCAGCCAAGTCTTAAGAATCTCCGCCCGGGTGGAGGAAAGAATTTCCGTCCGTTGCTGAAGATCGCCGATGAGTTGCCTTTCGCGGTTTCCCAGCACCCAGTAGACCAGCGTGCCGGCGATCACCACCAGGGCAATAACCAGCAGCGCGGCCCGCTTGACGAGGCTGGTAGTGTCGGGCGCATCACCCTTTCCGGTCTCGGAAAAGACGAGATCGAATTCCGTGTTGTCGTTCGTGGACGTCATTACCTGCTTACTCCGAGATTGCCCGACGGACGCGAGATAATGGGCATGATATGGGCCCATCTCTTGTTTTCGTTAACTGAATACTGCGGCGAATAGAAGGTCACAAACTTATGCGACAGAACCCCTTCGAAAAGGCTGTCCATGATCAATATATCATTGTCGATGTAAACCGCGAGTACGGCATGGGCAATATTCCTGAGCACGTCCCGGACCACCACGATGCGCATTTTTTCCACCGGGAACCCCAAGGCCTTGAGGGAGACGTATTTGACGATGGCGTAATCCTCGCAATCGCCGGACCGGGCGAGAAATTCCAACGGCGACGCCCAATAATCCTCCACATTGAAGTTTTCCTGATCCAGCCGGTAGGTCCAACGGTTGAGAAACCTGTTGAGTTCCGCCATCTGCTGGCGCCGGGGCAAGCCGTCGAGGCCGCGGATCTGCGCCCGCCAAGCGGCCACCGCCGGAGACGGACATTTGTTGATATCCCGGTGACATGCCTCATAGATGGGCATCTCTCCTTTGATCCTCTCGAGGACGCCGGTCCACTGGGGCAGGGCGGCCAGGCTGCCGCCGATGAATTCGATGGACCCAAACAGCCGTAGCGGGACATTCTGGGCCTGGGCGGAACCGATGATCGCCCATGCAAACGCGGCGATCAGCGCGAACCGGCAAAGCGGGCGGTAGGGAAACAACAACGCCATGGCCCCAACTCAACGCTCCCTCAGCGCGCGATTCCTGGCTTTGAGCACAGGTTTCAAGAGGTAATCCAGGACCGTTTTGTTCCCCGTCAGGATATCCACCGTGGCGACCATGCCCGGGATGATGGGCAAGGGCTTCGCCGCCGTGCCCAGATAGTTGCGCTCGGTCCGGACGATGATCTTGTAATAGCTTTCCTCGCGTCCGGAAGCGTCCGGCTCGGTGATGGCGTCGGCGCTGATCCGTTCCACCTTCGCCTTGAGCCCGCCGTAGATGGAGAAATCATAGGCGGTGATCTTCACGATGGCGTCCTGGTTGGGGCGGATGAAGGCGATGTCCTGGGGCCGCACCTTGGCCTCGACCAAGAGCGTGTCATCGAGGGGCACGATCTCCACCAGGTCCATGGACGGCCGCACCACGCCGCCGACGGTGGAGACCCTGACCCGCTTGATGATGCCGTGGACCGGAGAGCGCACCGCGGTCCTCTGGACCCGGTCCCGGGCGGCGACGATGGCCTCGCTGACGGTAGCCAGTTCGGTCTGGCGCTGGGTCAGTTCGCGCTGGGCCTCGGCCCTGAAACCCAGGAACCTTTCCTGGATACGCCGGTTGGCTTCGCGCATGGCCGAGCGCGCCCGGGGCTGGGCCAGGCGCACGCCGTCGAGCTCGCGCTGCTGTTCGCTGAGCTGGCGCTGCAGGCGGATAAATTCGATCCTGGGGACCACGCCCTGGTCCACCAGGGGCTTGGTGATCTCCAGTTCCTCGTTGATCAGGCTGACGGTCCTGGCGAGATGGGTTTGGCGGCTCTGAAGTTCGGTCAGCTCCTGCTTGCGCTGAAGGCCTTGCTGCTCGAACACCGCGAGCTGGGCCTGAAGCTCGCTTTGGCGGGCCAGGTAAAGGAAACGCTCCCGCTCGGCGATCTTCCGGCCTTCCGCCAGCAGCCGCGGGGGGAAAGTGAGAGGCTTCTGATGTGCCTCGGAGGCGAGCCGCGCCACGGCGGCGGTCAATCCCAGGTGCCTGGCCCGCAGCTCCCCGTAGCTGGCCACGAAGCCGGTATTTTCGATCTGCAGAAGCACCTGGCCCTTGGTGACGACCTCGCCTTCCTTGACCCGGATTTCCCGGACGATTCCGCCTTCCAGGTTCTGCACCACCTGAATCTGGCTGGACGGGATGACGCGGCCCTGGCCGGTGGTGACTTCGTCGAGAACGGCCCAGTCGGCCCACACCACCGCGACCACCAAGAACAAGGCGACCCCCATGATCAGGATGAACCCCATGGCCGGCGGGCGATCCATGCGCGCGCCCAGCCGCACCGGCGCGAACGCCGCGTCTTTACGGGAACCTGAGGGAATGCGGGGAGAGCTCATTGCCTGACCAATACGCTTACGCCTGATCCACCTTGATCTTACCGGAATTCAACGCTTCCAAGACCTTCTCCCGGGGTCCATCGGCGACCACGCGGCCCTGATCGAGGACGATGATGCGCTCCACCAGGGGCAGCAGCGAGGCGCGGTGGGTCACCAGGATCAACGTCCGCCCCTTCAGGGTCGGGGCGAGCCGGGATATGAAGGTCTTCTCGGTGCCGATGTCGATGCCGCTGGTGGGCTCGTCGAGAAGCAGGATCGGCGGTTGGCCGACCAGCGCCCGGGCGAGGGCCACCGCCTGGCGCTGGCCGCCCGACAGGCCTTCGCCCCGTTCGCCGACCATCAGATCGTAACCGCGGGGATGGCGGCGCACGAACTCGTGGACGCCGGAAGTCTCGGCGGCCTGTAGGATCGCCTCGTCATCGACAATGGTCGCGCCCAGGGCGATATTATCGCGCACGGTGCCGTGGAACAGGAAGCTGTCCTGGAGGATGGCGCCGATGTTGCGGCGAAGGTCGATGGGATCCATCTGCCGGAGATCGGTACGGTCCACCAGCACGGCGCCCTCGTCGGGCGCGAACAGGCCGAGAATCAGCTTCGCCACGGTGCTCTTGCCCGACCCCACCCGGCCGAGGAAGGCCACCCTCTCGCCGGCGTTGATGGAAAAGCTGACCTTGTTCAAGGCGGCGATTTCGGCCTCGGGATAGGTGAAGGTGACCTCGCGGAAATTGATCGCGCCCTGGAGGGTGGGCCGATGCAAAAAGCGCTTGCCCGCCGGGCGTTCCACCGGCAGGGCCATGATCGCGTTCAGCGCACCGAGCGCGGTCAGGGACTGGTTCATCCGCGCCAACAGGTTGGCCACCTGCCCCATGGGCCCGAGCGCCCGGCCGTTGAGGATGACGGCGGCGATCAGGCCGCCGGTGGTGAGAAGGCCGTCCTGGATGAGATAGGCCCCGTAAACGATGACGCCGATGGTCGAGAGCTGGGTCAGGAACATGGTGAAGGTGACGATGGACAAGGACAGCACCCGCACCCGGAGCCCCGACGCGGCGGTCTTGGCGACGAACCGTTCCCATTTGCTTTGCAGGCGGCTCTGGGCGTTGAGGCTCTTGATGGTCTCCAGCCCGCCGATGGTCTCCACCAGGATGCCGTGCTTCTGGGCCGCCTCCACCTGGGATTTGGAGATCGCCGTCTTGAGAGGCACCTGCAGGATCAGGCCGCCGATCAGGGCGATGAACACGGCCACGGCGGGGATCATCGCCACCGGCCCGGCGATCAGCCAGATCACGAAGATGAACAGCGCGATAAAGGGAATATCGGCGAAGGCCGTCACCGTGGCCGAGGTCAGGAATTC
>SMXQ01000012.1 GCA_004356985.1 Alphaproteobacteria bacterium | reverse complement strand
GGAGAAGCTGATCGACAAGCTCTACCGCTACGACCAAGCGGTCCTCAACCGCGTCGGCGAGCTGTTCGGCATCGCCAAGTCGGAACGCACCTATGCCTGCAAGAAGTTCGCCAAGGACCCCAAGGTCTGCAAGAAAAAGAAAAAGAAGAAGAAGAAAAAATCCTCCTGATCCAAGAGGTCACAGCCCCCCGGCCGAGCCGGGGGGCTGTATTTTTGCAAGCAGTCATGCCCCGGCCCCCGGCCGGACAGTCCCAGTCGCCCACCACACTTGCCCGGTCGAGGCCGAGCCATGAAGATCACCAAGATCGAGCCGATCCTGATCCGCCTGCCCTATGAGCACGGCGCGCCCAAGCCGGCCATGGGTTCGGGCGAAATCCGCACCACCATGGACGCCATCCTGGTCCGGGTGGAGACCGATGCCGGCATCACCGGGTGGGGCGAAGCCTTCGGGTTCGCGACCACGCCGGTCACCATTCCGGCCATCACGCACGCCATAGCGCCGCGCGCCGTGGGCCGCGACCCGGCGGATATCGAAGGCCTGACCACTTCCATCAAGCGCCAATTGCAGAACATGATGCATGGCGGGCCGGCGCGCTTCGCCCTGTCGGCGCTGGACATCGCGCTGTGGGACATCAAGGGCAAGGTGGAGGGCAAGCCCATCTGGCAGATGCTGGGCGGCCAGCCCCGGGACTTCGTGCCAGCCTATGCCAGCCTGCTGCGCCTCGGCGATCCCGACACCGTCGCCCGAATCGTCGAGGCGGCGCTGGCCCGGGGCTATACCCGAATCAAGCTCCACGAACGCAGCGTCGAGGCGGTGGCGGCGGCGCGCGCCGCCATGGGGCCGGACGTGGCGCTCATGGTGGACACCAATTGCGCCTGGGCCATCGATCAGGCCATCGAAATGGCGCGCGCCATGGAACCCCATGACCTCACTTGGTTGGAGGAGCCCATCACGCCGCCCGACGACTACCATTCGCTCGCCCGGCTGCGCCGGAAGACCACAATCCCCATCGCCATGGGCGAGAACCTGGGCAATCCCAACGACGTCCGCTGGCTGGCCAATGCCGGCGCGGCGGATATCGTCCAGCCCTCGGTGGTCAAGCTGGGCGGCATCACCGACGCCTGGAGCACCATCGCCTTCGCCGCCTCCAAGGGCATGGGCTGCGTGCCCCATTCGCCCTTCATCGGCCCCGGCTTCATGGCCACCATCCACCTGGTGGCCGCCATGGGCGGCGACGTGCCCTGCGAGCACCGCTTCTGCGAATTGGCGGCGAACCCCATGGGCGCGTACTTCGATCTTATCGACGGCGGCCTCCGCGTGCCCCAAGGCCCCGGCCTCGGCATCGATCCCGACGAAGAGGTGATCGCCCGCTACCGGGTCGGCTGACCGGCGATCGGCGTGATCCTGGTGCCCGTGGGGCGTGTCCGTCCCATGGCCGAATTCCGCGCGCCGGGGCAGGCGGCCGGAGAGGAATATCACCCGTTGACCCAATGACCGCTAACGTCCGCTCTTACCCCGATAACGGACGGTGGGGCATTTAACATCCGCTGCCGGGGTCAAAAAGCGGGCGTGCCAATGGGGCCGTGGGGTGCAGGAGAGGCTTTGTGCGGTTGAAACCGCTGTTGGAAGGGACTTATAGTCGCTTCCTTTCAATGTCAAATCAGCTAATCTCAGTTTGTAACCGTGTCATCGTTGGAACCGCAGTGAAGGGACGGAACAATTTCTCTCAAAGCCATCATTCTTATCGCCTTTGCGGTCATGATTTGTTTAGGGCTGATGATTGGTGCGTGGAAAATCATCGGCAATTTAGAATCAGACGACCATGGCGATGACAAGGGCCGGTAAGCGCCTCGGGCGATGTTCGCTTTTGGCTATGCGCGGACATTCGGTCTAAAGCCTTTCCCTGATGCCGGGCGGCCGAGGCAGCCACTTCCCAGGGCTTCTCAACCGCCGGTCCAGAGGCGGCGGCAACGGGTCGCGACCACCTGCTCATAGGCCACCGGCGCGCTCAGATGACCGACGGATCGCGCGAAGGCGTTGAGACTCTCGACCGCGTCCTCGGAAATCACCGGATCGTAGAACTGGACATCGCGGGCGACGACGGCGGCGATCAGGTCGGCCGATTCCGGGGGGAATTTTCGCCTTCCCACCTCGCGCGCGATGGCCGGGTCGGCGCGCAAGGCGCTCTGTGCCTTGACGATGGCGCGGACGGCGGCGTCCACCGCACCCGGCTCCCGGGCGATGAAATCGTCGGTCGTCGCCAGGCCGGCGAAGGTAAAGAAGCGGATCTCGCCGGGGTCGTCGCCGCGCCGCACGTCGACGTGGATCTTGCCGATCCCCCGGGCGACCGCGGTCTCGGCGCCCATGGCATTGGACCAGAATCCGTCGATTCTCCCGTCCTGAAGGGCCTCGGCGGCGAACACGCCAAACGAAACATCGCGTTCCTTGGCGCCCGGCAGCTCGACGATCTCGAGATCGCGTTGCGGATCGAGCCCGGCACCGCGCAGCAGCTGCTTGAAAACGAGGTCGGGCCCTTCCGCGGCGGTAAACCGCAAGCCCCGTAGCGCATCGAAGTCGCCGCGCCCGGCCGCCAGATCGGCGCGAACGGTCAGCAGCCACGGCGATCCCTGGGACAGGGCCACGCAGAGCTTGGCGCCTTTCCAGCCGGGAAATTCGGTGAGCAGATCGTGGACCGAGCCGGCGATCATGGCATCGGCCGAACCATCGCGGAGCGCCTTGGTGGCGCCCATGGCCGCCACCAGCTCGATGTGCACGTCAAGGCCTTGGTCCTTGAAAAAGCCAAGCGCGTCGGCGGCCAGCGCCGGAAAGCAGGTATTGCTCACGAGATCGACCGCCGCGATACGCATCTGGATTGTTCCCCCGGCGATGTCCCGGTCCCTGCCGAAAAAGGCGCGGCGAGCATCGCTGACCCGCCAGGCTATGCCACCCGCGCCATGGCTTCAATGGCGCTGTCGGCCCAGGCCTTTCGCCCATGGCCGGCCTTGGCGGGGCCAGGGATGGGCAATGTAAAGGCGGCGTTCGCCGGGCTAAACAATACCGGGCTAAACAATTCGCTGACCCGCCCCCCTTGAGCGGTCCACGCCTAGGGCCGGTTTTCGGCCACGGGCGGAATTTGGCTTGACGGAACCCCGCCACGGCGCCCGGAGGCGGCCCCGCGCCTCTCTACGGGAATTTCCTACCCCTTCGCGGCCACAACGGCGGCGCGTTTCGCCGCGGCGTCCGGGTCGAACCGGTGAGCGAAGGGCTCCCCGGCCCTGAAGCGGGCGAGTTCGCCGGCGAACAATTCTTTGAGCCGCCGGTAACTGACGTTGTTCCCGGCCGCCGACACGTGGGGGCTGATGATGACGTTCTCCAGGTCCCACAGCGGGCTTCCCGGGTCCAGCGGCTCGGGATCGGCCACGTCCATGGCGGCGCCGGCGATGCGGCCCGTCTCAAGGGCGTGGGTCAAGGCCTCTTGATCGACGATCTCGCCGCGCGAGATATTGATGAGATAGCTGGTCGGCTTCATGGCGGCGAAGGCCGCGGCGTTCATCATGCGGCGGCTGGTAGGATCGGATTCCGTGGCGATGATCACCGCGTCGGCTTGCGCCAGGGCCTCGGCCAGCCGTTCCCGGGGCACCACCGCATCGATGTCGCCGCCGGCAATGCCCGCCCGGGAAACCCCCACCACCCGCATGTCGAAGGCCTTGGCCTTGCGGGCGATCTCGCGGCCGATGCCGCCCAGGCCGACGATGACCAGGGTTTCGCTCTCCAGCGACCGGATGGTGAAGTTCATCTCGCGCCGGGCCCAGTGATGCCGCGCCTGGGCGGCGCGAAGTTCCCATATCCGGCGCGAAAGCGCGAGCAGCAGCATCATGGCGTGTTCGGCGCAGACCGGGGCCTTGGCCCCCGCCGAATAGGTCAGCGGCACGCCTTGGGGAATGCCCATGGTGGAGATGCGCTCGATCCCGGCGGAGTGGGAATGGACCCATTTCAGCGCGTCCCCGGCGCCCCGGCGAAGTGCCGCGCCGACCTCGGGCGTGCAGATGCGGTTGGAGAAAATCACCAGGGAGGCATCACCCACCGCCGCCTCCAGGTCGCCCGGCGACCACACGATGGTCCAATCGATTTCGGGAAAATCGCGCCTGAATTCGAGGATGCGATCCTCGCGCCGGTTGGTGTAAATGACCGCCTTCATGGGCTCCCCCTTGCCCGGGGGTCGGCCACCGCGGGCCGGGCGCCGGCGGCGCGAAAGCGCGGGCCGAGCAGTTTCACGGGGCGCGCGGCCTGGTGAGGTCAGCCGCGCTCACCCCGGGTCGTTTTGGCGTTCCAAATCCTGTTGTTCGGCGTCGGTTAGGGTCTTGCCGCTGGCGGTGTCGAACCAGACGCCTTCGCCGCCGTCGGCGTGCTTGGGCGGGTCGATGGAGATCCGCTTGAAGGCGCTGACCCCCTTGGGGAAACCGGCGATCTGCAGGAGATGGGCCTCGTCGGTGCCGACGCTTTCGAACCAGTAACGCGAATTTTCCGGGATCAAGAGGCCTTCGGTGGGGCCGAATTCGCCGAGCACCTTGTCGCCCGGCCCGTAGAAGCGGATGCGCCCCTTCAGCACCATGTAAATGAGGTCCATGTTGGGATGGTAATGAAGGTTGTTCTCGCCGCCTTCCTTGAGAATCTGGATCGAGGCCCGGACAGAGTTGGTGCCAGCCAGCTTGACGTGGATTTTTTTCTTCTGGTTGGGGAATTCGATATCGGGCCGGGTAAAGGCGAAGTTGTGGATCAGCGCTTCCGCCGCCAGGTGAAAGGCCTCTTTCTTTTCCGCGCCGCGCAAGTCTTCTCCGGTTTCCGCCGGTTTTTCGGTCTCGGACATGGTTTCCTCCTGGTTTATTGATCTTTTGAAAGGCCGCGCCGGCGGCCGAAACCCGGCCCCCGCACCCGGCACACCGTAGCCGGCACCGACAAGGGGCGCGCCGTCAGTCGACGCGCTCCCACTTGTCGATATCGACCTCCCAACCCTTGTTCTGGGTGAGGTCGAAGCCGTTGCCGTCGGGATCGAGCACGCGGAATTCCGCGTAGGGGCGCTCGGCCGGGCGGTCGGCGACCATGGACTTGCCATGGCTCAGTTGTTCCACCTTCTGCGCGGCGTCGCGCATGAGGAAACCGAAATGGTGGAAGCCGAAGTGCCGGTCCTCAGGCCGCTCCTCCAAGCCGTCATGGCCGATGCGGTCATAGAGCGCGAAGCCGTCGGCATCGCGGGTGCGGTAATAGGGATGCAGCGCGAGATTGGTGGCGCCGTCGCCCATGAAGCAGTTGAACCGCCCCTGGGCGCGGCGTTCGGCGGTGGTGCGCAATTCGCGCATGCCGAACAGGGCGGTCAGGAAATCGGCCGAGCGCTGCGGCTGGAGCGTATGGATGGCGATATGGCCGATGCGCGGCAGCCCGCGCTTGCCTTGGCCCACCCCGAAGCCGCTTTCGGACAGGCTGATGGGGTTGCATTCGGGATCGAAGATGCGGACGTCGCCGTACTGGACGCCGTCGGGCTCCCGCACCGCGACCCCGCCCGGCACCAGTTCGCGGTACTTGGCCAGCACCGTATCGATGCTGTCCACATCCATGCCGAAATGACTGAGGCCGGTCTCCTTGCGCAGCTCCATCAAATCGGCCCGTTGCCGGAACAGGGTCAGGTTGTAATAGCCGTCGGTCAACGAGATATCGCCCGCGGCGGAGCGGTCGAGCTCTGCCATGCCGATCTCATCGACATAGAACCGGGCCAGGGCCTCGGGCTCTTCACTGATCACCGCAAGGTAACGAATCTTTGCCATAACGCGCCTCCCTTGGAACTTCCCTTGAACCGTTTCGTCGCGGGTTAACTAGCACGGAACGCCCCCGCCGGTCACGATAACCCGTCGGTTGGGGTCGTCAGTGCTGTGCGGTGATTAAGTCCCAATGGTGCCAGAAGCGGACATTTCCCTAACAGCGCCATGAAGGCCCATCGGGCTTGTTAACCTACTGTCTTGTGTGGATGGCTCCCCTTTTAACCCGAAGCGGACATAAGCCCCTATCCAGAATCCTCCCTTTGGGTATCTAATACTCGGTGGCTGGTCCAATAAGAGGGGAGCATGGGCCAAATGCCTTCAATCAAAGATTTGCCGACCACCAGTCTCCTGCAGAGAGCACTGGACTTTTCAGACAAGGACCCTAAGTCAGACGAGCGCTATTTACACGATAACGCAACATCCGACGAGCGCTGGGCTTGCGTAGCTGAGCTACACCGCCGTTGCGAACCTGAGATATTTGAAGCAGCGAAAAATTGGTGCGCCAGAGGCAAAGTCGTAGAAAAAATACTTGCCGCCTTCATTCTTGGTGAGTTTGGGCCGCTTAGGCAGGAGGGCGAAGAAGAGCTTCGCCCATTCACAAAACCAACAATCCCGGTACTTGAAAAACTGTTGGATGATCCTGATGCTCGCGTGGTTGCATCAGCGGTAGACGCTTTAAAGCACCATAACTTTCGTGATCAAATCGCGGAGAGGGACTCTCTTACATCTCACACCTCTTGGTTGGTTCGAAAGACGGTGGCTTCCGTGCTTGGGGGCCACGATGCGAGCCCCGCTGCCATCAGAATCCTGATTAAACTATCGCAAGATAATGACGGTGACGTTCGTGACTGGGCGACGTTTGGCCTGGGGGATTTGTGTAGCTTGAACACTCTCGAAATACGGGAGGCGCTGATCGCTCGCGTGAACGACGAGCACTCCGACACTAGATCAGAGGCCTTACTGGGGCTTGCCAAGAAAAATGATGCTCGCGTCATTCCGTTCATCAAGGCTGAGCTAGAGGCAGAAATGGTAGGTAACCTTGAGGTGGAAGCTGCAGGTGAAATCGCGTCCGGCGTATTAGTTGAACCGTTGAAAGCATTGCTTAAGTGGTGGGACGTAGATACGGAACTCCTGCACGCAGCACTACAACGCTGTAGAGGCGAGGCAAACCCGGATGAAGATTGGAGATGGGATAATCACTCGTCCGACGAAGCCTAATGCCCGCTTATGGCTACAAGCGGACGTTACGGGGAGCTTGTTTCAGTGTTTCATTCCTAGGCCGTGAAACAGTGAAACAGCGCCTTCATGGAGCACGATGGTGGGCCGGCGCCAGGGCGGCTCAATCGGCGGGACGCCGGGTACTTTCGGGAATGATCGTCAGCAGGCAGATCATCGAGAACGCCGCCGAGGCCCAGAACACCGCCCCGGGCCATCCCAAGTCCAAAATCAGGCCGTACATGGGCGGCGCGATGGCCTGGCCCACTAAGAAGCCCGATGTCACGAAGCCGAATACGGTGCCGACGCTGGCCTTCGGCGAAATGACCCGCACCATGACGTCCCGCGAGGAATGCAGGAAGCCCCGGGCGGCCCCCACCACCGCGAGAAGGCCCAGGACAAGCCAGAACGGCAGGCCGGCAAACCCGACCAGGGCGAGCAAGGCGCCGGAGATGGTCAGGCCGGCAACCAGAAGCAGCCCATGACGCTTGGTCTTGTCCGCCGCCCAACCGCCCGGCAGGACGCCCACCAGGACCGCCACCAGGAAAAGCGTGAGCGCCGAGTTCGCCACGGCCAGCGGAACCCCGTAAACCTCCATCAACGCGGCGACGGCGAACTGGTTGATGCCCACATTGGCCACCGCCAAGCCCACATAGAAAAGAAAGAACAGGAGAATCGGCTTTGAGGTCAGCAACCGGCGCAGGGTGAGCTTCTCACCCCCTTTCTTCTTGACCTCACCCTCGGAGATGATGCCGGAAAGGGCAAGAATGACGGCCGACAAAACCATGCCCACGCCGCCGGCGATCAGAAACGCCGTCTGCCAATCGAAAATCGATGCCAGGGAAACCATGATCACCGGCGCCGCCGCGAAGCCCGCCGAACCGCCGAAGGTATGGATGGCGAAGGCCCGGCCGATTCGTTGTTCGGATACCGTCCCCGACAGGATCGAATAATCGGCGGGATGGAAGACCGAGCTGCCGACGCCGGCCAGGGCCATGAAGGCGCCCAGGCTGAGGAGCGAATCCGCGAAGGCCAAAAGCGCGATGGCCGCCGCGTTGATGAACAGCCCGCCCACCAGCACGGCGCGCGAACCGATCCGCTGGCACAGGAATCCCATGGGCGTCTGCAGCACCGCCGTGGTCACCGCGAACATGGTCATGGCGAGGCCGAGCTCGGCATAGCTGACGCCCAGTTCCGCGCGCAGGATGGGAAACAACGGCGGCAGGGCCAGCATGTAGATGTGGCTCAGGAAATGGCCGAAACTGATGAGGCCGACAATCTGGCTGTCACGCCGAAGGGTTCCGGCAGTCGCGGACAATTCGTCCTCCCTATGGAAGTGGGGCAAGCCGGCGCCGGCTGGGGCCGTGCGGCCAAGTTATGGAGGCCCCAAATTAGACCATGGGGGCACCCCGTCAAGCCCGGTCCCGGGCGGCTCAGGGGGCGGATGCGGCGGCCCTTGGGCCGCCCGCGGCCTGTTGAACGGGGCCCGACCCGGCGCGCCCGGCGATTTCACGGATCAGCTTGGTGAGGATCGCCGAATTGAAGTCCTTGAAGGTCTTGGCCAGGATGGAAAAGGCCCCGGGACCGCCGATCACGTTGTCGAGGAAGAAAATATCGAGGTTGTCGAATTCGCCGAGGATGGGCAGGCCGTTGACGGTGATGCCCTGGGCCACCGCTTGGTCCCGGCCGAAGACCGCCGGCAGGCCGTCGCGGTCCGGCCCGTCGCCCGACAGGTCGATGACCCGCCGCTTGCCTTGAAACGCGTTGGTGGCGAGCGACCGCACGCCGTAGAGGATGGCATCGCCGATCGCCGTGCCGCCGCCGTAAAGCACCCTGGGTTCCCTCTCCAGCCGATCGGCGACCGCCGCGATGGATGCCTTGTCGCTGAGCAATGTCCACGGCACGATGGGAACCTTGAGGTCGGCGCCGCTCCACTCCACGTAAGCTATGGCGATCCGGCCCAGCGGGCCGCTGCCGATGGCGGAGATCACCCTGGGATTGCGCAGCGCCCGGACATAGCCCAGGCGTTGCAGCACGAATTCGTTGTCGTCGACGCTCCCCGATCCGTCGACCATCAGGATCAGCTCCAGGTCGACCTTCTGCTGGGCCGCCGCCGGCGCCGCCAGCAACGGCGCGGAGATCACCACCAACAGCGCCAGGCGCCTGATGACGGGGGAGTGGATCATGTCTTGGCGAACTCCAGCTTTGGACCGGCCGCCGCCGCGCGGTCAGATGATGATGCTGGGGTTGCGCAGGTTCTGGTCGCATTCGATGAGATTGACCTGCTTGACCAGGATTTCGAAACCGTCGCCCGCCCGGCGCAGGCGGTGGCCGCACCAGCCCGCCAGGCCGCGGCTCTCCCCGGCCCGGAATTCATTGATCACGAAGTTCGACCGCACCATGAAGATGCCCTCGGTGCCGGTGGCGAAGGTCTCCACATTGGTCACCTGGCGGACCGTGCGGGATTGCGGGATCTGGGACCAGGCGCTGCCGGTGGCCATCCGGAAGACGCGGTCCTCCAAACGCCGGCGGTCGTCCAGGCACACCGCGACTTCCAGCCTTGGATCCCCGCCCCCGGGCGTCGCCGGCACCCAATAGAGGCATTCCCCCGCGAACAGGGCCAGCCAATCGTCCAAAAGGTGGCGGTCGAGAAGCCGCGCCTCGCGTTCCAGAAAGGCGCGGGCCGAATCGCGCAAGGCCACGTCGCCGACCGCCATGTCGTCATTCTGCCAATCGGCGAAATCCGTCACCAAGGCGTCATAGAACGCGTTGGTCACGTAATGGGACGTCCGGCGTGGGTCGGGTGCGCTGGCCATGGGGTGCTAGGCCTCGCGCTGGATCGAGAGCTTGGGCGGGGAGCTCATCAGCCGTTTCCAGTGCTTGAAGGTTTCACGCATGAAGACCTCATCGGTGGCGGGCGCGGTGATCACGCCGTTCTCGTCGGTTTCGATCCGGCCGGGAACATCCAAGCCCCGGTGCATATAGATCCATTCGTCCTCCTCTGCCATGAGGCCGCGCTGGATTTCCTCGAAATTGACGGCGTCGTCGACCTCGCCGAAATTGGGAAAATTCTCCAGGGTCCGCATGCGCAGCGTATTGACATCGTCCACGGCGCCGTCCAGCTCATTGCCGTCATCCACCACCGCGGTGCCGTACCAGGTGGTATCGGTCTCATCCACGGCGCGGGGTTGCAGCACCTGGATATGGTTGCCGAGGATCAGCAGATTGGGGAAGACGTTGATGTTGACCGGTTCCGAGGCGGCGAGGTCAAGGGCGCGGGCGGCCGCCTCGCCGAGGCGATCCCGCAAGCGCTCTTCGAAATGTTCCATGCCGGGATGGGCGCCCTCGATCTCCCACAAGGCGCCCGGGCGCTGCTCGATATTGGGCCGCTTGTCCTTGAAATGGTTGCCGTTGCCCAGGTACTGGACATACATCGGGGAATCGTCGGGCGCATCCTTGTAAAAGGACATGCCCTTCTGGTTGCCCACCTTGAGGCGGTTTTCCATCTCCAGCAAAGAGCGGTGGGAAAACTTGACGTGGTAGCCATCGGCGGAATTGTCGTAGGCGAGTTTCCAGTTTCCCTTGTATTTGAGGCGGTTGGCTTCGCACAACCTGACGCGGCCCCCGGGATGGCGGTCCAGCCATTGGTCGATGATGGGGGCCATGGGACCCAGGTGATCGACCAGGGTGGCGGCGTCCCGGTTCAGGGTTCCGAAGATGAAGCCGCGATAGCTCTCCACCCGGGGGACCTGGGCGAGGTTGTACTTGGCATCCTTGAAATCGCAGGCATAGCCTTCGGGCCAGGGCACGCCGCCCAGCTTGCCGGTATTGAAATAGGTCCAGCCGTGATAGGCGCATTGAAACACCTTGGCTGATCCCGCGGCCGCTCGGCAGACGGTGGCGCCGCGATGGGCGCAACGATTGAACAGCGCGCGGATCACTCCGCCTGAATCCCTGACGACGATGATCGGGCGCAGTCCCAGCGCCGTGGTCACGAAATCGTCGTTTTCCGGAATCTGGCTTTCATGGGCGAGATAGGTCCAGGTGCCGCCGAAGATGGCGGTCATCTCGGCCGCGAAGATATCGGGATCGGTGTATAGGGTGCGATGCACGCGGTCGTCATGGACCAGCGCGTCCCAATCAAAGGACGGCGCCGCATTGGCGAGCCGGCCGGCCGGCGGTTTCAACTCTTCCATCTTCATCTTCTCCAAGCACCCCGGCATAGCGAATCCCGGAGCGTGCCGAACATCTTAAAAGAAATCGAAGTACTCGTTCTGCTCCCATTGGGTGGTTTCTTCGCCAAGCCCATCGAGACTGCTCCCCTGTTCCTCCAGATAGCTCAGGAAGCGGCCAAGCTCGTTGCGTTTGAGCCGCAGGTAATAGTCCATGAAAACATCGCCGAACTGGTCGCGGAACAAGGCCTCGTTGTCGAGAGCGTCGAGCGCCGCCTGCAGGGACGTGGGCAGCAAGGTCCGATCCGACGCGTAGGGCTCGTCGTCCTGGGGACCGGGGTCGGTGGCGTTGTCGATGCCGTCGAGCCCGGCGACGATTTGGCATGCCATGTAGAGATAGGGATTGGCCGCGGGCTCGCCGACGCGGTTTTCGATCCGGGCGGCGGCGGCGCCCTCCGCGCCCAACACGCGGAGCATGGCGCCACGGTGGTCATTGGCCCAACAGACCCGATCGGGGGCCAGGGAATTGGGCCTGAAACGCCGGTAGCCGTTGACCGTGGGCGTGGTGAATGCGGTGCACGCCACCCCATGGGCCATGAGGCCGCCGAGGTAATTCATACCGAGCGCGGACAGCGGCGCCTCCCCTCTCCCGGCCCCGGCCCCTCTCCCGGCCCCCGACCCCGACCCGGATTCCGGCGCGAGCAGGTTGCGGCCGGACTTCGCGTCCACCAGCGACTGATGCAGGTGCCAGCCCGACGAATAGTACCCCTGGAGCGCCGGGCGGCACATGAAGGTGGCGACATACCCCATGCGCCGGCAAATCTGTTTGGTGGCGGTGCGGAACAACAGCAGGTCATCGGCGGCACGGAGACCGGGTTGGGGCGCGAAGGTGCACTCCACCTGGCCCGGGCCCCATTCGTTTTCCATGGACCTCAACGCCATTCCCATCTTGTCGAACGCCTCGGCCAGTTTCGACAGCACCGGCTGCATCAGGTCCATGTTGGATTCCGAATGATAGGAATAGCCCGGCTCCACCGGCGTGGTGCCGAGCGGCCGCCCGCGGAAGCCGGGGATGGAGAGGTGCTCCTCGCCGAGCCGGTCCTCGGCCGCCACCAGCAAATACCACTCGACCTCGAGCCCGACCACATAGGCCATGCCGCGATCGTCCAGCCGGCGCAATTGCCGGCGCAGCAGCTGGCGGGACGAGAAGTGGAAGGGATCGCCGGAATTGAAATACTCGTCGCACAGGATCCACCCCACCCCCGGCGCCCATGGCAGGACGCGGAAGGTGCCGGGGTCGGGGACGATCTTGATATTGGGCGACCCCGTCATCTCGTCGAGACCCATGCCGCCGCCGCGGGTGAACGAGTCGAAGGTCCGCGCATTGGCGGAATCCAGCGTCGTGGTGGCAACGTTGATGTTGTAGCCGGCCTCGAGCGATTCCAGGAAGGTCGGGACCGTCACCGCCTTGGCCCGGGAACAACCGTGGGAATCGGACCAGGCCATGCGGATGAGGTGAAGGTCTTCCTTGCCGATCCGGCGCGTGAGCTCGTCCGCTTCGCGTCTCTGTTCGTCGGTCCACAGACCGTGGCTTTCGATGAATCCTGAATTTTGCGACATCGGCGATTTGCTGCGATTTTCTGCCGGCGCCGCCAAGGGCCGCTTGGGCAACCCCGATCGCGCCGAATTGTTGGGTTATGGTTCCGTCGCCAAGATAGTAACGGTCGCGCTCCTGCGCGGCTAGCCGCAAATAGCGGGCGCGATAGCTCGCAAAAGCGACGATTTGCAGATCCTTCTAGTGCCCCTTGCAGTTCGCCATGATTCGTTGCGCCGTGGCATCAAACGCCTCTCTGCTCTTCATTGCGGTCGATACGATCATGGCGCCCTCCAGCGCGGATACGATCTCAATCGGCGACATTCGTTTCTCCGATGACGGCATTCGTTTTTGAATTTCCGTCAACCATTCCGTATTCGCCTGGAAGAATGCCTGGATGCCGATATTGACCCGCCCCGGCAGGGAGTTGGCTTCCGCCGCCAGGATGGCACACAAACATACCGACTCTCCGACAACCAATGCCTCGGCATACAATGCGATGAACGCCTCAAGCGCCCCGATCGGGCCGACCTCTTCAATGTCAATCTCATCGAGCCGGGCCTGAAATCGCTCCGTGTAGCGTCTCACCAACTGCGCGCCCAAATCTTCCTTCTGGGGAAAATGATAATGCACGCTCGAACTCTTCACGCCGACATCACTCGCGAGATCGCGGAAGCTCACGGCATTGAACCCGAGCGCCCGCACACGCTTCTCGGCCGCGCTAAGAATGCGTTCGCGCATGGATGAGGTGTCAGGCATCTTTTCCTCCAAAAATACTCAACCTATCGATAGATAGTTCTTGACAACACTCACGTCAATGGCGATATTGCCGACACTATCTACTGATAGATAGAAACTCAGTTCAAAAAAGGAGATACATTATGGCTAAGCGCGTGCTTATGGTTCTGACCTCCCATGACAACATGGGCATCAGCGGCAAAAAGACCGGCAACTGGTTTGATGAGGTTGCCACCCCATACTACACGTTCAAGGAACGTGACTT
Source organism: Alphaproteobacteria bacterium (assembly GCA_004356985.1). Classification (GTDB taxonomy): domain Bacteria; phylum Pseudomonadota; class Alphaproteobacteria; order SMXQ01; family SMXQ01; genus SMXQ01. The sequence continues at coordinate 241 of SMXQ01000012.1, read as the reverse complement.
TGAAGTCGTCATGGCCAGCCCCAAGGGCGGAGCGGCGCCGATTGACCCGTTCAGCCACGACGACGCCTTCACGACCGACAATACCCACCGTTTTGAGGACGATCCCGCCGCTCAGCAGGCTCTGGCCAATACGCTGAAACTCAGCGAGATCAACACTCGCGACTTTGACGGTGCCTTTTTTCCAGGGGGCTACGGTCAGCTGTGGGACTTGGCAAACGATTCCCTCGCGATCCGGATGATC
>SMXQ01000011.1 GCA_004356985.1 Alphaproteobacteria bacterium | reverse complement strand
TTGGGAGACTCCCGAATGGAAGAGACAAAGATCGACCAAGCAGCAATGGGTCGCTTAGCTAAAGCTTTGGCTTTCATCTGTGGGCCAGACCATTTGACTGCAGTTGCCCTTAAAGCGGCCGCAGAGAGCGGTTCCGAACAAGACATCAAGAAAGCCCGCACGCTGTTTCTTAGATTGAAGCCGGGGGACCGCCGGGCTGCATTGAACATGCTCGCCGATTGATCGTAAACGGTTATGATCTAACGTCCGATTTGGGTCAAAAGCGGACATAAGGTTAACGGGGCAGTGGTAAGTGCATTAAGCCGCAATCATAGAAGGGATGTGCATTAATTTTGCACTTATATTGCACTTATTGAGCAAGTTCCCGCCGGGCAGATAGTCCATAACCTATTGAAAAGATGGCGCACCCGATAGAATTCGAACCTGTGACCTCTGACTGAGAAAATCTCGTATGTCAAACTCATATCGTTTCTATCCGGCGAACAAAGGCGCGATCACCGAAACCTTTCTCTGGGCGAAAGATGGTAGTTTCAATTAGCACTATTCAAACGCACGGTTATCAACGATATTTTCAAAACTGGAATCGGGAATAGTCATCTCCCAGCCGACGGTCCAGTTATAGGTGTCGTCCCAGCGCTCGCGCGTATAGGGCTGCGGCGGTGCATGCAACAACCGCTGATGGCGGAAGTCTTTGGCTTCCAGCCGCCCGCCAGTTTCATTGACGAAGTAATGCACATAAGGCGTCGGATCCTTGGCCAGCACTTCGCAGGCGCGTGCTTGTGCGCGGAATATCGCTGCAAGCGTTGGCCCGTCGAGATCATCGCTAGCCGCTTCAGCGCGGGTCGAATGCGCTTCCATCAAGACACGAAGGCCTTCTTTTTCCGCAACGCTGATCCACGGTTCCATTAAACTGACCGCGGCGACCTCGCCCTTTTTAAGCGCTTCAATCCGTTGCGGCATCGATCCGGCGTTTGTCACCTTGACATGTTCTTTTCCCAAAAATCCTTCGATCATTTTCAAAGCAACAAAATGCGACCCATTATTCGGGGTTACCGCAATTGGTTTGCCCTTGAGCATTTCCGGCTCATAGAAATTCGAGTCCGCACTAACAACGATCGCAAACTTTGACATAGAAGCACCCAGGGCAACGATTTTGCGCGAGCGTAATCCACTCGCTTCAGCCTCGACGGCGCGTTTGACGATACCCCATTCACACATACGAAATTGATCGATGCCGCCTTCGTTATAAACCGATTCGAGCGGGCGCTCGAACACGGAGTCAAATTGAACCTTGTGGGAAGTTGTGACCTGCGCCATGCCCGGGGTTGTCACAAATTCAATATTGAGCCCTTCGTCTTTGAAAAACCCTTCGTCGCGGGCCACCAATACCGGCAGGTCATGCACCGCATTCATTACTGCCAATTTCACCGATGTTCGGTTAGTCGTCATTCTTTCCCCCGGTTAATCGCCAAATCTTGGTCGGTACTTATTCAGATAAATATTGTCTAACCTTAACCACTCAACGCTGATGAAACAGAGGCAGGATCGGCGGACAGACGCACCCTGTCAATGGAATACGGCGATTGCCCTCGGGTGGCCCTGGAACGATTCGTGCGTGGGGAAGCGAAGCGCCGTATCGCCTGACCGAAGGACTGGTCCGAGGACTTTTCCCCATCTCCCAATTGGGGATATCCGTTTCCGACGCTCACAGGTGGTCTTGTGCTTACGTCCGCTTTGGGTCATGTGTGGACGTAAGGTTAATGGCATTTGGCGAGCTAGCTTGGCGCTCAGGGGGCTTCTGCCTCCTTTTTCCTTCCAAGCACGAAAATAATTTCTGTTGCCAAATCTGTTACCAATGCGGCCCAGAGCCTAAATTCAGGGGGCCAGAATTTCTGCTAACCCCCTGGAAAATAATGGATACCTCAGCCGAAATCAAATCGGCATAACGAGATCAGTGGTCCTGGTGCAGATGCTTTTCCGGCGCTTCGCCGCCGATCAGCACGAAGGCGAGCCGGCACGGCCCCTGCCCCCGGTTTTCCCAGCCGTGCCAGGTGCCGCGTTGGATCAGGATATCGCCGGCGCTTAAAACCACCTCCGCGTCATCGTCCAGTTTCATCGCGCATTCGCCCTCGAGCACGATGCAGTAATCCAGGGTATCGGTGCGGTGCATGAAGGCTTGCTTGCCGGGCGCGAGTTCGAGGATACGCAACACCGAACCGCGCGGCGGCGGGGCCAGGCCCATCTCGCGCAGCGCCGGGTCCTGGTCGCCGGCAACTTCGGCGGGGCTATCGTCGGTGACCCACATGACGCAGCCCTGGTGGCCCGACGGCATGACCTTGACATTGGCCATGGTGCCGTCGGAAGTGACGATGGCCTTGCCATCTTGGTCGTGGCCGGTAACGACCCTGCGGATTTCCATGGGGGGACTCCTTCTTTTATTATGTCGTCCTAGGACTCGACGACCTGGTGGCATTTCTCGTGTCGGCCTAAGACCCGACGACCTGGTGGTAAGTGCCGAGATCGAAATAGCGCTCGGCATCGCTGAGCGGCGCGCCGGCGCCGTACTTGGAGCGCAGATCGAGCACCGTCTTCATGCCGTCGGGCAGGATTTCGGCCCTGGGCGTCAGCCCCGATTTCGGGTCGAGCAGGCTGTCCATGACGGCATCGACCACGCCGGGCTTGAGGATCGGCATTTTGGCCAGCAAAAGTTCGCCGGCCTCGATCCGGTTGGCGGGATCGAGAGTCCAGTCCAACCCCTTGAGGTAGCCTTTGATGAACCCCTTCACGGCATCGGCGTTATCAGTGGCCCAGGCGCGGGACGCAGCAAATGTTCCGCCCTGATAGCTTTCGAACAAATCGGTGCTGGTGCCCAACACGTTGAAGCCCTGGGCCTGGGCGATGGAGGTGAAGGGCTGGAGCACCAGGGTCCCCGCGGTTTCCCCGTCGCGCACGGATTCCCAGCGCTTGATCGTGGCGCCCACCGCCACCATCTCGTAATCAACGGGTTCCAGCCCGGCGCGGCCCAGCATTTCGTACAGCACGAAGGCGAAGCCGGTAGCCAGCGCGTCCAGGGCCAGTTTGCGGCCCTTGAGGTCGGCGTAGGATTTCACCTCGGGCGCGGTGATCAAGGCGAGTTGAACCTGGGTGGCCCCCATGAAGACGAAGAGATCGGGCGGCACGGCGGGCTTGAACACCCCCTGGCCTTCCTGATAGGCGACGATGTTGTCGAACGCGGTGCCGGCCATCTGGAAGGTGCCGTCGATCAGGTGTTCCGCCTGATAGACCGAGCTCGGCGTGGTGCTCAGGTTGACGGTGATGCCGCCTTCCTCGAAGGCACCCAAATCCTCGGCGGCGAAGATCGGCAGGTTGGGCGCGCCGGCGAAGCAAATCAGTTCGATGGTTGTCGGTGTCTCGGTCACGTCTCGGTCCTTGGTTTCATTGAGGGGAGCCTTGGGCGTCGCGGATCGCCCGCCACACCGAATACGGCGTCGCCGGCATGTCCAGGTTCTCGATACCATAACCCTTGAGCGCATGAACCATGGCGCCGATCACCACCGAGGGCGCCGGCGTGGTGCCGCCCTCGCCGCCCGCCTTGATGCCGAGCGGGTTGGTGGGCGAGAGAACCTCGACGATTTCGCTTCTGAGAGGCGGCAGGTTGTCGGACCGCGGCATGCCGTAATCCATGAACGACCCCATCAGCGGCTGGCCCGAGCCGGGATCGATATGGCATTGCTCCCACATCGCCTGGCCCACCCCCTGGGCGATGCCGCCATGGGTCTGGCCATGGACGATCAGCGGATTGATGCAGCGCCCGACATCGTCCACCGCGGTGTAGCGGGTGATCACCGCCGCCCCGGTCAAAGGGTCCACCTCGACCTCGCACACGGCGCAGCCGTTAGGAAAGACCTGTTCGTGCATCTCGTTGTCGGTCACCACCGCCAGCCCGCCCGAGAGATCGCTGGGCAACTCAAAGGCCGCCGCCGCCCGGGCAAGCTCCAGGAAATCCAGCGCCCGGTTGCTGTCGGGCGCGCGGAAACGGCCGTCTGAAAATTTCACCTGATCGGTCGCCGTCGCGAACACCACGGCGGCGATGGCGCGCCCCTTTTTGACCAATTCCGCCGCCGCCATGGACATCACCGTGGCGGCGTGACGCATGGAACGGCCCGAATGCGAACCGCCGCCGAGGCTGACCACATCGGTGTCGCCCATGATGATGGCGATCACCGAGACCGGCACGTGGAGCAGGTCCGAGACCACCTGGGCAAAGCTGGTTTCATGGCCCTGGCCGCTGGGCTGGGTGCCGATCACCACTTCCACCGTCCCTTCGGCCTTGACGGTGATCTCGGTGCGTTCCCTAGGCGCCCCGGTCGACGATTCGACGTAATTCGACAACCCTAGGCCCAACAGCCGGCCGCGGGCCGCCGCCGCCGCGCGGCGGTCCTCGAAGCCGTGCCAATCGGCCAATTCCATGGCGAGGTCCATGTTGGCCTCGTAGGTGCCGCTGTCGTAGCGCGTGTCCATGGCGTTGCAATACGGCATGGCGCCGGGGGCGATCAGGTTCTTGCGGCGCAGCTCGATGCGGTCGAAGCCGAGCTCGGAGCAGGCGATATCGATCAGCCGTTCCAGGGCGAAATTGACCTCGGGGCGGCCCGAGGAACGATAAGCCTGGGTCGGCGCGGTATTGGTGAAGACGCTGAGCGCGCGCAGGGTCGCCGCCGGAATCTCGTAAGACCCGGTGATCAGGGCGGAGCCCTTGGCCAGGGGCGAAAGCGAGACGCACCGCGCGCCCGCATTGGAGATGTTGGTGGCCCGCATGGCGAGGAAGCGGCCGTCGGCGGCCAGGGCGAGTTCGACCTCGGTCACCAGGTCGCGGCCCTGGTAGTCGCTGAGGAAGGATTCCGACCGGCTGGCGGTGAATTTCACCGGCCGCCCGAGCCGGCGCGCCGCCCACAGCACCAGGATAAATTCCACGTACATGCGGTTGCGGGTGCCGAAATTGCCCCCCACGTCGTAGGACAACACGCGAATGTCGTCGGCGGCGATGCCCAGCACCGCCGCCGCCTCGCCCTTCTGGCGGACGGCGCCGCCGCTGCCCGCCCAAAGCGTGTAGCGCCCGGAATCAGGGTCGAAGACGCCAAGGGCGGCGCGCGGCTCCAGGGGCACGCCGGTCACCCGGCCGATTTTGAATTTCCGGGCGATCACGTGGTCGGCAGCTTTGAACGCCGCATCGGTGGCTGCCACGTCGCCGAAGGTGGTGTCCACCAAGACGTTGTTGGGCGCCTCGTCCCAGACCAGCGGCGCGCCCGGCCCCATGGCGTCTTCCGAATGGCCGACCCAGGGCAGCTCAAAGTAGTCCACCGCCACCGCTTCGGCCCCGTCGAGCGCGCCTTCCCGGGTCTCGGCCACCACCATGGCCACCGCCTCGCCGACGTGGCGCGCCTTGTCGGCGGGCAGCAGCATGTGGGGGCCCTCGAACACCTTGGCGCCGCCCGGCCCGGCCAGTTTCATATCGAATTTGGTGGACGGCACCGGCGAATGGGGGATGGGCTTGAGGCCGTCGGCCAAGCAATCGGCGCCCGACAGCACCGCCAGCACGCCGGGCAGGGCCAAGGCCGCAGCACCTTCGACGCCGAGAATGCGGGCGTGGGGGTAGGGTGAGCGCACCATGGCGGCGTAAGCCTCGCCCTCGGCCCGGAAATCGTCGCTGAAACGCCCCGCCCCGGTCAGCATGCGGTGGTCTTCCTTGCGGCGGATGGGCTGGCCGATGGCCCGGAAGCCGGACTCCGCCGGGGTCTCGAGCTCGCGTTCCAGGGTTGCGGGCTTGGGCTCGGTGGCTTTCGCCATGGCGTGAATTCTCTCCCCCCTCGGGCTCGGCACGGGCCCCACGCGGGATCCCGGGTTGGGCGATTCCGGGTTGTGGACACCGCTTACCCAAATACATTACTTTCGGGCGCCTTATGTAACGCAATAATAGGCGGCAGGGGAACACCCGGGCGCGATCAGGAGACACCATGGCGAGGACCAAGACCCGGAACAAGGCGGCGGCAATGCCGGCGCGGGGATACCGCGACTTCCAGGAGCATCTCGCGGCGCTGGACGCGGCCGGGCTTCTGGTGACCATCGATGAGCCGGTCAACAAGGATACCGAGCTGCATCCCCTGGTGCGCTGGCAGTTCCGCGGCGGCATAGCCGAAGCCGACCGCCGGGCCTTCCTGTTCACCAACGTCACCGATTCCCGGGGCCGCAGTTTCGACATCCCCGTGGTGGTCGGGGCGCTGGCCGCCAACCAGGAAATCTACCGCATTGGCCTCAACGTTCCCCTGGCGGAAATCGGCGCGCTCTGGACCCGGGCCATGGGCAACCCGATCCCGCCCAAAATGGTCACCGACGCCCCGTGCCAGGAGGTGGTGATCACCGGCGACGGCCTGCTGGGCGACGGCCACGGGCTCGATGCCCTGCCGGTGCCGATATCGACCCCCGGCTACGATGCCGCGCCGTATTTCACCGCCACCACCGTGGTCACCCGGGATCCCGAAACCGGGGTCCAGAACATGGGCACCTACCGGGCCGGGCTGAAGGCGTCGAACCGGCTGGCGGTGCGCATGGCGTCGCGCACCGGCGGCGCCGGGGGCTACCTCCATTGGCTGAAGTACAAAGAGCGCGGCGAGGCCACCATGCCCTGCGCGGTGGTTGTCGGCGCGCCGCCGGTGGTGGCCTATCTCGGCCCCCAGAAGCTCAGCCCCACCCGCGACGAGGTCGAGGTGGCGGGGGCGCTGGCCGGGGCGCCCATCAACATGGTCCAATGCAAGACCTTGGACCTGATGGTCCCGGCCGAGGCGGAAATGGTGATCGAGGGCCTGGTCGACGTGGAATACCTCGAGCCCGAGGCCCCGTTCGGCGAATCCCACGGCCATATCGCGCTGGAAGACTACAACATGATCCTCGAGGTCACCGCCATCACCATGAAGGCCAAGCCGGTGCTGGCCTCGATCATATCCCAGGTGACGCCGAGCGAATCCAGCGTCATCAAACGGGTCGCCTATGAGCCCATGTTCCTGGCCCATCTGCGCGACACGCTGGGCATCGGCGGCGTCAAGCGGGTGGTGTTGCACGAGCCACTGACCAATATCCGCAAGGTGATCTTCGTGGTGATGGAACGCGGCGTGGCCCGCACCGAAGTGTGGCGGGCGCTGTACGGCACCGCGTCCTTGCGCGCCGATTGCGGCAAGTACGTCATCGCCGTCAATGACGATATCGACCCCACCAACGGCGATGCCGTGTTTTGGGCGCTGGCCTACCGCGCCAACGTGCTGGCCGACGTGGAGGTGCTGCATCACCGGCCGCGCGGCCACGGCCCCAAGACCGGCGCCATGGACGAGGACGGCAGCCTGCTCATCGACGCGACGCTCAAGAGCGACATGCCGCCCCTGGCCCTGCCCAAACGCGAATTCATGGAGGGCGCCAGGGTCTTGTGGGAGAAGCTCGGCCTGGCGCCGCTGGCCGCCGAGCAGCCGTGGCACGGCTACGACATGGGCGACTGGTGCGAGGCCTGGGACCAAGCGGCAAAACGCGCGGTGGCCGGGGATTACGCGGAATCCGGCCGCCGCACCGCCCAGCGCCGGGTCAAGGACGTGATCCCCGAAACCCCGGTGCGGACGGTGGAAGGCGATCCCGAATCGTGACACACTGGCCAATAATAAGACCAAGTGAGGGCCGTCCATAAGCCAACGGTCGAGCAACCATTTCGCAATGTCGCAATGTCAAAGGGAGACCTATTCATGAAATACCATCCATTAGCCGCGAGGATCGGGCTCGGCGTCGCCGCCGCCGCGATGGTCGCAGCGACCGCGTTGACAGTGACGCCGGCCAAGGCCGACAAGGTCGCGGATTTCTACAAGGGCCGCGACATCACCTTTATCGTCGGCTTTTCCACCGGCGGGTCCTATGGCGTTTACTCTCGCCTTGTCGCCAAGCACATGGGCAAATACACGCCGGGCAACCCGACCTACATCGCCCAGCATATGTCGGGCGGCGGCGGCTTGAAGGCCGCCAACTATTTGTACAATCGGGCGCCCAGGGACGGCACCTTCTTAGGCTTCCTTTCGGATTCCCTGGCCGTCGGCCAGATCCTGTTCCCCAAGAAGGCAAAATTCGACGCATCCAAAATGCGCTACATCGGCGGCATTACCCCGGTCAATCCGGTGGTCATGGTTCACAAGCGCCATAAGGTGCGGACCATCGAGGACGTGAGAAAGATCGAGCTGATCATATCGTGCTCCGGGCGGGGCTCGCAGACCTACATCATGCCCAAGGCGATGATCGCCCTTCTCGGCATGAAGTTCCGCCATATTTGCGGCTATAAGGGCTCGGCGCCCCAGACCCTCGCCATGGCGCGCGGCGATGTCGACGCGCAATCCAGCGCCTGGGCCAGTTGGCGAATCCGCCACATGGACGATATCAATAACGGGACGTTGATCCCGATAGTCCAGATCGGTCTCAAGCGTGAGAAGGAATTGCCCAACGTGCCGTTGATGCAGGATCTCACCAACGACAAGGAAGACAAGAAGCTCCTCGAGTTCTTCTCGGTCGGCGGCGCCATCGGACGCTCGGTGATTGCCGCCCCGGGGACGCCCATGGACCGGGTCAAGGCGCTCCGCATAGCCTTCAACAAGACCATGAAGGACCCGGGATTCCTGGCCGATGCCAAGAAGCGCCGGGCCAATATTCAACCGA
>SMXQ01000169.1 GCA_004356985.1 Alphaproteobacteria bacterium | reverse complement strand
TAAATCCATAGCCGCCATCACCAACATTCCCCGCGCCAAACCGGGATCGGGTGCCAAAAAGAAATAGGCGCGGTGCCGGCGCCGTTGCGCGGGCCGGGGCGAAAAGCTACGTTACGCGCATCGGGCTTGATGCCGCTGGTTGTTTGTGGTCGGCGCGGCCTCGGGCGTAGCAAGGGAAAATGGCTGGTGTGAACCGGGCTCTCCTCATCGCTGGCATCGGCGCCGCCGTCCTGGCCGCGACGTTGGTATTGACCCTCTATATTCTCCCGGGTCCGAACGAGGCCGGCCGGCAGGCGGGTGAACCGCCCCCTGGGCAGGGCACGGCCGGTGGCGGCGCGCCAGGCGGCGGCTTTATCGGGCTTCCCACGCCTAAGAGAACTGAGCCCAACGATTTTCGCGCGCCGAAGATGGTGGGGCGCGGCAGGCTGCCGACTTTCGATATCGTCCGCATCAGCCCCGACGGAAACGCGGTGATCGCCGGCCGCGCGGTTCCCGGTGCCGAAGTTACCGTGCTCGACGGGGGAAAGCCGATCGGCAAGGTGATCGCCGATGCCCGGGGCGAATGGGTGCTTGTCCCGGCTCGACCGCTTGGCGCGGGGGCGCGAAAGTTGAGCCTGCGCGCCAAATTGCCCGATGGAACGGTTCTCGAATCGGCGGCAGAGGTCGTCCTGGTGGTGCCGGAGCCCGGTCGCGACGTGGCCGGACGCAAGGTGGATGGGCCGCGCGGCGCCATCGCTCTTCGGGTTCCCAAATCGCCCCCGGGGAAGGCCAGGGCGGGCCTGCAACCCTCTACCGTTCTGCAAAGGCCTGCCGGCCTAGGACGCGTTATAGGCCGCAAGGGCGAGAAAGGCGTGCTCACGGTCGACAGCATCGACTATGACGCACGCGGGCGGGTGTGGATCGGCGGAACCGCTAGTCCCGGCGCCCGGGTGCGGATCTATCTCGATAATAAACCGCTGGGCGATGCCGTGGCCGATTCCCGCGGGCGATGGTCGTTCCGGCCCCAAAAGCCGTTGAAGCCGGGGTCCTACAGGCTGCGGGCGGACGAACTGGATACCGGCGGCCGCGTCGCCCGGCGGATCGAAATACCGTTCAGCCGCGCCGACGCCATCGTCGATCTGCCGGCCAGTGGGATCGCCGTGGTCCAGCCCGGCAACAGCCTGTGGCGAATCGCCCGGGGCACCTATGGCAGCGGGCTCCAATACACCGTGATCTACGAAGCCAACAAAGACCAGATCCGCGATCCAGACCTCATCTATCCCGGCCAGATCTTCACCCTGCCCGAGAGGGCGCCGGTCAACTAGTTGCTTTTCGGTAGCCGCCCGATATCGAGGGGAAGAGGGGCCTGCCTCGGCGCCGGCGGTGGCTGCTTAGGCGGCGCGTTGCGAACCCGATTGCGGGATGGCTTGGGCGAGGCCGGGTAGGTGGTCGGCAAGCGATCGGAGAACGGGATTGACTTCGAACAACATTTTGACGATCGACGAGATCAGCCGTGTCGCCGTCACGGGATTATCCAACAGGGCGGTTCCCCGCACGAAAATCGATTGGTCCCGGTCCATGGCCACGCCTTCGGGGCATTTGCCGTTGAAACTATTGACGATCTCGAGAAGGCGTTCGCGCTTCTCCCGCGATTCCGCGGTATAGGGAACGACGCCGACTTCGATGAGAAGTTGCAATTCCGCCTGGTCCTCCCCGGGCCTCATTTCACCCCTGACCGGCAGTTCGCCATAGGTGAAGATGAAATGGCAGGCATTTCCGTCGAGTTCGTCGATGATGTCGCCGGACAATGGCAGATCGCCCACGTCGATCATGAACGCAGTTGCGTTGGCCTGGTAAATCTGCACGGCCACGCGTTGCGATGTTCCGTCGTCGAGACGAGGAGTGAGAGGTGGGTTCATGACCCCTGTCTATCATGCCTGGCTTTATAACTTCTTAACCGTACGCCGGTACCTCGGGGCCGCGGTTTTGTTCCGTTCCATTGCCGGCCGCCGTGCGACGCTTGGGAATTGGGGGAACCTCCCCGTTGCGCTTAGCAAGCCACCCGCTATAGGTTAAACTTGCTTTTCCAGTCTCGACCACCCGAAGGCTTATTCATGCAGCTGCCCGTGCATCGCGAAGGTTTGCCCATCATCGCCGGCTTCCTGCTGGCCACCGCCCTTTTGTGGTTTCTCTGGGCGCCTCTTGGGTTGCTCGGCGGGGTGCTCAGTGGATGGTGCATATGGTTCTTCAGGGACCCCAACCGGGTGCCGCCGGATACCTCCGGGGTGATACTTGCCCCCGCCGACGGCCGTCTGCTGCCGATCGTCGAGATGCCGCCTCCCGCCGAATTGGCCATGGGAAACGCGCCCAGAATCCGCATCAGCATTTTCATGAATATCTTCAACGTCCATGTGAACCGGATTCCCGCGGACGGCACCATCATCGACACCCATTACCGGCCGGGCCGTTTTTTCAATGCGTCCTTCGACAAGGCGAGCGAGCATAACGAGCGCCTTTCCGCGCGGATGAGGCTCGACACCGGCGAAGAACTCGCATTCGTTCAGATCGCAGGCTTGATAGCACGCCGCATTCGCAGCACCCTTGGGCGCGGCGAGACCGTTCACCGGGGCGCGCGATTCGGGCTCATTCGCTTCGGCAGCCGTGTCGATGTCTATCTTCCTCCGGATGCGGAGGTTTGTGTTTCGGAGGGCCAGCATATGACGGCGGGGGAAACGGTGATCGCCCGCCTGAGCGGGCGCAATGCACCCGTCGCGCCGGGCTCATCCGATAGCGATGAAGGTACCGCCCGATGACGCGAAGACCCCGGAAGCGCGTGGTGGCGCAAACCCGGGCCCGGCTCAGCGGCTTGCATTTCAACCGGTTGATACCCAATATCCTGACCGTTCTTGCGTTGTGCGCCGGGCTCACCGCCATCCTTTACGGCTATCAGGGTAAGTGGAAATTCGCCGTTCTCGCCGTGGTGGTCGCCGCCGTTCTCGATGCCCTGGATGGTCGTGTGGCGCGACTATTGGGCGGCTCCACGAAGTTCGGCGCGGAACTGGATTCGCTGTCGGATTTCGTGAGCTTCGGGGTTGCCCCGGCCTTGTTGGTGTTCTTGTGGAGCCTCCAAGGCGCCCAGGAAACCGGTTGGGTGATTACCCTTGTCTTCACGGTCTGCGCGGCCCTGCGTCTTGCCCGCTTCAATACCCGTCTTGGGGTTTCGGACATGCCGGCCTGGGCCTCGAACTTCTTCACCGGCGTGCCCGTACCGGCCGGCGGCGGACTCGTCCTGCTGCCGATGATCCTCAGTTTTGCCCTTGAAATTCCCAGCCTCGCTCACCCGTTGGTGAACATCCCGGTCATGGTCTGCGTTTCCGGTCTGATGATCAGCCGGATCCCCACCTACGCCATGAAGCAGGTCCGGGTTCCCCATCGTTTGGTCCTGCCCTTCCTTTTACTGGTTGGGCTGATTGCGGCCCTGCTGGCGATGGCCACCTGGTTCACGATTTCGGCTTTCCTTTTCGCCTATCTGGTCTCCATTCCCTTTTCGGTCAGGTCCTACCGCAGGCTGGCCAACACGGCGGCGCGCGAAGGCGCGGGTAGGGCGGCCGCGAAAAATGGGGACGAGGAAGAAGTCCAGGACGCCGACCGCGTGTTCGAGGACTTCGCCGACGATGTGTCGCGCGGTATCGGCCCCGAAGACGACGACGTTGATGACCGTTAAACCCTTGTCCCGGGATACCCCCAGTGGACGGGCGGCGCCGCGGCTTACAGGTCGCGGACGTTCTCGGGATAGAGTTCGTCGACGCTGACAAGCCTGTGGCTGGCCCCTTGTTCATGGCAGAACCGGACGAACGCCTCCAGGGTGGGCCGGTTGGCCTCGACGCCGTAGGGCCAGAAATCATCACCGAACATGTCCCGGGCCTTCTCGGCATAGGCGAAGCACCAGGGGATCGGAAATCGGCAGATATTTCCATCCAACGCGCGCTCAAGGCTGCGATTTTTTGCTTCGGTGAAGGCGCCGAACAAGCTGGGTCCAATCCAGGGATTTTCGTCGTAGATATCCTTCCGAAGGGCGACCGTATGCATCATGGGAAAGATCTGGCTTTTTTTCCAATAGGCCTCTTCCAGGGGTTGGAATTCGGCGATCAGGCGGCGAATGCGGGGGTCGCGCGCCTGAAAAAGGTCCGGCGGGTGGGCGCAAATGACCGCGTCCAGGTCCCCCGCCAGCAACATATCCATCAGCGAACGGTCCATAACTTCCTCGTAAGCCACCCCTTGGGGAATGATGCCCTTGACCTGGCTCCAGTTGGCAAGATCGTTGATGCCCGCCCGGAACCAGTGAATATCACTGAGCGGGATGCCGATGTCGTGCATCAGCCATGCGCGGACGTAGACGATGGCCGTTTGCACCCATTCCGGAATGCCCACCCTTTTCCCGGCCAACTCTTGGGCGGTCGTCAGGGGGCTATCCGTGGTCACATAGATCGCGTGCTGACGGAAGAACCTGGAGGGGAACACGGGGATGCCCGTGAGGTTGTCATCGCCCTGGGAGATGAGAGACACGAAACGCGCCATGGACATTTCCGAGACATGCCATTCGCGATGCTCGGTAAATCGGGAAAAGATATCTTCAACCGGCAGATCGATATGGTTGATCGCTATTCCCGGGGCCGTGACCTTGCCATCGATGAAGTCACGGATGTGGTCGTAATCGCTGATGGCGATGTCGAGCTGTAAGTCTCCCATGATCTATCCTTTGTGGTGGTCTTGAACGGCGCATCGCGTTCGCGGGATCAGGACTCGCGCATTGCGGTGACCTCCACTTCCACCAGCTTGCCCTCCGCTGAATAGCCCTCGACAAAACGAATTTCGAATCGTTGCGGCATAACCGGAACCGCTTCCGAAAACAAGCCCCGGAGGCGATCCGGGGCTTGGCTTGCGTGAAGGTAGCACGTGGTCTGGACCACCTGCTTCCAGCTGCTGCCGGCTTCCGCCAGATACGCGGTGATGCGCGGCAGGATATCGGTCTTCAACTGAACTTCGAGGCTGGGCAATACGGCGGTTTGTCCGGACAACACGATCAGCGGCCCACAGGTGAGGTAGCGACAGGGAAGGCGCGGGGGTTCGTTTTCACGGATGGCCTTCTCGAGACCCGGGCCGGGCCTCCGCGCGATCAGGTCCATGGCGACCTTGGCGCCGGAGGCGAATAGCGCCGGCGCGATGTAGCTCGACGTTGCCGCGCGGGCGGGCCCCGCAAGGGTTTCCCCGCGGACATCGCTGGCCTCGTCGCGGGCGGCTCGGTCGCGTCCGAAAAGCCGGCTCCTCAAGCTATCCGCCAGGGTTAGGCCATGGTCGCCGAGAACATCGGCAAAGGCGGCGAACAGGCTTTCGGTCCCAACTCTTGCCGTAGTCCCGGGTTCGCATTCCGCCGAGAGTTCGATGAATTCCATCCCCAGCCAGTTGGTGACGCCGATATGCATGGTTTCGGTCTCCCGCCAATGTTGTTGCCCGAGTATGCCCCTGAGGCGGCCTCGGAGCACAGGGAAAGTGTGACCTCATCCTGAAAATTTCCCGGATTCCGCACATTTATCAAGATCTTGGAAAATAACCTTTCCTCAACACTCTCCGATTACGGTCTCACCGGTCAATTGGATCGATCACGCTGGCGGGGGGCGGCGAACCTGTGCCCCCAGGATACGGCCGCCCGGGAATCCCCGGCGGCGATTGCCGCGGAATCGGATACGGAAAGAGGAAGCGCATAATGTATTTGCTGGGAGACATTCTGGTTGCCAAGGGTTTGATTTCGGCTTCCGACGTTGAACGGGCGCTGGAACACCAGCATGCCAACGGCGGCCGGTTCGGGGATTGTCTTGTCGCTCTCGGTATCGTCACCGAGGACCAGATCAATGAAGTCTTGAGCGAAACCCCCGAGGCGCCGCGCAAACTCGAGGAGATGGACGTGGAGCCCATGC
>SMXQ01000168.1 GCA_004356985.1 Alphaproteobacteria bacterium | reverse complement strand
TATCAAGATAAAAATATTAATTATAAAAGTAATGAAACGGCGTGGACAGGAGATGTGAGGGGTTTTGAGTTCCTTCATTCTCGAAACTTATTTGAAAATCTATTTAGAGAGATTTCAAAACACGTTGAAGAATACTGTCTAACACTAAAAGTTGCCAAAAATCATTTCGATTTTTACTATACGCGTACGTGGGAAACTGTAACCCAATATCAACAAGATATTCCCCTCCATCAACATAAGCAGTCTCACATCACAGCGGTTTATTATCTCAAGTATCCAAAAGATTCTGGGGAATTATTATTTGAGCCATATTGGAATAATGTCCAAAACGAGTTTATTCCAGGACTTCTTTCAAAACAAAATTTTGAAAATAGTATAATTGAGTCTTCAATGTACCTATCGCCAGGCGCGTCTATAAAAATCGATCCGGATGATGTCTTAATTTTTCCATCTAAAACGAGCCATGGTACTGCAAAAAGCAAGTCTCAGGAGAGTCGCATATCGATATCAGCGGATATTATGGCCGTATTAAAAGATTCTAGTAATAGGGAATTTTTTCTACCACCGCTCGATAAGTGGAAAAAATTTTCTTGAGTCATGTGCGCATAAAAGGGGTCCGCAAGTCGCCTGTTATGTGATTTAAGCTTTCACGTGGGTGGACGTGACGCGTTGTGACGTAGTGCTCGGAAATCGGACAATTGTTTAGGCCGTATCTCGCCATTTGACGGCGCAATGGGCAGATCACGATATCTGGCGGATCGTAGCGCGGCCCGGGCGGCTTGCCATCAACGTGCCCGCCGCCCGCCGATTCCTGGCCAGGCTCGACGACTGGCTCGGCTACGGCAAGCGCAATCCCGTGAAAAAATGGTGGTTCGATCTAACGATCAGGGAAGGCAAAGTGACTGTGGCGGGCGCGTCAACAAACGCGACAATCACCCTGAGGAGCAAAGCCCGTAGCCCCTGAACGGCGACAGGAGCTACTGTCCGCTTTGGGTCAAAAGGAGACATAAGGTTAACGGCGATTGATGCCGCCGAGGGGGGCTTATAGGAACACACTCGGGGATAAAATGGCGATCTTGAAATGAGAATCTGACTGAGAATCAGTCGCCCAGCACCAGGCCTTCCCGGCGCGGATCGGCGCCGCCCGTCAACACGCCATCGCCCAGCGCAATGCCCTGAATGCCGCTGGTCAAGGGCCGCACGCGCACGTTGTGGCCCAACGCCCGCAGCTTCGGCGCCATGGCCTCGAGAGCGGTGCCGCGCTCGAGGTCGATGCGCCCGCCCTTGACCACGTGGTTGGGCAGGTTGATGGCGGCCTGGATATCGAGCCCCCAGTCGAGCACCCCGATCAGGGTCTTGACCACGTAGCCGATGATTCGCGTCCCGCCCGGGCTTCCCAGGACAAGCGCCAGGCGCCCCGATCCATCGAACACCATGGTGGGGGATTGGGAGGATCGCGGCCGCTTGCCGGGGCCCGGCCGGTTGACCTTGGGCCGTCCCGAACGGGTGCGCGGCACCGGCGAGAAATCGGTCGCCTCATTGTTCAGCATGAAGCCGCGCACCATGATCCGCGAGCCGAAGGCGCCGCCCACGGAAGCGGTCATGGCGACGGCGTTGCCTTGGGCGTCGACCACGCTCAGATGGGTGGTGGAGGGCGGCTCGAAGTCCATGGACGCGGCCGCCCGTTCCATGCTTTGGGCGAGCATGGGGATGCGGCCCGGCCTGACTTTGCCCATGGCCCGGCCGCGGCGAATACGTTGCGACCGCCGCCCCAGATAGCCCCGGTCGAGCAGGCCCGACACCGGCACCGACACGAAATCGGGGTCGGCGACATAGCGCAGGCGGTCGGCATTGACCAGACGGGTGGCCTCGGAAATCAGGTGCACGGCTTCCACCGAGCCGGGCCCAAGGCGGGCCAGGTCGAAGCGTTCAACCAGGGCCAGGGTCATCACCGTGGCGATGCCGCCGGCGGTGGGCGGGCCGAAGCCGCAAACCAGCCAAGAGCGATACGGCCCGCAGATCGTCGGCCGCAACTTGACCCGGTAGGCGACCAGGTCGCCCATGGTCATGAGGCCGGGACGCCGTTTGTCGGCACGGGTCGCCAGGGCGACATCACGGGCGATGGCGCCGCGATAAAAAGCGTTGGCCCCTCCCCTGGCGACGGCCCTGAGGGTGCGCGCCAGGGCCGGGTTCCTGAGAACGCTGCCGACGGCGAGCGGCCGGCCCGAGTGGTCGAAAAAATACCCCCGCGCGGCCGGGTATTGGGAAAGATAGCGGTCGCTGGCGATGGACCGGTTGAGCCGCGCAGACACCTTGAAGCCGCGCTCGGCGAGATCGATGGCGGGCTGAAATAGCGCGCGCCATTTCAGGCGCCCGTGGCGGCGCTGCACCCGTTCAAGCATGCGAAGAATACCGGGAACCCCCACCGATATGCCGCCGACCCGATAGCGGTCGCCGACCATGGGCGTGCCGTCGGGATTCATGAACAGGGTCTCCTTGACCGCCCGGGCGGCCGTCTCGCGTCCCTCGAAGGCGGCGATTTCTCCGCTCGAAGCCTCGAAATGCATGAGGAAACCGCTGCCGCCGATGCCCGACGACTGGGGTTCCACCAAAGTCAGCACCAATTGCATGGCCACCGCGGCATCGATCGCCGCCCCGCCCTGGCGGAGAATCTCCAGCCCGACGCGCGACGCCATGGGGTTGGCGCTGGCCACCATCTGGCGTAGGGCTTTGACCGCCTTGGGTTGGGGCGCGGGGGCAAGGTGCGGCGCTTCGGCGCCGGCCCGGGCGCCCGCGCCCCTGACGCCGGCGCAAGCGGTCAGGGCAAGCAGCGCGACCAGGGCCGCGGCGATGGCCCGTGCCCCGCCGGCGCCGGGCTCCGCGCGGACGCGGCCGGGGAAGCCGGCGCCGGGCTCCGCGCGGACGCGGCCGGGGAAGAAGGGGAAGATGTCCATACGCCGCACCAAAACTTTCCGTGGCTTCCGGTGGCTGCCTTGGGATCGATTGGGTCATGTTACCGGGGCCGGAGGCAGGATTGCGCGAAAATCATGTTCCGTTAACCGAAAAAGGGGTACTAATCTGGCCGCGATCTTCTCGACATTTTGGAGTCCCCCATGGCGAAGCCGAAAAACGCCGTTACCGTGCCCGATATCGCCGCCCGCAAGGGCGGCACGCCGATCGTCTGCCTGACCGCCTACACCACGCCCATGGCGCGCCTGCTAGACCCCCACGTGGATATCCTTTTAGTCGGCGATTCCCTCGGCATGGTTCTCTACGGGCTGGAATCCACCTTGCCGGTGACCCTCGACATGATGGTCAATCACGGCGCCGCGGTGGTGCGGGGCGCCGACCATGCCTGCGTCACCGTCGATCTCCCGTTCGCGGCCTACCAGGTTTCCCCCGCCGCGGCGTATCGGGCTGGCGCCCGGGTGCTGGCGGAAACCGGGTGCGACGCGGTCAAGCTGGAGGGCGGGGTGGAAATGGCGGAGACCATCCGCTTCCTCACCCAACGCAGTATTCCGGTGATGGGCCATGTCGGCCTCAAGCCGCAATCGGTCCGGGCCATGGGCGGCTACACGGTCCAGGGGCGCGGCGATAAAGCCGCCCGCAAGATCATCGCCGACGCCAAGGCCATCGCCGAAGCCGGGGCCTTTTCCATGGTCGTCGAAGGCACCATGGAGCCGGTCGCCCGCGCCATCACCGCCGCCATCGACGTGCCCACCATCGGCATCGGCGCCTCGGTGGCGTGCGACGGCCAAGTGCTGGTGACCGACGATATCATCGGCCTGTTCACCGAATTCACGCCGCGATTCGTCAAGCGCTACGCCGATATCGGCAGCGACATCGAACAAGCGGTACGCGCCTTCGCCGAAGACGTGCGCGCGCGCAGCTTCCCGGGGGACGAACACTGCTTCGGTTCCAAACGCGGGCCCAAACTGATTTCCGGGTGATCCCCCATTGACCATGACCGGTTCGCGCGCTGAGCCCACACTCGCCACCATCCGCGGCGTGGCGGCGTTGCGCGCGCGGGTGGCGGGTTGGCGCCAAGCCGGCGAGACCATCGCCCTGGTGCCGACCATGGGGGCGTTGCACGAAGGTCACGGGGCGCTGGTGGCGGCGGCGCGAAAGGCCTTCGACCGGGTGATCGTCAGCCTTTTCGTCAATCCCACGCAGTTCGGCCCGGGCGAGGATTTCACCACCTATCCCCGGGACCAGGCCGCCGATGCCGGGTTCCTGGGCGCTTTGGGCGTGGACCTTCTCTACGCGCCCACCCACGACGAGATGTACCCCGACGGGTTCGTCACCGAAGTGTCGGTCCCTGGTCTTGCCGACGTGCTGTGCGGCGCCGCCCGGCCGGGCCATTTCAACGGGGTCGCCACCGTGGTCGCCAAGCTGCTCACCCAGGCGGCCCCCGATGCCGCCTATTTCGGCGAGAAAGACTACCAGCAGCTGATCATCATCCGCCGCGTGGCCATGGATCTGAACCTGGGGGTGAGGATCGAGGGCGTCGCCACCGTGCGGGCGCCCGACGGGCTCGCCATATCGTCGCGCAACGCCTACCTTTCCGCCCAACAGCGCGCCGCCGCGCCCGCCCTGTACGCGGCCCTCAACGAGGCCGCGCAGAGCATCGGCGACGGCGCCGACATGGAAGGCGCCTGTGCCCATGGGCGCGCGGCGCTGATCGCCGCGGGATTCAGCGCCGTGGATTACTTCCAATGCGTCGATGTCGGGACCCTGGAACCGGTCACCACCAGGGACCGCCCGGCGCGAATCCTCGCCGCCGCCCATCTCGGGCCGGCGCGGCTGATCGACAACGTGGCGGTGGCCGGATAGTGCTCTAGGTCAATTCGAACGGGATCTGGGTGGGGCCTTCGCCCCGGTGGGTGGTCTTGGCCTCGGGGTCGAAACGGCCCTGCAGGACGCGGCCCACCAGCCGTTCGGAACGCACGATCACCGCCACCGACCGTGCCGCGCCGCCCTTTTCCGAATGGATGTCGAAGGGGGGCACCAGGTCGACGGTTCCCGGGCCGCCCTCGGTGACGCTGTCGAGGCGAATCTCGGCATAGCCCTCCCTGGAGCCGTCGTCGAGGCGCGAATAACGCTCCAGCTTTTCCTCCCCGTCCAGCAGGCCGTAAGCGGTCCAGGCATGGGCGTGATCGTGAATGCCGCCCTTTCGGTGGGCCGTGCGCACCACGGCATTGATGACGAAGCCGTAATCCGGGTCTTCGTAGAGCAAAAGGTTCTTGTGGCCTTCGGTGGAGGGCCAATCCTTGGACCGGGCGCGCAATTCCTCGTCCGCGACCAGGCCTTCCAGAAGGGATCGCGCCTTTTCCATGGCGGCCGCGGTGTCGGGGCCGTCGGCGAAGGCCGCGCGCAGGTCGTCGATGAACTTTTGAAAGATGGGCATGCGCCGCGCCGCCATATTTTTCCTCCCGGTCAAGCAACCCGCGCCGGACACAGCCGCCGCGCGCACCGCCTTATTCCACCGCCGCGCGAATCATTTTATTCCGCCGCTGCGCGAATCGCTTTATTCCGCCGCTGCGCGAATCATTTTATTCCGCCGCTGCGCGGCCGGCCATGGAATCCAGCGCCGCCAGCAGGTCGTCCAGATGCAGGACGTCGGCGTATTTGTGGTGCAAATCGAACAGCGCCAGCTTGTGGCTGAGCAGCGAACGGTCGAAGCAGCATTCCTCGGCGACCACCACGTGGTAGCCGTAGGAAAAGGCATCGACCACCGAGGCGCGCAGGCAGCCCGAGGTGCTTTCGCCGCAGAGAATCAAGCTCTCCACGCCCATCAGATGGAGATGCGCCGTCAAGGGCGTGCCGAAGAACCCCGACGCGCGCTGTTTTTCGATGACCAGGTCGCCGGGGTGGGGGGCGAATTCTTGCTTGATGCCGTAACCGTCGCCGACGGGTTCACGCGCGCTCTGACGGTTGGTGGCGGAGACCAGATCCGATGCACTGCCCGTGGTGTAGATCACCGGGAGCCCGGCGGCGCGGGCGGCGGCGAACAGCTTGACCGTGGGTTCGATGGCGTCCCAGGCGTTATCGCCGCAGGCGCCGCGGTGTTGCTTGTTGATCTCCACCACCGGGCCGGGGCCGCCGCGGTAAACCTTGTTGTAAAGATCGATGGCGATCAGCGCCGGTTTGGGGCCGAGCCCGCGAACCTCGCGCCCGAAAAAGGTGCGGTAGATCTCAAGCTCGTCGGCCGGGATCACGTCTTGCCAGCAATGGTCTTCAAAATCGCGGGGCATGGCTTGGTTCCTCCGGTTACCAATCTGGCCGTGACCGATCGGTGCCATGGGATCGGCCCCTATTTAACGTCCATGGCGGCCGGGTGTCAAAGGGCCCATGGCCGGTTGGTCAAGGGAAAGGGCCGCCTCCGTGGCGGCCCCTTGCCGAAACGCGCCGTTGGATCTAGCGAACGTAAATGTGGACCTCGGCGGCCTGGGCCTGGCCGGAAGTGCCCGCCGACAGGCTGACGCGGCTGGCCGGCAGCCCCATGGAGGTCAACGAGCGCAACACGTTTTCGGCATTGCGCCGGGCGGCGTTGGCGCCGCGGGCGACCTGGGCCGCCGATCCTTGGCCGGGCGCCACGGCAACCAGGTCGAAGCCGGCCTGGGGGCGGCGCTCCAGCGCCCTCGATACCGCCGTGTACAGCGCTTGTTCGTATTCCACGTTGGGGCGGTCGAAACGGATCACCACCAACGGCCGGCGGCCGCCCGGCCTGACGGCCGCCCTGCCGGCGGGACGGACACGCGCGGAGAAGGGCGCCGCGTCGAAGGCGCGATTGGCGAGGGAAGCCCCCATCAACTCGCCGTTCTTGACCGCCACCGAAAGGGTGGTGAGATTCTTGCGTTCGCGCCCCACGTAACCCGATTGGCGGTTGATATCCTCGGACAGTTCGTTGAGCAGCCGGTCGACCAGGACCACGGTCCGGTTGACCTCGTCTTCGAGGATGGCGAGTTGGCGGTGATCCTCGTCGACGGCGCCGGACAGCCCGTAGGTGGCGCGCGTGGTTTCGAGAAGGTAACTGGTGGTCGCCGAATCGCTAGCCACCCGGTTGGCGAGGGAATTCATCAACGCGATGTCGCGGCTGAGGGCGTCGAGCTGGGTCTGCGCCGTGTTCCATTGGCTGGTCAGGACCGGGTTGCCGGGGGTGGTGCCGACCTGCAGGCGCGAATTGATCGCCGCCACGGTGCCGTGGTAGCCCTGGGCGTGCTGGACGGTCTGCGCCCTGAGTTGCTGCAGCTCTTGGTTATGCTGGTTGATGCCGCCTTGCAGCTGGCCCAGTTCGCCGCGCATCTGGACCACCTTGGTGCCGACCGCGGTCCCGGTGGGAGAACCGGGGGTGACGGCGGGTGGCGTGAAGGTGGAGGTGCCCAACCGCGGCGGCTGGGCCACGGCCACCGGAGCCGCCGTCGGCGCCGTCGGCTGCTTCAGGACCTTGCCCGCCGAAGGCGCGCGCGCGGTGGTGGGCCGCACCATCGGCTGGCCGTCGGGCGGCGCCGCCGGATCGTCGCCGCCGAAAGACGGGAATAGATTATCGGAGATGAACGAACAGCCGCCCACCGCCAGGGCTGCAGCCAAAATCACCGCATGCTTCATTATTCGGGCCATGGGAAAACCACCCCTAATTCCTAGCGCAAAGGTATACACCCCAAGAGATACAATTCTGCAATTTCATTGTTATAAGGTTAATATTGGAGTTGAGGCCGTTTCACAACCCCTGAATCCCAACAATCCTCTCCAGCCGGTCCCCCGGCCGCCGGGAACGGTTGGAAGAGCCCGGAATCGGGTCCTTCGGCGGCTTGCTAATAAGGGCGGTTTTGAGTAGCCTCGCGGGCCTTCGCGACCATGCGCCCGTAGCTCAACTGGATAGAGCACCTGACTACGGATCAGGAGGTTGGGGATTCGAATTCCTCCGGGCGCGCCAATTAAAACAAGGGTCTAGAGGTTTTTTCCTCTAGGCCCTTGTTATCAAGCTACCACCAAGCTACCACGAAAATCGATCTGGGACCTCATAGAGCCCTTAGTCTGGAACCACATTGGATACGGTCATGGCTGGTTCCATGATCAGGTTTCATAAGTTACAGGCTGGCTCCTAAGTCTCCGAAACCAGCAAAACGCGGGCCAGGGAGACCCTGCGTTTTCCTTAACCCAAATGATATTGCACAACCCGGCCGCAGCCAGGCCCATTTCCATGCGGCGGGACGGTTGTTGATGAGAGAATCTCTCGTGCTCTGCGATAAGAAGTAGGTACATACCGAGTTCCTTGGATGGGGGAGTTCAGGTCCCCATTTGAATCTCCTTGTAAGTATAATACAAATAGAGCATAATACTATTCTTTAAATAATTTCTAATTAATTAACAGATGTAGGGAATTATTTGATTATCCCATATAACACTGTTGGTTGACGAATATTTAATCAGTATTTTCCGATGGCGCTTCGATTTCACACGATAATTCATTGTACGAAATTCAGTGTAGGCCAGTTACTAAACGTAAGGATATTTCCAGTGCCTAGATTAAAAAAACAATCGAAAGTTGTCTCCGAATCATATTTCGAAAAATTCATCAACGAAAAATTAGCAGCCAAATACCTATCCGTCTCGCCCCGTACACTCCAGGCCCATCGGTTGAGCGGTGGGGGGCCTCGTTGGGTGGCCTTATCCCGGAGGTGCATCAGGTATCGGCGTTGCGACCTCCGTGACTGGGCGCTGTCCCGCTCTGCCACCTCGACGGCGGAGTACAATCAACACACTGCCTCCAGCGGTAAAGATGGGGAGGCATGATCATGAAAAACCTGGGGCATCGTGACACTCGAATGGTGGAGAAGCATTACGGGCATTTGTCTGACGATTTTATCGCCAAGACCATCCGAGATACTGCGCCAAGGTTTAAT
>SMXQ01000167.1 GCA_004356985.1 Alphaproteobacteria bacterium | reverse complement strand
GGCGGCGAACAGCGGCAGGGGCGCGGCCTCGATCTCAAGCCCGCGGATCGCCCACGACGCCTCGCGCCGGGTGAGCCCTAAGGAGTGGAAGGCGTCGGCCCGGGCGAGGCGGTTGAGCACGCCGCGTCCGAGTCGGGTGCGCGCGGCCATGTCGGAAACATCGAAGAAGGGCCCGTCCATGGCGCGCGCTTTGGTGATGGCATCGCCCTGGGCTTGCGCCAATCCCTTGACCTGGCGCAAGCCGAGGCGGAGCGCGTGGGGTGCGCCGCCGCCCGCTTCCAGGCCCGCTTCCAAGCCCGGTTCCAGGCCCGGTTCCAAGCCCGGTTCCAAGCCCGGTTCCAAGGTCGTGTCCCAGTCGCTCTCGTTCACGTCCACCGGGCGGACCAAAACCCCGTGTTCGCGGGCGTCGCGGACGATCTGGGCCGGGGCGTAGAAGCCCATGGGCTGGCTGTTCAGAAGGGCGGCGGCGAAGACATCGGGATAATGGCACTTGAACCAGGCCGAGGCATAGACCAGGAGCGCGAAGCTGGCGGCATGGCTTTCGGGGAAGCCGTAAGTGCCGAAGCCTTCGATCTGCTTGAAGCAGCGTTCGGCGAAATCGCGTTGGTAGCCGCGCGCCACCATGCCGCCGATCATCTTGTCGCGGAAGGTGTGGATGGTGCCGCTGTGCTTGAAGGTGGCCATGGCGCGGCGCAGCGCGTCGGCCTCGGTCGCCGAGAAGCCGGCGGCGACCATGGCGATCTTCATGGCCTGTTCCTGGAACAGCGGCACGCCGAGCGTCTTGCCCAGCACGCCCTCGAGCTCCGCGGACGGGAAGGTGACGGGCTCGATGCCGCCGCGCCGGCGCAAATAGGGATGCACCATGTCGCCCTGGATGGGGCCGGGGCGGACGATGGCGACCTCGATCACCAGGTCGTAGAAGCAGCGCGGGCGCAAGCGCGGCAGCATCGACATCTGGGCCCGGCTTTCCACCTGGAAGACGCCGATGGAATCGGCGCGGCTCAGCATTTCATAGACCGCCGCGTCCTTGGCCGGCAGGGTGGCGAGGTCGAGGGGCCTTTGATAATGGTCGGCAAGCAGCGCGAAACAGCGCCTGAGGCAGCTCAGCATGCCGAGCGCCAGCACGTCGATCTTGAGGATGCCGAGCGCATCGAGATCGTCCTTGTCCCATTCGATGACGGTGCGCCCCTCCATGGCCGCGTTCTCGATGGGGACCAGTTCCGAAAGCGGCCCCCGGGTGATGACGAAGCCGCCCACGTGCTGGGACCGGTGCCGGGGAAAGCCGATCAGCTGGCGGGAAAGGGCGATGACCTGGGCGACGGTCGGGTCCGCAAGATCGAGCCCGGCCTCGCGCGCCTGGGTGGCCTCCAGCCCCCGCGACGAGCGTCCCCAGACGGTCTTGGAAAGTGCGCTCACGGTGTCTTCGGACAGGCCCAGGGCCTTGCCCACGTCGCGCAAGGCGGACCGGGTGCGGTAGCGGATCACCGTGGCGGCGAGGCCGGCGCGCTCGCGCCCGTATTTTCGATAGATGTATTGGATCACCTCTTCCCGGCGTTCGTGCTCGAAATCGACGTCGATATCGGGCGGCTCGTCGCGGGCGGCGGACACGAAGCGCGCGAACAGAAGATCGCTCAGCGCCGGGTCCACCGCGGTGATGCCGAGACAGTAACAGACCGCGGAATTGGCGGCCGACCCGCGCCCCTGGCAAAGAATGCCGCGGCCCCTGGCGAAGCGGACGATATCGTCGACGGTGAGGAAATAGGGCGCGTAGCCGAGCTCGGCGATGATCTTAAGCTCGTGGGCGAGGCTGGCCCGCACCTTTGGGGGCACGCCGCCGGGATAGCGGACCCGCGCCCCGGCCAGGGCCAGGCGGGCCAGGGTGGAATCGGCGCTGAGCCCCGCGCGCACCGGCTCGAGCGGGTATTCGTAGGCCAGTTCATCGAGGGAAAAGCGAAGTCCGGCGGCGATCTCATTGCTTCGCGCGACCATTTCCGGGTCGCCGCCGAACAGGCGCGCCATTTGCTCCGCGCTCTTCAGGTGATGCTCGCCATGGGCGGCGCGCCGGAACCCCGCCGCGCCCAGGGTGCATTTCTCGCGAATGCAGGTGAGCACGTCCAGCAGGGGGCGCCGTTCGGGGCCGTGCAGGTAGACGTCGTTGACGGCGGCCATTTT
Organism: Alphaproteobacteria bacterium; assembly: GCA_004356985.1. GTDB lineage: Bacteria > Pseudomonadota > Alphaproteobacteria > SMXQ01 > SMXQ01 > SMXQ01. The sequence continues at coordinate 11,366 of SMXQ01000167.1, read as the reverse complement.
GATCCCCGCGCGCGCGGCGAGGCGGGCCAGGCGGGCCAGGTGGCGGGGCTCGTCGCCGTCATAGGCGGGGGCCGCCGCAAGGTAATAACGTGATTTAAGTATATTTCCTAATACATTGAATTTATGGGTAAATAACTCGTCATAAATTCCGTTTTTTGGGGGCAGAACGAGGATCGTTTGGCCGCCGCCCAGACCGCCGAGGTCGGCTAGTTCCAGCCGGCACGCGCCCTTTTCCGCGCGCCGCTTACCCAGCGTCAGGGTGCGGGCAAGCCGCCCATAGGCGGCCCGGTCGCGGGGGTAGACCAAGAGCTGCGGGCCGTCTTCGGGCACCAGGCGGCAGCCCACGGCAAGCCGGATCCCCGCCGCCTTGGCCGCCACATGGGCGCGCACCACGCCGCCAAGGGTGTGGCGGTCGGCCAGCCCCATGGCCTTGTGGCCAAGGGCGGCGGCGCGGGCCACCAGTTCCTCGGGGTGCGAAGCGCCGCGCAGGAAGCTGAAATTGCTGGTGACGGCAAGCTCGACGTAATCGGGAGGTGGGGTCATGGGAAGACCCCGTGCAGGAACCAACTTGGCGGCGCGTCCGGGCGATGGGGCCCCGCCCGGTAGATCCAGAAGCGCGCCCCGGCGGTGGTCTCGACGCGGTAGTAATCGCGGATGGCGGCGCCAAGGCCGGGCGGCTGGGCCGGGCCCAAAGGATTGGCCTGCCAGCCCGGCAGGGTCCACCAGTCAAGGGCGATGCGCTCCGGCCCCGCGGCCTTTGCCACCCCATGGCGCACCCCCCGCCAGCGGAACCAGGCCGGCGGGCCGTCCGCCACCTCGGCCATGGCATCGATCGGCGCGGGCCGGGGCAAGAGGCGCACCGGCCGGGTGGGGGGCAGGGCGCGCGCCGGGAGGAGGTGGGGGTCCCCGGCCTCGGCCCGGGTCCAGGCCTGGGCGCGTTCGGGCAGGTGGTTGGGGCGGAGCACCATGCGCCCGACCCGCTTACGCCCAAGGCGGCTATGCAGGCTGTCGATCAGGGGGGCGAGATCGGCGCCGGGATCATCGCCCGCGGGCCCGGGCGGCGTGATCGAAGGGGGCCGCTCAAACCGCCCCTGGCGGGGGCTCAAGGGCGCGGTGGCGAAGGCTTCCAGGGAAAAGCCGTCGATTCCAAGCCGGGGGTCGATCTTTTCGAGTTCGAAGGCAAAGAGGCGCATGAGCGGCGCCGCCGCCGCCATCGCCCGGGCGGTGCCGATGACGACCCGCCGGCTTTGCCCGGCGGCGCCGAAGGCGGTGAAGACGAAGCGCCTCGCGCCCAGGCCGTCTCTGGCCAGCAGGGCGGCCAGTTCCCCCACTAGGCGCTCGCAGGCCCGGGCGATGACAATGGTGCCGCGGGTGGGTTCGGGCAAGGTGAGGCGGGCCGCGAAACGAGGACGTTCCCGGCCCAGGCCGAGGGGCTCGAAGCGCCGGCCCAGCGCCGCGTCGATCCGTTCCAGGAGAATCGCCGGGAAGCGGCGGGCGAGCGTGGCCCGCTTGGGGCCCTGGATCAAAGGGTAAAGATCGCCGATGCGCCTGAGGCCAAGCCCGTCCAGGCCCTGGAGAATGCCCGCCTCCAGGCGGAGGGCGGCGATCGGCAAGGGGGCCAGCGCCTCGGCTTCCCGCCCCGGCCGGGCGATGGCGCCAAGCCCGGCGCCGTTGCCGCCGAAGCGGGCCAGCGCATAGGCCGCCCCCGGCGTCCCCGCGAGCCCCACGCGGCTGGTGAATCCGGCCCTGGTCATGGCGCCGGCGATGGCGGCGGTCAAGGCTTCCTCGCCGCCCACGAGATGGGCGCAGCCGGTCGTCTCGAGCCAGATGCCGGCCTCTTGCGCAGGGGTGCCGTCGCGCTCGGCCCGCACCGGCGCGGTCCAGGGGGAAAAACGCCGGCACCAGGCGGCAAGGCGTTCCAGCGCCCGGGCATCGGCGGCATTGTCGGCGGGCGCGGTGATGAGCGCCGGATAGAGCGCCCGGGCATCGGCCAGGCTCTGGCCTCGATGGATTCCGGCGGCCTCGGCGGCGCGGTTCGCGGCCAGGATCCCGAGCCGGTTGCCGGCGCCGATCCAGACCGCGAAGGGGCGCCGGTCCTCAGCCCGTTTCGCGCCGGGGGCCCGCTTCACGCTGGAGGATTCTCTCTCCTTGAGGCACCGTTCCGCCGGAAAGCGGGGGAGCCAGAGACAGAGCACCCGGCGGGGCGCCGGTTTGGTCTTCGCATCCATGATCCTGGGGCCAATCTTCGCAAGCCGCGGGGAAAGGGGGTGCCGCCCGGCCGGGCCGCCACAGCACCCGCCAACTCCGGGGCATGGCGCCGCCGCCGCGCAGAAGGTCGAGCCGCCAGGCATATCCCTCGCCGTCCGCGCTTTGGGAATCGGGGGGGGAATCGGCGGGAGAATCGGTGGCGCCGGGAAGGGCGCCAGGGGCGAGCGGCACGCTTCGCACCCGCCAGCGGGTGGCCGCCACCGACGGCGCGCCTTCGGCCCCCCGGCCGCGCAGCACGAAGGCGGTGCCGCCGCTGTCCCGGGCGGCCAGGGCGAGGCGGCGCCCGGCATGGGGGGCAAAGGTTTTCACCTCGCCGAACACGGCGGCGAAGGCGCCACAGGCAAGGCCTTCCTCCATGGCCCAGAGCACCTCCCGGTCCGAGCCGCCGCGCGTCATCAGCCCCGCCCCGGCATCGAAGCCGAAGGCGGCGAGCCCGGGGCCGTATAGCGGCAGCCCTTGGCCGCACCAGAACCAGGACCGCCGCCCGGCCATGGCGAACAGGCGGGCGGCCAAGGCGAGGGCGAGCCCGGTGGCGGCCATGCCGTCATCGCCAGCGATGATTTCGTGCACGGCGCCGGGGGCGAGACCACCGCCCGGGAGATGCCCGTCGATGGCGGCGATACCGAAGGTGACCGGCCCCGGGGCGGTGGTGCCGGGGCCTCCGGTCGCGCCCGCGGCTTCGATGCGGGCGATCTCGGTTCTCAGCCGGGCGATGGTCTCGCTTCTCGCGTCCCCTGCCGGGGGCATGGGTGTCATGGCGATGGGTGCTCCCTCATGGCGGATCCTTGTCTTTGCGGGTCCCCGCGTTGCCGCCCCTGGTTTGCCGCCCCTGGTTTGCCGAAGGGCGGGCGGGGACAAAGCGGGCGCGAACCGCCACGCCTGTGGCGGACCCGCGCCCCGATGCCGGGAAACCCGGCGCTTTTAAAATGTTCCTGATTTGTTCTAAATGGGAAAGGGCAGGGAGTCAAGGGCGATGGTGTCCCTTTCCATCCCGTTGGGGATTCCATCCGGCGTCCCAGGGTTCCGCCCGGTGGCATCAAGGAACGCTTTGCGTTGCCGCCATTGGCGATTATAGCTTGTAGCGGACGGGGAATTCCCGCGGCGCCTGGGCCGGCGCGGGCCTGGTCCGAAGATCAGGCCCAGGGGGCCGGGCCGCCACGGGGATGGATCGCCGATGAATAAATTAGTCGCCGGCCTGCTTGCCGTCCTCGCCCTCGCCGCGATCCTTGTCGCCGGCTGGGGGCTGGTCTATCTGCCCGGCACCATGTCGGCCTCGGCCGCCCGCGCCATCGAGGATCTCCAGGCCGTCCTTGCCCGCGATGCCCCCCGGCTCACCTTGACCCACGGCGCCATTTCGGCGAACCCGTTGACGGCCAGCGTCAGCGTCGCCGAGGTCTCTCTCAGCCATGCCAACGGCGACGTGCTCAAGGCCGTTGCCCTCGAGTTCGGCATCGACCCGTTCTCCGGTGAGATCAGCGCCGTGGAGGCCCGCGCGCTCAGTTTCGCCAAGGATGAGATGGAGACCAGGGTCGAGGGGATAAGCCTTTCCGGCCTGACGTTGGAAACCCGTTTGCTGCTCAACCTCGCGGCGCGGGGGGAATTGACCATGGAGGCGGTGATCAAGCGTCTCGACGTCACCGAATTCAGGCTCCGCGCCCTGACCGTGACCACGCCCAATCGAGGCGAATTGAGCCTGAGGACCGTCGCCCTGGAAAACATGGGCAACGGGATTATCGGCCGCTTCCTCCTGGAGGACCTGAACGTCTATATCAAATCGGGCAGCGACCCCGGGGAAGTCGTCCTCGGCCGCCTGGAGTTCACCGGCCTTAATCTCGCGGAGATCGTGGCCGCCGTGAGGCGGCCCGGCCTGCTGCCCTATTTCACCAAGCCGGTGATCAAAAAATTCAATTTCGAGGGTTTTGAAATCCGCGCCAACGAGATCGATCTGGTGATCGGCCGCGGGACCTTGGACGCGATCTATGCCACCAACGGCCAAGGCCGTCCCTACGCCCGAAAGACGACGTTTCTGATGGACGACATCGTCATGAAGCCGCGCGGCAAGAGCCCGGCCATGGCTGGGTTTCTCCGGGATTCGGGCCTGGACGCGTTCAAGGCCCGGCTCAAAATGGTGACCACCGCAGACCATGCGACCCGCACCATGGCCATCGAGGAATTGTCGTTGCGCATGGCCGGACTGGCCGGCATCGATTTCAAGCTCGGCGTCAGAAACCTGCCCAAGGCGGTGTTTGAATTGAGCCTCAAGCCGGAAGAGATGGCGGGGTTCATGGCGGAGATGCTGAACGCGACGCTGATCCGCGGGTCGTTGGTATTGTCCAATACCCGGCTCATCCAGTTGAGCCTGGCCGCCGCGGCGCGCAAGCAGGGGATCGGCGCCAGGGCGGTGATCGCGGCGATGCTCGACCAGGCGCGCCGCACCGCGAGACGCAGCGGCAGTGCCTTTCTCAAATCCCTGGCCGATGAACTGGAGAAGTTCCTCGACGACCCCAAGACCCTGAAAATCACCGTGGCGCCCGCGCCGCCGTTTCCCTTTCACCGGTTCCAACGATTGTTCGGGGCCAACGCACCGGGTTCGTTGGTCCGCGCCCTCAACCTCAAGGTCGAGGCCAACCGCTAGGGGCGGGCCGGGCGGCCCTTTCTTGACCGGCCCGGGGCATCCGTGTTCCGGGCGGTTCCGTCCTCGACAAGAGCCCGCCGGTGCCGCCATAATCGCCGGAAAACACAGGGAGGCGGCAATGGCGAGCGCGGAACGGCACGACGTGGGCGGGGTCCTTTTGGACCAGCCCTTCAAGATCAGACGTCTCGGCCATTTCGGCATCAACCTCACGCGCATGGAAGAGGGGTTGGACTTCTACCGCAACCTGCTCGGCTTTCGTCTCACCGACATCCGCGATCCCTTCGCCGGCAAAGACGTGCCGGACGAATTCAAGGACCTCGGCGACCCCAAGGGGTACTTCACCCGTTTTGGCTCCGACCATCATGCCTTCGTCATCAACAACCACCGCGTCCGCATGCTGCGCGACCGCGACGGCAAGACCCGCGAAGGGGTCACCATCGGCCAGATCACCTGGCAGGTGCAGAGCCTGGCCGAGGTCGTGGACGGCCATCACTGGCTGACTGACGCGGGCTGCAACATGGTTAGAGTCGGGCGCGACATGCCGGGCTCCAACTGGCACACCTACCTGATGGATCCCGACTGGCACCAGAACGAGCTTTATTACGGCATCGAGCAGATCGGCTGGGCCGGACGTTCGAAGCCCTGGGACATGCACGACCGCGCGTTCCGCGAGGTGCCGGAGCTGCCCCAGATTTCCGAATACCAAGAGGTCCAAGACGCGCTCGCCCGCGGCGTCGGCCTGATGGACGGCCAAGGCGATGCCGAGGACCGGCCGGCGCGTTTCGACGTCGACGGCATCCTCATGTCCCGCCCCTTCAAGATCGTGCGCATCGGCCCGGTCGGCCTGTTCGTCGAGGATCTCGCCGCGGCGGAGGATTTCTATACAAGCAGGCTCGGTTTCACGATCTCCGAGGAAACCACCTTTGAGGGCCAGCGCTGCGTCTTCCTGCGCTGTTCGACCGAGCATCACAGCCTCGCCCTTTATCCCTTGGGCTTGCGCGGCGCTCTCGGCTTCTCGGATCATTCGACCCTGATGGGCTTCGGCCTGCAGCTCGGCAATTACCGGCAATTGAAAGACGCCGTCGATTTCCTCAAGGAAGAAGGGGCGGAGATTCGCGAGCTCGAGCAGGCGCTGTTCCCGGGCATGGGCAAGACGGCGATCGCCTTCGACCCCGACGGCCACGCCATGGTTCTCTATCATCACATGGAACAGGTCGGCTGGGACGGCCGGGTGAGGCCGGCGGCCGAGCGTCTGCAATTCACGCCCGGCGTCTGGCCCGACACCGTCGACGCCGAGACCGACAGCTTCATGGGCGAGCCCTTCCTCGGCCCCTGGGCCTAGTCCATCACCGCTTGGGAGGGCATCGCTTGGGAGGGCATCAATCGGCAGGGCATCGGTCGGGAGGGCCGATTTCAGTCGCCTGAGCGTAAACCATGACAAACGCGATCCGTGATGACGGCTGAGCGGCCAAGATCGGGGAGCGAAACAAACAGGAGGACGGACACCATGGGATGGTTTGGCAGATTTTCGTTATTCGGCGCGGTGGCTACGGCCGCGCTGGCGGTGGCGGCGGGCAACGCCCCGGCGGCCGAGTTCTTCAAGGACAAGACCCTGACCCTGTGGATCGGCGGCGGGGTGGCGGGCAGCACCAACCTGATCGGGCGGACCTTCGTCAAGCACGCCGTCCGGTTTTTGCCGGGCAAACCCAGTTACGTGGCGCGCAACCTGCCCGGGGCCGGCGGCATCGGCGCCGTCAGGACGCTCTATACCCGGGCCGACAAGGACGGCACCCATATCGGCACCTGGGCGCTGGGCCCGGTCACCGACCCGATTCTCACGCCCAAGAAGAATTGGGGCTACGACATGCGCAAGTTCAACTGGCTCGGCAACATGGCGGGCCAGGTGCAGGTCTGTATCGCTTGGAAAGGGGCCGGCTTCAAGACCATCCAGGACGTGTTCGATAAGTCCATGAAGATTTCCAGCACCGGGGCGCGGTCCAACGGCACCAAGGTGCCGCTGGCCCTCAACGCCGCCATCGGCACCCGGTTCCGGCCGGTGCTGGGCTATCGCGGCCCGGGCGGCGCCAATCTAGCGGTCGAGCGCAAGGAGGTGGTGGGCCGCTGCGCCGGCTACGAGACCTTCCGTTCCACCAAGGCGGACTGGGTCCAGGGCGGCAAGATCAACTTTGTGGTGCAGATCGGCGTGGCCAAGCACCCCGATATCCCCAACGTGCCGTTCGCCCGCGACTACGCCAAGACCGCGGCCGACAAGGCCTTGGTCGATTTCGTCGCGCGGCCGCTGGCGATGTCCAATCCCTTTGCCCTGCCGCCGGGCGTGCCCGCGGCGCGCATCAAGGAGTGGCGCGCGGCCTGGGCGGCGACCACCACCGACAAGGCCTTCCTGGCCGAGATGAAACGCTACAAGTTCATTCCCCGGCCCAATGACGGCAAACAGGTCATGGCGATCCTGAACAAGCTCTACGCGACGCCGGGCGAGGTGTTGAAGCGGGCGGAGAAGGCGTTCAAGACCCGCACGGCGCGCTGCAATCCCAAGGTCTCCAAGAAATGCCGCGGCAAACGCAAGGGCAAAAAGAAGAAGGGTTAGACGCGCCGCGTCAAACGTCGGATATTAGCTTCGATGGACCCCCTGCCGCCGCGACCGGGGAAGGGGGGTCATTGACCAGGGAGGAGCTGAAAACATGGCAACAGTAATCGATATCCACGCCCACCTGGTGGTGGAGGAATCGCGGGCCATGATGAAGGCCGCCGCCGAGAAGGGCGATGTCGGCGCCGAGGCCGCGAGCCAAGGCGGCATCGGCATTTCCCAGGAACAGGCCCAACGCGCCGCGGTGCTGGCCGACCCCGAAAAACGCATCGCCGACATGGACAGGATCGGCGTCGATATTTCCGCCCTCAGCCCGGCGCCGCCCCGGGGCTTCTACGAGGCCGATTCCAACCTTGCCATGACCGTGGCGCGGCTGATCAACGACCGGGCGGCGGAGATCGTCAAGAGCTATCCCGACCGCTTCGTCTCCATGGGGGTGGGGCCGCTCCACCATGTCGGGCTGGCGATCAAGGAGATGGAGCGCGCGGTGGGCGATCTCGATCTTCGCGGCATCCGTTTCCCGACCGAGATCAACGGCATGGAACTGTCGGACCCGTCCCTGGAGCCGTTCTGGGACGCCGCCGAGCAGCTGGGCACCATGATCTACGTCCATCCCCAGGGTTTCACTCATCCCCAGCGCCTCAAGGCCTATTACATGACCAACGTGGTGGGCAACCCGCTGGAAACCACCCTGGCCATGTCGCACCTGATCCATTCCGGCGTCATCGCCCGGCACCCCAAGCTCAAGTTCTATTTCGCCCATGGCGGCGGCTTCATGCCGTTCTATGTGGGCCGTTTCGATCACGCCTGGCGGGAACGCGAGGAATGCCGCGAACATACCGATGCGCCGCCGTCTTCCTTCCTCGCCAATATGTGGTTCGACACGGTGGTGTTCCGCCCCGAACAGATCCGCATCCTGGTGGATTTGGTGGGGGCGGAGCGGGTGATGCTCGGCACCGACCGGCCCTACGACATGGGCGAGCCCGACCCCATAGCCCTGGTCAACCAGGTCGCGGGGCTGAGCGATGCCGAGCGCGAGACCATCATGGGCGGCGCCGCCAAGGCCTTGCTGAAGATGAATTGAGGGGGCGTGGCTCAAACTAGGCGTTGAAATCAAAAGGGTTTTGCTCCGGGCCGAGGATTGCCACGGCGGCCAAGGCGGGATGCCCGGCGGCGAAATCAAAAGCTTTGTTTCGCTGTTTTGGAGTGCGGGCGGCGCTTGACCGGGGCCCCATATTCCGGGCACAGTTTGGGCTCGATCCGGGCCGGCGAGCGCACCAGTGAGCGCGATGGTTCCAGCGCGTCCGCGCCCAGCGAAACCGGGGAGGAATAGATCATGGCGACCGCTTACAACACGCTGATTTTCGGGGCGTCCTACGGCTCGCTGCTGGCGACCAAATTGTTGCTCGGCGGGCATAACGTCAAGCTGGTGTGCCTGCCCGAAGAGGCCGAATTGATCAACGCGCAAGGGACCCGGGTCCGCTTGCCGGTCAAGGGCCGCGACGGGTTGGTCGAGATCGATTCGCGGAATGCGCCGGGAAGCCTGTCCGCGGCGGCCCCCGATGCCGTCGATCCCGCGGATTACGACCTGGTGGCCTTGGCCATGCAGGAGCCCCAGTACCGCTCGCCGGGGGTGCGCGAACTGCTCGGCGCGGTGGCCCAGTCGCGGGTTCCGTGCATGTCGATCATGAACATGCCGCCGTTGCCTTACCTGGCGCGTATTCCCGGCCTCGATCCCGCCACGGTGACGCAGTGCTATACCGACCCCAGCGTCTGGGAGGGTTTCGACCCAGCCTTGATGACCTTGTGCAGCCCCGACCCCCAGGCCTTCCGCCCGCCCGAGGAAGAGACCAACATTCTCCAGGTCGCCCTGCCCACCAACTTCAAGTCGGCGCGGTTCGAATCCGATGAGCACACCGCCATGCTGCGCCGCATGCAGGCGGATATCGAAGCCATCCGCTATGACACCGGCGACGGCGTCGTCGAATTGCCGGTCAAGCTCAAGGTCCATGATTCGGTGTTCGTGCCGCTGGCCAAGTGGTGCATGTTGCTGACCGGCAATTATCGTTGCGTGCAGGCCGACGCGGCGCGTTCCATCCGCGACGCCGTGCATAGCGATATCGCGCTTTCGCGTTCGGTCTATGAATGGGTGGCCGAGTTGTGCCGGGCGCTGGGCGCCGCGCCCGAAGACCAGGTTCCGTTTGAGAAATACGCCGCCGCGGCCAACGGGCTGGTCAAGCCGTCATCGGCGGCCCGTGCCCTGTTCGCCGGGGCGCCCAATATCGAGCGGGTGGATTGCCTGGTGAAGACGCTCGCCGCCCAGCACGGCATGCAATCTGATGTGGTCGACGCGACGGTCGCCCTGGTCGATGCGCGCCTCGCCGCTAACCGCAAGGCCGCTGCCTGAGGCCACCGGCGGCCCGGCTCTAGCAGGCTGCTGAAAAACCGTTTGAAGCAGTTGCCCCATCCTTCGAGACAGGCCCCTTCAGGGCCTTCCTCAGGATAAGGAATGATAGCTTACCCTCATGCCGGGGAACGAGCGCAGCGCGTGTCTCGAAGCATCCGGCCGCAAGGCCGCCGCCTGATCAACCGGGTGGATAGTGCCGCCTAGAGGTTGGACGTCCTCACGTCGACCACGGCGACGCCGCCGTCCTCGACCACTTTCACCGCGCGTTTGAAGGCCGGGGCCAGGTCGCCGGGTTCGGTGATCGGGCCGATCCCAACGGCGCCATGGCTTTCCGCATTTTTCGCGAGATCGACGTCCGGGTCGCGGGTGGTGGTGCCGATATAGGCGTTTTCCGGCGGCCGCTTGCGGATGGCGGCGATATTCGCCTGGTGTTCCTCGTCGTTGTACCACGACGTGTTGTTGTTGATCACCATCAACAGCGGCACCCGGTAGTGCACGGCGGTCCACACCGCGCCGGTGGCCATCAGGTAATCGCCGTCGCCGATGATGCCGACCGGGAAGCGGCCATCGTCGCGGCAGGCGAAGGCCGCGCCCACCGAGGCGCCGGGCCCGTGGCCGAGGCCGCCGCCGCTGGAATGGCCGGCATATTGACCGGCGCCGTCGAATTGCCAGGCGCCCTCGGGCCAGGAGCGGTGGTTGCGGAGCGTCAGGTACCAGGGCTTGTCCCGGACCGCCTGCCAAAGTTCGGCGACCATGCGGCCGGGCGAGATGGGATTGTCGTCCCAGCGCGCTTCCAGGCGCCGGCGCTGGGACTTGACCAGGGTTGCCTTTTCCCGGGCGATGGCCTGGGCGCGGCGCTTGAAGCGGCCGGCCAACGCCTTGTCGCGCCGCAGCCGTTTCCTGACGCCGTCGATGATCTGGCCAAGGCCGGTCAGGGGATCGGCCAGCAGCTGAAGCTCGGTGTCGGCGATGGCGCCGCCCACCCGGTTCCAGGTGTGCGACGCGTGTTCGTTCTGGGACAGGTCGATGACCCGCTGGCGCTTGGTGTCCTTGGCCTTGTAGGCATGGCGGTTCTTGCCGTAGCCGCCGAGTGCCCAACGCACGTCGGCGCAATCGATGGCCAGCACCACGTCGGCCTTGGCCAGGACATCGCGCGATCCGGTCAGGTTCTGGGGATGGATGGTCTGCATGCAGACGAAGGTACGGTCGTCGCGATAGGCCGCGCCCAACAGCTCCACCAACTCCCGGATCGGCCCTGTCGCCGCCGGCAGGTAGCCGACCCGGCCGCCGACGATCAGCGGGAAGCGCGCACGAACCAGCAGTTCGACGGTCTTTTCGATTGCCTCGGCGCTCGCCGCCGGCGGCGGCGGGGCCTGGAAACAGCTCTGGTCGATGTCGTGGACGGTGATCGGGCTGGTGAGTTCTTGTTCCTGGAGGCCGACGTCGAAGGC
>SMXQ01000166.1 GCA_004356985.1 Alphaproteobacteria bacterium | reverse complement strand
TGTGGCCAATCACAAGGGTCTTTCCGTCCTCATTCTGTCGGGCTCGCCGATTATCGGCAGCTTCAATTTCCGCTCCCGCGTCGATTTCGTGCGGATTCCAGGCATGCTCAAGCTGCGCAACGGTGCGTACACCCCCCTCAACCTCCACATCAGCCCCGACCAGACGCTGAATCTGCGGCGCGAAATCATCTACCACACCGCCCGGGCGTTCGATCCCGACCTCTTCATTGTCGACAAGGAGCCCCGTGGTCTCCGAGGAGAGGTCGGCGACACCCTGGAAATGCTCAAGGCGCGCGGCACGCCCTTGGTGCTGGGCTTGCGCGACGTGCTGGACGATCCGGCGCTGCTGGCCGCCGAGTGGGAGCGCAAGAAAGCGATCCCGGCGCTCGCCGATCTTTACGACCAGATTTGGATTTACGGGCTGCGCGAAATCTACGATCCCCTCACCGGGATCGACGTGCCCGACCGCGTGCGCCGGAAGCTGGTCTATACCGGCTATCTGCGCCGCAAACTGCCCCGCCACAGGCCCCAGGAGAAGTCCGAAGATCTGATCGGCGAACCGTATATTCTCGTCACCCCGGGTGGCGGCGGCGACGGCGAAGCGCTGGTGGATTGGGTCCTGCGCGCCTACGAGTGCGAAGCCGGCCTGCCCTACCCGGCATTGGTGGTTTTCGGGCCCTTCATGGCGCCGCGAAGCCGGCAAAAATTCATGGAACGCATCGAGCGGCTCGACCGGGTGGCAGCGATCACCTTCGATACCGGGTTCGAATCCTTGTTGGCGCGGGCCAAGGGCGTGGTGGCCATGGGTGGCTACAACACGTTTTGCGAGATTCTGTCCTTCGACCGCCCGGCCTTGATCGTTCCCCGGACCGTTCCGCGCAGGGAACAGTTGATCCGGGCCGAACAAGCATCAAAGCTCAATCTCGTGAAACTGCTTGCCGACGACGGCAGCCACGACCCCAAGGCGATGGCCCGGGCCCTTCACGGACTCGCCCGGCAGCCGTCGCCCTCGTCGGTCTCGATCCCCGGTTTGCTCGACGGTCTCGACATTGTCGACACTCTTGCATCGAATCTTCTCATGAAACAGGTGAAACCGATCCGGACCGTGGTCTGAGGCATGGCGCCCCCGGCCCGGGCCCGCGGGTGTGGGGGACGACGCAAGGCCGATCGGCGGAAAGAAACACATGGCGCGCAAGATCGCATTCGTTCTCAAGGGATACCCGCGTTTGTCGGAAACCTTCATCGCCCAGGAAATTCTGGCGCTGGAGCGTCTCGGCCTGGATCTATCGATCGTCTCCCTGCGCCATCCCACCGACCCTCAAACCCACCCGGTGCATGGCGAAATCCGTGCCGCGATCGGTTATCTGCCCGAATACCTCAAGGACGCGCCCCGCCGGGTGCTCAACGGCCTCAAGGCGGCGCGGGCGCTTCCCAAATTCCGCCAAGCGCGCGCGGTCTGGTGGCGAGACCTGATCCGAGATCCCACCGCCAACCGTGTTCGCAGGTTCGGCCAAGCCTGCGTCCTGGCCGCCGAACTGCCGTCCGACATCGAACATATCCACGCCCATTTCCTGCATACCCCCGCCTCGGTGGCGCGCTACGCGGCCAAGATGCGGGGGCTGCCTTGGAGCGTCTCCGCCCACGCGGTCGACATTTGGACGAGCCCCGATTGGGAAAAGCGCGAAAAACTGGAAGACGCCGCTTTTTGCACCACCTGTACCGCCATCGGCCGCGATCACCTGGCCGCGCTGGTGCCCCACAAAGACAACGTCGTGCTGGTCTACCACGGGCTCGACCTGACCCGGTTTCCTCCATCGGGCCGCGACTTCGCGCGCGATCGCGACGGGTCGCGACCGGAGCGCGCGGTGAACATCCTGAGCGTCGGCCGGGCCGTCGAGAAAAAAGGCTTCGACGTGCTTCTCGCCGCCCTCGGGGGGCTCAAAGCGGGTCTTCACTGGCGGCTCATCCATATCGGCGGCGGCGCCGGGCTCGAGACGCTGAGGGCCCAGGCGCGCAATCTCGGCATCGCCGATCGGGTCCAATTCAGGGGCCCCCAGGCGTTCGACGAGGTGCGGGCGGCCTATGGGGCGGCCGACCTTTTCGTCCTGCCCTGCCGGATCGCCGGCAACGGCGACCGTGACGGGCTGCCCAACGTGCTCATGGAGGCCCAGAGCCAGTCCCTGGCGGTAATTTCGACCACGGTCTCCGCGGTCCCCGAGCTGGTCGTCCACGGGACAACGGGACTCCTGGTGCCGCCCGACGATGCCAGCATGCTCACCCAAGCCCTTGAGTCCTTGATCACCGACCCGGCGCTCAGGATTCGCTACGGCGCCGCCGGCGCCCAACGGGTGAGCCAGGCGTTTTCCCAAGATGCCTTGATCGGCGAGCTCGCAGCGCTTTTCGGGCTGGACACGCCGGCCGCCGCAGGCGGGTCGTTGGAAACCGGGGAGCGGTTATGCGCGTCGCCTTCTATGCACCCCTGAAACCCCCGGATTCCCCGGTTCCCAGCGGCGACCGCCTGATTTCCCGGCTGTTAATCGGCGCGCTTCGCCGGGGCGGTCACGAAGTCGGGCTGCTGTCCCGCTTCCGCGCCTTCGATGCCGGCAATGATGCCGCCCACGGGGGACGGCTCCAGCGCATCGGCAAGGCGTTGGCCAGCCGATACGTCCGGCGTTTCCTGGCGATGCCCCCAGGCCGGCGCCCCCAGGCGGTGTTCACCTACCATGTCTACGACAAGGCGCCCGACTGGATCGGCCCCGCCCTAGCCGGCGCCCTTGGCGTCCCCTACCTGATCTGTGAAGCCTCGCTCAATCCAGCGCGGGCCAAAGGCGCAAACGCCGCCGGCCATGACGCGGCGCGGGCCGCGGTTGCCGCCGCCGACGCCGTCATCGAGCTCAATCCAGCCGACCGGAAAGGCGTCGCCGGCGCGTTGAAACCGGGCGCCGCCATCATCGGGCTGCGGCCCTTTATGGACATTGCTGCCCTGGATGCAGGGCCCGCGAACCGTGGCGGAACCGCCGCCCTCAAACGGTTGCTCGCCCGGACACAGGGTCTGGATGCCGCCGATCCCTGGCTTCTGGCGGTGGCGATGATGCGCGATGGCGATAAACTCGAGAGCTACCGTGTCTTGGCCGAGGCGCTGGGACAACTCCGCGAACGGCCCTGGCGGCTCTTGGTGGCGGGCGACGGCGAGGCCCGCGCCCAAGTCGAGCACGCCTTTCGATCATCGGGCCCCGAACGGGTCCGGTTCCTGGGCCAGCAAGACGGCGAAGCGCTGTCGTGCCTTTACCGGGCTGCCGACATATTCGTCTGGCCGGCGGTGAACGAAGCCCTGGGCATGGCGATCCTCGAGGCCCAGGCGGTGGGCACGCCGGTGATCGCAGGCCGCCATGGGGCGATCGGCGAAATCGTCAGCCATGGCGTCACCGGCCTTCTTGTCCCGGAGCGCGACCCGAAACGCTTCGCCCAGGCCATCGCGGCACTCCTGGATGATCCCCACCGGGCTTCCGCCATGGGCCGGGCGGCCCGGGAAAACGCGCGATGCCGCCACGATATCGAGGGTGCCGCGCGGGTTCTCGATGACGCCCTGGCCGGTGCGGTGAAACGAGCCGGATGCCATGGCCGCCCGGCCCCCATCGAGATCGATGGGGAGCGTCGGTTGGACGGCGCGAACCCCGGCGCTTCCCTCGCGGGCGGGGGCATCTGATGGGCCACCGCGTTCTGATCTTCGTCCAGCACCTGCGCGGCATCGGTCACCTTCAACGCGCCGCCACCTTGGCCCGCGCCCTGGCCGCGGATGGAATCCGCGTGGATCTTGTTTCGGGCGGCATGCCGGTTCCGGAAATCGGCTTGTCCGGCGTAACCCTTCACCAATTGCCGGCGCTGCGCAGCCCCGATGACAGCTATACCCGGCTGGTCGACGCCCAAGGCCGGGACGCGACCCCGGCCCTCAACGCAAGCCGACGCAAAGCGCTAGTGGATATTTTTCAGGCCACCCGCCCCGACGCGGTAATGGTCGAAATGTTCCCCTTCGGGCGCAGCCAGATCAAGGCCGAAATGGTCGCCTTGGTGGAAGCCGCCAGGGCCGCGGTGCCCCGGCCCCTGGTTATTTCGTCGGTCCGCGACATTATCGCGGCCAAGCGCGAGGCGTCCCGGTACGACGAGATGGCCGACCAGGTTGCCGCTTGGTTTGACGCCGTCCTGGTCCACGGCGATCCCGCCGTCATTGCCTTCGAGGAAAGCTTTCCCGCCGCCCGGCGCATCAGCCAATGGATCCATTACACCGGTTACGTCCTTTCCGGGCCCGAGGTCACGCCGGCACCGGCGCCTGATTCCGGCCCCCGGGAGGTCCTGGTGTCCGCGGGCGGTGGCGCCTTTGGAGCGAAACTCATGAAAGCCGCCATGGCGGCGCGCGCCAGTGTGATAATGGAAGCCACCATCGCCGGCGCGCCGTGGCGTTTGCTGACCGGCCTCAATATCCCAACCAGGCAAGCGGCCGAGCTTGAGCGGCTGGCCGGGGACGGCATCGTCATCGAGCGCATGCGCAGGGATTTCCGCAACCTGTTGGCCCATGCGCGGGTGAGCGTTTCGCTATGCGGCTACAACACCGCCATTGAAGTGATCGCCGCCCGGGTTCCCGCCGTCATGGTGCCGTTCGGGTCGGGCCGGCAGAACGAGCAGCGCAGGCGTGCCGCCGCCCTTGCCCGAATCGGGCTGGCCGAACAGGTATCGGAGACGGATCTCGACGGTCACAGCCTGGCCGCCGCTATTAATGCCGCCGTTGCCCGGGGACAGGGACGGGGCAGTGAAATACCGGGGATCGACATGTCCGGCGCCGAGACCACGCGCCACTTGGTCGGCAAGTGGCTCGCCCGCCGAACAGCGGAGACCGGTGCGGCGCTCGGCGCGCCGGCCTGAGCGGTTTTATTGTGGCCCCCTAGAGGGGCGCATATACTTGGGCATAAGAGGGCGCGATGCCCCTCATCTCCATTGGCGGCAAGGAATCAAGAGGAACCATGGTCAAGACCCTGCACCCCGTCACTAAAGCCATCTACACCCTGATCAAGGACGGGTCCTTGGTGACCGGCATCTTCGACAAGAAGATGTTCAGCGTTTACCCGTTTCAGTTCAGCCCCCAGCAACTGCTGTTCCTGACCGAATGCGTCGAAAGTGTGCGCGGGATCGAAGGCTGCTGCGCCGAGATCGGTTGCAATCGCGGATACACGACGGCTTTCCTCAATCGTTACATGGCAGAAAGCGGCATCGAGAAAGACTATTACGCCCTCGATACCTTTTCCGGGTTCATCTCCGAGCACGTGGATCACGAAATCGAGGCGCGGGGGAAAAGCCAATCCATCCGCCACAAGATGTCTGACAACAAGAAAACCTGGTTCGATCGCTCCATGGAGGTGACCGGAATTACCGGCCTCAATTCCATCGAGGCGGACGCCGCGACCTTCGATTATTCCACCATCGCACCCATCGCCTTCTGCCTTTTGGACGTGGATCTCTACCTGCCGATCGCCAAAGCGTTGCCGCGAATTTACCAACAACTCTCTCCCGGTGGGATCATCGTGGTCGACGATTGTGCCCCGGACCAGGCTTGGGATGGAGCGTTGCAGGCCTATGGCGAGTTCACCGAGCTGATAGACCTGCCCAACCAGGTCCGGCACAAGAAACTTGGCCTGATCCACAAACCGGAGGCACCGTCTGAATAAGGCAGGCGCGGGGCCGCGTCAGGCCGGTTCCGGACCGGGGCCGGCCAACCCGAGCGCCCGGAAATTGGCTTCGGTGGCGGCATCGAATCTGAGCCCCTTGGCGCGCGCCGCGCCATGCGCCGCCCGGGCGACCGCAAGGAAATCGTCGAGCTCGGAATCGACGGTGATGCGGATCCCGGGCCCGGCCAGGCGCAGTTCCATCCACCCCGATCCGGGCGCGGCCCGGCGCGTGGAGTAATGCCGCAGCCGAACGCCGGCAAGGTCCCCCCAGGCAAGACCATGCCTGCCCCGGCCGAGACCGGTGGCCGAAAGCGAATAGCGCGCCACCTGGCGGCGGCCCGTGCGGAGCGCGAGAAACCCCGCCAGCCCCGCCACGATCCCCAAGATCACCATGGCCGTTGTCCCCGGCTCCGCGAATACGAAGGGCGTGAGCGTGATCGCTAGGCCCGCCGCCGCCAACAGGTAATCCCGGACAAGGGCGCGCAGGGGATAGCGGTGTTCGGTGGAATCCGTGTCTGGGGGGGGATCTGTCGGCGCCGTACTCACGCCTCTGGCCAGTTCGCTCGCAAGAGGTTGTGGAGTTCGAGGAACTGGGCATCGGAAAGGGTGGCCGCGTCGCTCAAGGCGGGATAGCGCGGCCAGCCGCTATCTTCAAAGGTGACGCCGCCCATTTCTCGCGGGCTGTCGTATCGGGGGATGACATGCCAGTGCACGTATTTATCGACCATCATCAAAAGGATGTAATTCATTTTTTGCGGCTCGAAGCTGCTGCTAAGAGCCGCTTCCAGGTCGCCCGTCACGCGCGGCAATTCGCCATAGGCCTCGGCGGAAACATCGGGGAGACGTTCGGCCTCTTCCTTGCAAGCCAGAACCATGCACCCCGCCGTGATCTGGCCGGGCCTGAGAAGGACCACCCAGTGGTCGTATTCGCCCAACAGGGTGTCGGGATAGCCGAATTTTACGATGGTTTCGTTCATGGTCGTCTCCCTTCGCTTGGCGCAGCCTAGCCCGCCTGTTTTCCCCAGGGAAGGGCGGCAAAGGCGGCATCGGCGAATTCGCCCCTTAACGCCTTTCCATTTTGCACTTCGGCATGCGAGGATCGGCGCCATGTCGTCCAGCCATCGGCCAAGCGCCAATGTCGTGCCGGGGCTCCGGCTGCTCGCCGATATCGGCGGCACCCATGCCCGATTCGCGCTCGCCCGCCGGGGCCGGGACCCTTACGCCTTCGACGTCCTGAAAACCAAGGATTACGGCGGCCCGGCGCAGGCGATTGCCGCCTACCTGGGCGGCAAGGCGCGCGGCCGGCGGCCGGCATCCGCGGTCATCGCCGTTGGCGGCCCGGTGGCCGGCGATCACGTCAGGTTCACCAATGCGCCATGGGCCTTCTCGATCTCCGGCCTCCAGCGCGCAGCGGGCATCGACGAGCTGTTCGTTGTCAACGATTTCGAGGCCCTGGCCTGGGCCCTGCCGGTGTTGAGAGGAAACGATATCCGTAAGTTCGGCCGCGGCAAGCGGGTGAGGGGCGCCCCCCGGGTGGTGTTCGGCCCCGGCACCGGGCTTGGGGTCGCCTGCTTCGTCCCCCAGGGAAAAGCACCGCCCCACACCGACCTGGTGGTGGCATCCGAAGGCGGGCACATGAGCATCGCCGCCGGCACACCCAGGGAATCGGCGCTGATCGCGGCGCTAGGCGTGCGCTTTGGCCACGTCTCCGCCGAGCGGGTGATCTCGGGCCCCGGCTTGCGCTACATCTATCAAGCCCTGGCCACTATCGACGGGGCCGCCGCCCCGGCCCCGGCTTCCTTTGGGGTCGCCGCCGTCACCCGCCGCGCGCGGTCGGGCCGGGACCCCCTGGCTACGGAGACCATGGCGATCTTCTCGGGCCTGGCGGGCAGCTTTGCCGGCAACCTGGCGCTGGGATACCGGGCGCGGGGCGGGGTCTA
The DNA here is from genome assembly GCA_004356985.1 of Alphaproteobacteria bacterium. Lineage (GTDB taxonomy): Bacteria > Pseudomonadota > Alphaproteobacteria > SMXQ01 > SMXQ01 > SMXQ01. The sequence goes on along the minus strand of SMXQ01000166.1, from coordinate 580 downwards.
CCTGGCGGGCGGCGTGATCCCGCGCCTGGGCACCCTCTTCGACCTCCGCGCCTTCCGCCGCCGGTTCGTCGACAAGGGGCGCTACCGGGACTGGCTGGCGGCCATTCCCACCTATCTGGTCGTCCATCCACGCCACACCATGGTCGGGCTCGCCCATTACCTGGACGTGCTCGAAGACGTCGCCTTCCCGGGCTAATGCGCGATTTCCGGGGGACCGGCGCCGCCGCGCGGCGCGGCGCGGCTCTCAAGAGGCCAAGACCACCAGGTCGTGGCTCCCGGCGACGCCTTCCAAGGCGCGGTCGCGCCGCACCTCATGGTCCGCCCCCGGTTGGTAGCCTTGGGCCTTTGCCTGCTCATAGGTGGCCAGGTTGGTGATGGCGACGGTGTTCTCCGTCTTGTTCTGTTTTTCCAGTTTCGCCGCCAGGTTCACGGGATCGCCGATGACGGTATACTCCAGCCGCGTTGCGTCGCCCACCGCGCCGAACAGCAGGCGGCCGGCGGCCACGGCGGCGCCGATATCCACCGCATCCTCGCCCCTGGCCGCACGTTCGCGCGCCCAGGACCGGCCCTGGGCGACGAT
>SMXQ01000165.1 GCA_004356985.1 Alphaproteobacteria bacterium | reverse complement strand
CGGGGCACCTTCCGGCCAAGTGGTTCAAATGGGCCGGAAGGTGACCTAGGGCACTTCCGGGCCAAATTGAACCATTTGACCGGGATGATTTTGCCCCAAGGTTAGACGCGTGTCGCACGTCATGCGCAGCGTGCATCCGCACGACGATGCGGGGCATCGGCAAAGATACGCAACGACGCCTTGGGGGAAAAGCACCCGGCCTGCGGTGGGGCTCATCATGCGCAGCGTGTATCCACACGACGGCTTCCAGGGTGCGTTGCGGCCGTCGTGCGGATGCACGCTGCGCATGACGCCCGATGCACCGCATCGCGCTTCACACCGCGCCTACCCTGGAAGCCGTCGTGCCAATGCACGCTTCGCATGATGAGCCCCATCAAATTGATTCAATTTGGTTGGAAAGTGCTCTAGACCCTGGTGATGGAGAGGCCCGGCTCTAAAATCTGCGATGCCTTGCGCGCCGCCGCGTCCCATACCGGCTCCTTGCGCGGGCCGTCGCCGGCCACGGCGAAGGAGGCGCGGCCGAGACCCTCGATCTCGATGTGGATGGTATCCCCGGGGTTAACCGGACCGAGCCCGGTGTGGTAGGTCCCGGTGGCGATCACGTCGGCGGGCCGCAGCTGGACGAAGCGCGAAAGCCAGGCCACCTGGTCGGGGATCTGGTGGGCCATGGTCTTGGTGTTGTAGTCCTGGCGGGCCTCGTCGTTGACCCAGGACCTGACCCGAAGGTCATGGGGATCGGCGATTTCGTCCTTGGTGGTGATCCAGGGCCCGGCCGGGGCGAAGGTATCCTGCCCCTTGGGCAAGAACTGAGAGCGGCGCAACATGCCGCGGGCCGATATATCGAAGAAGGGCAGGTAGCCGAAGACGTGATCCATGGCATCGGCTTCGGCCACGTGCTTGGCGTGGCGGCCGATGACGTAGGCCAGTTCGGCCTCGGCCTGGAACACCGCGACCTGGTCCATGTCGGGAAGCACCACGGTGCCGCCGGGGCCGACCAGTTCCGGCGCCTTGTGGAAGAATTCGTTGGGCAGGTTGTCGATGGTGCGCTCTGGATTGTCCAGGTAATTGACGAAGGCGGCGAGGCAGCGGCTCGGCCGGGGCACCGGCGCCAGCAAGGTCACCTCGGCCAGCGGCACGCCGGCGGCGGCCGCCACCATGTCCTCGATCCGGCTCTTGTAGCTCTCGAAATTGCCGATCAGTTCCTCCATCACCCCCTGGGGGCCGCGGATATCCCGGTGGCTGATGACGTCGCTGATATCGGCCACCAGGTCACCGTCCTTGAGAATGCCGATCCTCTCGTCGTCGAACCGCAGAATTTTCATGGTTTCGTGTCCCTCCCGTTGCGCCCTTGGGCAATTTTCTTTTCCCTAATCTTCGAAAACGACGCAGGCGCTGGGGTCGAATTCCAGGTACACCTCATCGCCGACGCCGATTCTCGACGTGGTTTCGACCTTGGCCCGGACCGGATGTCCCTGGACCTCCACCTGGCAATCGATGGAATCGCCCAAAAACACCGCTTGGGTCACCTTCCCCCTGAGAACGTTGCCGGTGAATACGCCGCCCGCGTCATTGGCCACCCGGGTGGCGAGGCTTTCCGGCCGCACCGACACCGACACCGCGGCCCCCACCTTGATCCCGGCGGGGATGGTGCAGCTGATCCGCCCGGCGCCGGTTTCGACGGCGCCCAGCCCCTGGGCCGGGGCTTCGGTCACCTTGCCCTTGAAAAAATTCACCTGGCCGACGAAACCGGCGACGAAGTCGTTTTCCGGGCGCAGATAGATGTCGCGCGGGCTGCCCTCCTGGAGGATGACGCCGTCCAGCATCACGGCGATGCGGTCGGACATGGCCAGGGCCTCCACCTGGTCGTGGGTGACGTAGAGCGTGGTGATGCCCAGCGACTTGGTGAGCGTCTGGATTTCGTGCCGCAGATCATGGCGCAGCCTGGCGTCGAGATTGCTGAGAGGCTCGTCCAGCAACAGGACGTCGGGCTTGGAGACCAGCGCCCGGGCGAGCGCCACGCGCTGCTGCTGTCCGCCGCTCAGGTGCGGCGCCGGCCGGTCGGCAAGCTCCTCCATCTTGACCAGGGCCAGGGCTTCCATCACCCGCGCCCGCCGTTCCGACCGGGGCACCCGTGAACGCGCCTGCTTCAAGGGAAAGACGACGTTGTTGAACACCGTCATATGGGGCCAGATGGCGTAGGACTGGAACACCATGCCGATGGGCCTGAGATTGGGGGGCGTCGAACGGCCGCCGGTCGAAACGATGTCATCACCGATGGTGATTTCGCCGCCATTGGGGTGCTCGAGCCCGGCGATGCAGCGCAGCGTCGTCGACTTGCCGCAGCCCGACGGCCCCAGCAGGGTATAAAACTCGCCGGCGGCGATTTCGAAATTGATCCCCATGAGCGCCTCCACCGGGCCCTCGGGCGAATCGTAGGTCTTGGTTAAATTGGTGACGCCAACCCGCATCGCCGCCTCCTTCCCACTAGCCCTGCTGTCCGCTGAATTGAACGATGAAACGCCGCATCAGCAGGGTCAGCGGAATCAGCACCAGAATCATCAACACGCCGAGGGCCGAAGACAGCGACGAGGTGCCTTCCTCCCAGTACTCCCAGAGCAGGACCGCGAAGACCTCGTTTTCGCGGCTGGCCAGCATCAGGGGGATGGAAAAAGAGCGCAGCGCATGGACCGCTACCCACACCCATCCCGCGGCGAAGGCCGGGAACAGAAGCGGCAGGGTGATAGTGAAGAGCGTCCGCATGGTGCCCGCGCCGCTAACATAGGCGGCCTGCTCTAGCTCCTTGTGGACCTGCATGATGGCGCTGTTCATGAGCCGCGTGCCGAACGCCACATAGGAGACCACCAGTCCCATCACCATGAGCGACATCGATCCGTATAGGCCGAGATATTTCAGCGGCGGGCTGAGATAGGCCATGATCAGGGCCAACGCTATGACGATCCCGGGAATGGCGTGGGGCAAGAAGACCAGGCCATCCAGCAGCCCCGCCCCCTTGACCTGGGAGCGCACGATCCCCCAGGACGTGACAAAGGCCAGGATCATGGTCACGGTCGCCGCCACCAGCATCAGGTAAACCGTGTTCCAGACCACGTTGAGCACCCGGTCGGCCTCGAAAATTTCCACGTAATTGGCCCAGGTAAAGAGGCTGAGCGCCTCCCAGGAAGGCACCCGGTAGCTCGGCAGGATCGATGCCCAGAGCAGAATGGCGAAGGGCGCCACCACGGCCAACAGGAAATAGAGCACGAACATGGCGAGCGCCGGGTAGCGCCATTTGCCGATGGACGTGACACGCGGCCTGAATCCCTTGCCGGTGATGGTGGAGAACCGGTCCGAATGGCGCACGAAGCGCCGGTACACCACCAACAGCAACACCATCAGGACCATGTAGCTGACGCCGAAGACCGCCGCCAGGCCGTAATCCATGGGCGCCTGGATTCGGGTGGTGAAATAGATCAGCGTGGAAAGGACGAATATATTACCGGGCAGCCCCACCGCCAGGGGCGCCTCGAAGGATTCCATGGAGGAGATGAAGGAATACATCGCCGCCGCCAGCACCGCGGGCAGCATCGCCGGCAAGGTCACCTGGAAGAACGTTGCCGCGGCGCCCGCCTTGGACACCCGCGCCGCTTCCTCGAGGCTGGGGTCCATCATGCGGAACGATCCGACGATCATGAGAAACACCGTCGTCACGCCGCGCAGCCCGTCGAGGAAGATCAGGCCGCCAAGGGTATAGATGTTGATGGGGCCCTCCTCGAACTGGACCCCGAACAGGTTGAAAAAATCCCTGAGGTAGATGTTCAACGCACCGATCTTGGGCGAGAGAAGCAAGGTCCAGCCCAGCGCGAACAGCACCCCGGGAATGGCCATGGGGATCAGGATCAGGGACCAGGCCAGGTTGCGGCCCGGCATGTCGGTACGCTCGATCAGCCAGGCGAACAGCACGGCCAGGGCGAGGGTGACGAAAGTGCCCACCGCGGCGATCCAGATGGTGGTCACCAGCGCCGAATAAAAAATCGGCATGGAAAAGGCGGCGGTGTAATTCTGCAGCGTCCATCCTTCGGGCACCGAAGGGTGCCCGAGAAGGAAGGAGTTGATCAGAAGGCGGGTAATGGGAACCAGGATCAGGAACAACAGGAAGGCGATGATGGCGATGACCGCCCAATTGTTCCTGATCGCGTCCCAGGGAATCCGCGACCGCATGAGCCCTAGGGCACGGGCCGGATCACCGCTGGCCATGGGCTGAACCCTATCGGCCGGGCGGGGCGATTAGCGCCTTTTGGCCTTGGGGAACCCCCAGGCCCGGACGATGTCCCGCGAGGCTTCGGCTTCGCGTTTGCCGGCCCATTTCCAGCCGCCCCAGATCAGCTTGGCGCCGGCCTTCTTAATCATCTTCGATGCGACCGATCCCTTGACGAAGGGAGAGCTGCGGCCCTGGATGTAATAATGGGATTCCCCTTCCGGCGAGGCCAGGAAACCGGCCAGCAGCACTGCCGCGTTGGGGCTTTTGGCGCCCTTCATCAGGGCTAGGCCCTCGCCGACCTGGATCGGCACTTCCGAAGGCCAAGCGAAGGCCAGGTCGGCGGTGGGATCGCGCCGTATCACGTTGACCACGGCATGCAGGCCGAGGCCGCATCCCAGCGCCTGCTCGCCGGCGGCGATCTTGGTGGCGGTCGCCGTTTGGCCGCGTGACCATACCGGCTTGTTGGCCCTGAGCGCGCGGTGAAACGCCAAGCTTTTTTCCTTGCCCCAGCCCGACCACAAAGCGGTATAGGCCCTGGGCCGCGTCAGCACGGCGAACTTGCCCCTCCAACGGGGATCGAGGCAGTCTTGCCAGGACTTGGGCACCAGGTCCTTGGCCACCAGCTTGGGATTGTAGACGATGCCGTATTTGCTGAACCCGGTGGCGATGAAATAGTTGCGCGGGCTGATCAGCACCGTGTTCACCTTGGGATAGAGCTTCGCCCACGGCACCGGAATGATGATCCCCGTCTTGATGTATTGTTCCCTCAGCTCGCCCGAGACGTTGACCAGGTCGTAACCGACGACACCGGCGATGGCTTCGTTGAGGATCCGCTCGCGGCTGGCCAGCCCGCGGACGCGCGTGACCTTGATCTTGAGGCCGTATTTCTTCTTGAAGGCCTTGGTCAGCGCCTTGCGCAGTGTCTTGCGCCAGGTGACGGCGATCCGCACCATCGGTTCTGCCTTGGCGCGTTTGGCGAGATCCTGGACGGTCTTGCCGATCTCCGCGGCACTGGGGGCGGCGCCCATGGGGCCGGCCATGAGGATCAAGGCGCAAACGGCACCGATCGAAGCTTTGGACAAACGTGTCATCTTGTTCTCCCTTGTCTCTCCGGCCTTGTCTCTCCGGCTGACATCTTGATTATTTGCATCGCGCCGCGTCGACGGGGCGAAAAATTCTCCACCGCCCAGTGTAACTCGATTCCCACCCTTTACTGAACCATGGATTCCCGATGCGCCGGGTTGCCGGCCCTTGGGCGCCACCGGCCGGCGGCGGCCTTCGCGATCACGGTATTTGCCAGACCGGGGCGCAACCGTGTTTAATGGGGCCAAGGGCGGCCCCAAACCCGCCTGCCGTCGCCGGACCGGGCCGTGCCCGGGCCATTCGGGCAAAGCCCATGGCAGGCAGGGGGCCGCCGCGAGGAGCACCACGTACATAGGAGGGAAACATGGCAATAGAAATCGTCGACGTGATCGGCTTGGCCCATGAACGCAAGAAGCGCAAGATCATCATGGATACCCGCAAGATGCACGCCTGGATGCATTACTATCCCAACCCCGGGGATCACGACGATCTTCATTGCCATCCCGGCGACCAGACCTTTACCTGCCTCGAAGGGGAATGCAGCATGAGCTTCCCCGATGGCGGCTCCATGACGCTGAAGCCGGGCATGACGGCGCTGATCGAGGGTGGGTCGTTCTACCAACTGGAAAACACCGGCGACGGGCCCATGGTGATGTTGGGCACCCGCACCGGCCCCAATTCGGCCAACAAGCACATCAATTATGAAACCGGCGAGGACTTCCTGAAGGACGGCGCCGTCGGCCGCGCGGCGGGCGAAGGCATGATCATGCACGCGAGCCAAAGCGTCCGGAACAAATAAGCCGGGCCCTCGGCATTCCCGTCGGTCGAGCCCGTCGGTCGAGCCGATTGATCTAGCCGGTTGATTTAGAGCCCTTCCGTGGTGGAGTTGCCGAACAGCGTGACCGCCCAGTCGTCTCCGGCGGTTTCGCGCAACAACACCTTGGCCTGGCGGCGGGGCTGATCCTTGGCGGCGACCAACTCCGCCGCGATCTCGATGACGATCCGCGAACGAATGGCCGCCGCCCGTACCCATTTTGGTTTTGCCGATCGGGCCGATGGGTGTTCAGCCATTTTCACTCCCCTTTCCCTCCAATTTAGCCGCCCGCGCGGCGAACCGACGCCCCTTGTTCAGGCGGGCCAGGCGATTATAGCCCCATCGCCACCATCGGCCGGCACGGGAGTATCGATCAATGCCCCGGGGGCTTCACCCGAGCCGGTTCCAGCGTCTATCTTTATTGACGGGAGGCGGTAGAATTCCGCTATAACATGCGCGCCGGGTCGGTTGGCAAACTGGCCCGCGGCAAGCGGCGCAAGAACGGCAAGAATGAAGAGGGAGAGCCGAAGTATGGATGACCTGCGTTATGAAGCCCCAGGGACGCTGGAGGCGGCGGTGGCGCTGCTGGCGGGCGAGAAAGGCGAGGCCCGGGTCATGGCCGGCGGCACCGACGTCCTGGTGCTGCTCCATGGCGACATCATCGAGCCCGACCTGCTGGTCGACATCAAGAACATCCCGGAACTCAACGGCATCACCCAGGAAAACGGCGGCTGGCGCGTGGGCGCGGCGACCAACTGCATGGACATCGTCGATCACCAAGAGTTTTCGGCGGCCTGGCCCGGCGTCATCGACGGCGTCAAGCTGATCGGCTCGATCCAGGTCAAGGGACGCGCGTCCATCGGCGGCAACCTAGCCAACGCCTCGCCGGGCGCCGACACGGTTCCCGCCATCATGGCGGCCGGCGCCACCGCCACGGTCTTCGGACCCAAGGGCCAGCGCGAAGTCCCGGTCGAAGACATCGCCATCGCCCCCGGCAAGACCTCTCTCGCCAAGGGAGAGATCATCGTCTCCTTCTTCTTTCCCCCAAGGCCGCCCCATTCCGGCGGCGCCTATCTGCGCTTCACGCCCAGGACCGAAATGGACATCGCCGTGGTCGGCGTCGGCATCGACCTTACCCTTGACGACGGCGGCACCTGCCAGGCCGCCCGGGTGGTGCTGGGCGCCGTCGCCGCACGCGCACTTCTGGTCGACGAGGCGGCGGCGACACTCATCGGCACCGCCGTCGACGACGACGCGCTGGCCAACCTGGCGGCGGCCGCCAGTGCCGCCTGCCGGCCCATCGACGACAAGCGCGGCACCAAGGAATTCCGCGTCAAGGTCGCCGCCGTCCTGGCACGGCGCACGGCACTTATCGCATTACAGAGGGCGAAGCAAAGCTGATGGCAAAAAACCACATCACCACCACCATCAACGGTGACGAATACGAGTTCCTGTGCGACACCGAGCAGACACTTCTCGACTGCCTCAGGGACGAGTTGTTCATGACCGGCACCAAGGAAGGCTGCGCGTCGGGCGATTGCGGCGCCTGCAACGTCATGCTCGACGGGCAGTTGGTATGCTCCTGCCTGGTGCTGGGCGTCGAGGCCGACGGCAAATCCGTGGAAACCATCGAAGGCATGGCCCACGGCGATAAACTGCACCCGTTGCAACAGAAATTTCTCGAACTCAACGGGCTGCAATGCGGCATCTGCACCCCGGGAATCCTGATCGCCGCCAAGGCGCTGCTGGACCGGAACCCGGACCCCACCGAAACGGAGATCCGCTACTGGCTGGCGGGCAATCTGTGCCGGTGCACCGGATACGACAAGGTCGTCCGCTCGGTTCAGGCGGCCGCTGAAGAGATGAGAAAGGGCTGAACATGGCAACCGATCTTGACGATCTGACCTACGACCCCAATCGCAAGCTTAAAGTCGTCGGCACCAACCCCATCAAGGCCGACGGCGTGGACAAGGTGACCGGCCGGGCCAAGTTCGGCGCCGATACCTACCTTCCCGGTACCCTGGTGGGCAAGATCCTCCGCAGCCCCCATGCCCATGCCATCATCAAATCCATCGATATCTCCGAGGCCGAAAAAATCCCCGGCGTGAAGGCGGTGGTCACCCGGGACGACTTTCCCGACCTCAAGCCCGGCCCCATGCGCGACATCTCCGTCATCTGCATGGCCCGGGACAAGGTCTTCTATGACGGCCATCAGGTGGCGGCGGTGGCGGCGACCAGCGAAAAGGCCGCCAAGGCGGCCCTCAAGGTGATCAAAGTAGAATACGTCGTCCTGCCCCATGTCATCGACGTCATGGACGCCATCAAGCCCGACGCGCCGATCCTCCACGAGGACCTGCGCACCAAGGGCCTGGACGACGCGCCCGACAAACCCACCAACATCATCCAGCGCGCCGAATGGTCCATGGGAGACGTGGAGAAGGGCTTCGCCGAGGCGTATCTCATCGTCGAGCGCGAATTCGACACCAAACCCATGCATCAGGGCTATATCGAACCCCAGGGCTGCATGGCCAACACCACCGAGGACGGCCAGATCGAGCTGTGGTGCTGCACCCAGGCCCATTTCGTCTATCGCTCAAGGCTCGCCGCCATCCTCGAGATGGACATCTCCAAGATCCGCGTCACGGTGTCGGAATTGGGCGGCGGCTTCGGCGGCAAGACCAATTTCTATGCCGAGCCCCTGGCCATCGTGCTGTCGCGCAAGGCCAACCGGCCGGTCAAGATGGTGCTCACCCGCAACGAGGTGTTCCGGGCCACCGGCCCCGTCGCCGGCACCCATTCGCGGATCAAGATCGGCGTCACCAAGGACGGCAAGTTCACCGCCGCCGAGTGCGAGGCCTATTTCCAGACCGGCCCCTTCACGGGTTCCGCCTTCGCCAACGCGCCCCAGGCGATCTTCACCCGCTACGATCTGGAGAACGTCCGTGCCTGGGGCTTCGAGGTCGCCTGCAACCGGCCCAAAGTGGCCGCCTTCCGGGCGCCCTGCGTGCCGCAGATCGTCTTCGGCGTCGAAGGGGTGGTGGACGAAATCGCCCGCAAGCTGAAGATGGATCCCATCGAACTCAGGCTCAAGAACGCCGCCGTGGAAGGCTACAAGACCATCTACGGCGACACCTTCGGACCGGTGGGTTTCGTCGAGACCCTGGAGGCGGCGAAGGCCCATCCGCATTATTCGGCGCCGCTCGGACCCAATCAGGGCCGCGGCATCGGCTGCGGGTTCTGGTTCAACCGCGGCGGCGAGACCACGGCGTCGCTCAACATCACGCCCGACGGGTCGGTCAACCTGATGCTCGGTAACCCCGACGTCGCCGGGTCGCGGGTGTCGATCTCCATGATGGCGGCGGAAGAGCTCGGCATCAGCGTCGACAAGGTGCGCCCCATCATCGGCGACACCTCTTCGCTCGGCTACAACCATTCCACGGTGGGCAGCCGGGTGACGTTTTCGGCCGGCATGGCCATCGTGCAATCGGCCCGGGCGGCGATCAAGGTGTTGTGCCAGAGGGCCGCCATCATGTGGGACGTGCCCGAGGACCACGTCGTCTTCGAAGACGGCTATGTCCGCCCGGCCAGCACCAATGTCGGCGATGGAGAGCGGCTCGAAATCACCCACATTGGCACTCGCCGGCCGCACGTAGCCATCCTCGAAAGTGACACTGTCCTCGGGCACGTCCCACATCATGGCCGCGCGTTTGCATAGGACCTTGATT
>SMXQ01000164.1 GCA_004356985.1 Alphaproteobacteria bacterium | reverse complement strand
CTTCGTGATCGGCCTCAACCAGACCTTCTACGAACCCTATGGCGAGGCCACCCAGCCGCTGCGCCAAGGCCAGGCCGACCACATCGGCGCGCGCGCCGGTCTCCTGCGCCCGGTGTGGGAAAGGTTGGCACGGGAAAACATCCCCTTCCGCTATGCCTGGAAGGACGTGTTGCCCCAATTGCTGGCCCTGGCCGATTCCGAAGGCTCTCCCTATGACGGCGTGGTGCTCGACTACGTCAATCCTATGACCGGCGGCCCGACGCTGCCGACGCTCGGCTGTTCGGTGCAGTTGCTGCGCCCCGGCGAGGAGACCAAACCTCACCGCCACACCTCCAGCGCGGTTTATTTCGTGGTCCGCGGCGCCGGCAGAACCACCGTCGACGGCAAGGAAATCGACTGGAAGCAACACGACGCTTTCGTGGTTCCCAATTGGAGCTGGCACCACCATGCCAACCTGTCTTCGGTCGATGACGCCATCTTGTTTTCGGCCAACGATATTCCCATCCTGCAACCCTTCGGCCTTTACCGCGAGGAACCGGAAATCTCCCTGGCCGCGGCGGCGCTTCCATTGGTGCCGGCGGATCAGGCAAGAACATGACGGCCCCCAGGCTTATCCTGGCGGCGCCTCGATTGCCCTAGCCCATGAACCATCAAGCGACCGATGGCCTGATGCCGGAGATCAACGGGACCATCCGGCGGGTCATGGATTCCATCAAGTGGTTCGATTATTCGGAACATCGCCTGACCAAGCATGGCGCTGGCATTTACGTTCAACAACATGGCGTGTTCACCCGCCACAGCCGGTGCTGCTGGGCCCATGTGGTGGGCGCCTGCCCCGAGGTCGAGGTGCGCCGTTTCATCGTCCGGGAAAACCTGTTCGAGGAAGAGGGCATCCCCGAAAAGTCTCATTTCCTGAAGCTGGTGCGCATGGGGCTCAGTGTGGGCTTGAGCGAAGCCGAGGTCCATGAGGCTGTCGCCCTGCCGAGCACCAGGGCGTCGATGTTGATATGGGAAACCCTGACCCGGGATCATCATTGGCTCATCGGCTGCACCGCCAAGGCCTGTCTCGAACAAGTCAACCAGGTGGCCTGCGGCGACATGTCCAAGAACGAGGGACGGCGTTGGATGGCGCGCCTGGGGTTGAGCGCCCATGACGTGGATTTCTGGTTGCTCCACGAGGAATTGGACAAGATCCACGGCTCCGGCGCTTTCGATGCGGTGGTCAAGTATCTGCCCCAGACCCGCGTGGTCACGCGGCAAGACGTGATGGGGGCGGTGGAGGATTCCATGTTCGCCTGGAAGATCTTCCTCGACGGCATCGCCGAGGCCGCCGAAGGCGAGGCCATGGCCGCCGCCCAATAGAAGACTTCCCGAGAGGGCAAGGCCGCCGGCGCTAGAGATGACCGGCGAGATGATCGGCGAGATGCCCGGTGTTCAGGGATCGTCGGGGTCGCCCCAGGCGCGGGCGCGGATGCGTTCGCCGATATCGCAGCCCAGGCGATAGCCCGGCCCGGCCGGCGGCGGCGCGCCGCCGTGCGCTGCCGCCTTGATGATGGGCGGGCGCCCGGGCGCACTGGGGTGAGGTGCGCTGGGGCGGGGTGCCAGGCCGGCGATTTCCAGGATCAGCTTCTTCTTCATGGCGCGGGCGAAATCCCTGAAATTCCGCGCCGGTACTTGGAAGGCGCCGTTTCCACCGATCACGCAACCGGCGTAGTACCGATCCAGGTCGGGCAGGTAATAGCGGCTGCGGAAGGGCACGCCCGGATCGTTGACGATGGGAAGCCCGTTGATGGTGATGCGCTTCGCCACCGCTTGGTCGCGCACGTCGCTCACCAGATTGCCGTGATTGTTGGGGCCGTCGCCGGAAATGTCGATGACCCGCCTGGTGCCAGCGAAGCGGTTCCCCTCGATCATCTCGACGGCGTGTTCGATGGCATCAGCGATGGATGTCCTGCGGCCCTCGCTGAGCGGCGCCCTGAGCAGCGCCTCGGCGAAGGCGTTGGCGCTGGCCTGGTCGCGGATCACCCGCCAATCGACGATCACCAAATTGTAGGGGCGGGAAGAATAATCGATATAGGCGATGGCGATGCGCCCCAACAGGCCGGAACGGATGGCGCCGACCACGTCGCCGGCGAGAAACGCCGCGGCCACGCCCTCGCGCTGGAGGCGGGCCTCGCCCTCGTCGATGCTGCGCGACACGTCGGTGGCGATGACCAGTTCCAAGTCCACCCGCTCGGCGGCGCCGCCAGGCACCGCCCAGCCCCCAAGGGCGGCGATCAGGAAGGCAAGGCCAAGGGCGTGTTTCATGAGGGAACCATCTCAATAAAAGAAATACTCAATTTTTGGGTACAATTCGTGGGGCGTTACCCAGATTTGGTGTATTTTTTTCGTCACGGTAATTCGTTTTGGTGTATTCGCGGGAAAACGATTCTCCATTTTGGAGAAATTTTCAATTGACCCTGGCCCTATCATTCCTCAAATGCTCGCGCTATCTGTTGGAATTCCAGCACTTCCTGGCGTTTGAGAGATAGGTGCGAGGCTTGTTGAAGCTTTGTAAACGGAGTACTCATATGTTGAGTAACGTAGGTGGATATTTTGATGGCTACGCGAGCAAAATCACCCAAAGACGCCAAGACCGGTAGGTTCTCTGTTCACTCAAAGGGCAAGAAGGCCAGTGGCGCCCTCGTTTGGGAGATTCGCGACAACAAGCATTCTACCCAAAAAGTGGTGATTACATCGCCGTCGTCCGCAGCGGCCATCCGCACCATCGGAAAGATACATTCCAAGGCGCTGAAACGGCTTGCCAAGAAGTAAGTCCCATTATCGAATAACCCTTGGTGATGCGCTCGCGGCACACCAAATGGCGCTAACTTTTGGCGGCCGGGGCGGCATGGCCGATCTTGGCCTTTTAGAATCGGCGATTGCGCCCCCTACGATGGCTACCACAGGACAATTTATTCCAAGGCGGCCGCTCTGATCCAGTCTGTCGCCGTCAATCATGCGTTTATCGACGGCAACAAGCGAACCGCATTCACCCTCTGTTATATGTTGTTGGGAGAAAGCGGCTATGTGTTGCACAAGACATCCACCCATAGTGATGACGACCTGGAACATCTGATCTTAGATCTCACCACGCGATTCTTGACGCTTGGGGAAGTAGAGGGTTGGCTAAAGACTAGGATCACCAGGGATTGACCAGGGGATTCACAAGCCACCACTAATTCCTGCCCTGTTGCATGTTGCGGGGAAGGGGCTAAATTCGGGCCCGGCGAAGCGGTTGATACGAATTTGAGGGAGACGGCCATGGCGACCACGGAAAAAAAGGTCTATCGCAATCATTGGGACATGAACCCCGACTACGGGATCGAATTCATCGAGAGCCCGCGCCGGGTGCGGGTGAGGTTCGCCGGCGAGACCATCGCCGATACCACCCACGCCATGCTCATGCGCGAACCCCGGCACACGCCGGTCTATTACTTCCCGCGCGCCGACGTGCGCATGGACCTGCTCACCGCCACCGACAACCACAGCCATTGCGGGTGGAAGGGCCATTGTTCGTATTATTCCATCGAAGCCGGCGGCAAGCTGTCCGAGAACGCCGTGTGGTCCTATGAGGACCCCTACCCGCAAATCGCCGTGATCAAGGATACCGTGTCGTTCTATTGGGACCGGGTCGATCATTGGTTCGAGGAGGACGAGGAAATTTTCGTCCACCCCCGCGACCCTTACAAGCGGCTGGACGTGTGCCGGTCCCACCGCGAGGTCCGGGTGATGCTGGGGGGCCAGGAGGTGGCGCGCACCACCCATGCGCTGTTTGCCTTCGAGACCAATCACCAGGTCCGCTATTACATCCCCGAGGGCGACGTCCGCATGGACCTGATGGAAGGCTCTGCGACCCGCAGCTCGTGCCCGTACAAGGGCGAAGCGGTCTATTTCTCGGCCCGCATCGGCGGCGAAGTATTCGAGGACGTCGCCTGGTCCTACCCCGAGCCCATCGCCGAGAGCCCCAAGATCAAGGGGCTGATCTGTTTCTTCGACGAGCGGGTGGACGACATCGCGGTGGACGGCGTCCCCGTCCCCAAGGTCGAGACCAAATGGTCGCGCAAGTAGCGTCCTAGGGACGGCGGCGCCGGCGCGTGCTTAGGCGCGCGGGCGGATCTGGTACTTCTCTAGCTCCGCGGCCATCTTGCCGGTGGCGGCGACGGCAAACATCCTGAAGTCGGAGATCAGCGACCAGGCCGGATAGGTGAAGGTGGCCGGCCGGTTGTGCTCGATCGCGAAGTGGGAAAACCAGGCGCAGGCGTAGAGGATCGGCAGGGTCGCCAAAATCGCCCACCATTCGCCGGTAAGCCCCGCGTAGAGCACGGCGGCCATGAAGCCCAATACGCCGGCGTAGTGAAAGGCGCGGGTCGTCGGCTTCGAATGCTGGGCGAGATAGAACGGCCAGAATTCCCCGTAGGACGCGATGGTCTTCGCCATGTCCGGGCCTCCGCGATGGATCGCCGCCGACCATAGCATCTTTTTGCCCCTAGGCGGGGAGGGCGCCCGCGCCCGCCGGGGCCAAGAGCATGGCCTTGGAATCCATGTTCCCGGCGGGCGCCGTGTCGCGTTCAGCCGTACACCAGCCTGGGCAGCCAGAGGATAATTTCCGGAAAGATGATGCACATGGCCAGCCCAAATGCCTGGAGGATGAGGAACGGGATGGCGGCGCGGAAGATGACGCCCATGGTGATCTCGGGCGGCGAGACGCTCTTGAGGTAGAACAGCGCATAGCCGAAGGGCGGGGACAGGAACGACATCTGCATGTTGACCATGTAGACCACGCCGAACCACAGCCGCACGTCCTCGGGCGCCACGCCGGGCAGGCCGAAAAGGCCGTCCCAGGTCAGCGCCAGCATGATCGGCGCGAAGATGGGGACCGCCAGCAAGAGAATGCCGACCCAATCCAGGAACATGCCGAGGATGATGAGCATGAGCATCATGATGAGTAAAATGCCGTAAGGGCCGAGACCGGTGCCGAGCAGGCTTTCGGTGACGAACTGCTGGCCGCCGCTGACGATGTAGAAGCCGACGAAGATCGAGGCACCGAAGATGATCCACAGCACCATGGTCGATGCCTTGAGCGTGGTCAGCGCCGCCTGGCGGAGCGCGGTCCACGACAGGCGGCGGTGGAGGGCGGCGACGACGATGGCACCGAAGGTGCCGATGCCGGCCGCCTCCACCGGCGTCGCCACGCCCGTGAAGATCACACCCAGCACCAGCATCACCAGGACTATGGGCGGGACCATGCCCCTCAGCAGGCGGAACTTCTCGCGCGTGGAGACCCTCTCTTCGGGCGGCAGGGGCGGCCCCACCGCCGGGTTGAGGTAGCTGCGCCCGGTCACGTACAGGATGTAGAGCCCCGACAACATCAGCCCCGGGACCACGGCGCCGACGAACAACTCCCCCACCGACTGCTGGGCGACCACGGCGAACAGGATGGCCAGGATCGAAGGCGGGATTAGGATGCCGAGGGTGCCGCCGGCGAGGATCGAGCCGCAGGCCAATTCGGGATCGTAATGGCGCTTGAGCATGGCCGGCAGGGCGATGATGCCCATGGTCACCTCGGCGGCGCCGATGACGCCGACCATGGCGGCGAGAATGGTCGAGGCGATGATGGTCGACACCGCCAGGCCGCCCTTGAGGCCGCCGAGAATCTTGTAGATGACGTCGAACATCTCCTCGATGATGCCGGCGCGCTCGAGCATGGAGGCCATGAAGATAAACAGCGGGATGGCCGAAAGCTGATAGTCGGTCATGTACGGGAAGATGCGCGACGGGAGGATGTTGAGCATCCGCGCGTCGCCGAACAGGAAGAGGAATATGCACGCCAGGCCGCCGGTCACGAAGGCCAGAGGCAATCCCGCCATCAAGAGGATCACCAGGGACCCGAACATGAGCAGGGTGAGCCAGCCGATTTCGATCTCTAGGCCCATGGGCTACGCCCCCATCCGGGTCAGGGCTACGACGTCCTTGATCAGCTTCGAGAGCCCTTGAAGGATGATCAGCACGGCCCCGAGGACGAGGGAGAATTTAATCGGCCAGTACTGAATCCCCCATTCGGTGAAGGACACTTCCCAGACGTCGATGGAATCCCTAAAGAAGATCCAGCCGGTGACCAGCAGGGCGCCGGTGAAAATGAAGAAGAAGGCCGAGGTGACAATGTCGGTGATCACCTTGGCGCGGTCGGAGAGGTAGGCGTAAAGCACGTCGACTCTGACGTGGGATTGCTCGCGCAGGGCGTAGGCGCCGGACAGCAAGTACTGCATGCCGAACATCAGGAACATGGATTCGTGCGCCCAATTGGTGGGCGAATTGAAGACGTAGCGGGCGATCACCTCGTAGTAATAAACGAACACCGCGATCACCGACCAATAGCAGACGAATTCTCCACTGAAGCCGTTGATCTTGTCGATGGCGCCGGTGATGCGCGAATGCACCTGGCGCGTCGGGCCGACCTCCGCCGCCGGCCCCGTGACGTCCTCGATCACCTCGGCGGGCGGTTTGCCGGCCATGGGCATGGGCCCGGCCGGCCCCTCCCGTTCCGTGCAGCGCCGCACCAGCCAGGGCAGTGCGACGGCATCGATCGCCAGCAGCACGGCGATGGCGATGGCGAACCCTCCGGAGACCATTTGCCACTGCTCGAAGTCGGCGGTTGCCGCCGCGAACTGGTCCTGGGTCGCGGCCACCGCCTGCTCGGCCTTGGCGAACATCGCCTGGGCGCTGTCCCTGCCTTGCTTGGCGGCCTCTTGGAAGCGCTCGGCGTCGAACTTGGCGCCCATGAGGTCGTTGCGGGCGCCGGAAACCTGGTCCCGCGCCTGGCGCCCCCGGCTGTTGCCGAAAAGGATGGCGATGAAAAGAGGGATGTAGACCGCGCCCAGGAAACTGCGCACGTAGAACCGGTGCAGCCCGACGAACCCCCCGAAAAGCCACAGTAGATAGGCGACGGGCAGGTTCGTGGCCCTTGCTTGGAATTTCGCCGCCGCCTGCCGCCGCACCATGAAAAAGGCGACCAACGGAAACAACACGAGACCCGACCAGTACAGCCAGTGGGGCAGGATGAACGTCAGGCTGGGCATGTCACCGGTCCCGGGATGTCACGCGCGCGCATAACGGACGGGGGGCGCCGCAATTGGCGCCCCCCGCCGTTGTTGGCAATTCCTGCCATGGGGGGTGCCGCACCCCTTACAGTTTGAGAGACTGCCCCTTGATCATGGACGGCGTCACGTAGCCGAGGCTGCCCGACATCATGTAGTCGAGCTGGATCTTGAACACCCGGGCCGCGTTCTTGTCCTTGTTGGCCCACTTGAACCACAACGGGATGGCCAGCTTGGTGAACGCATCCACGTCCCTCTGGGACAGACGGGTCACCACCGTGCCCGCCTTTTCGAACTTCTTCCAGGCCTCCTGGTCGGCCTTCTGGATGCCCGCGAAATGATGGTCGGAGTACGAATGAACCTCGCATTCAACGAAATGCTTCATCCGCGAAGACAACGCTCTCCACTGTTTCATGCCCACGGTCAGGTCCATGAGGTCGACCGGCTGGTAGATGGACATGAAGCCCGATGGGCCCATGGAGATGTATTTGGTCACCTGATGGAAGCCCAGCGCGTAGTTGATGGCCGGGCCCACGTAGTCGGCGACGTCAATGGTCTTTTTCTCCAATGCGGCGAAAATCTCCGAGCCCGGAAGCAGGGTCGTCTTGGCCCCCGCCGCGGAGAACAGCTCGGCCACCATGCCGCCCGGGACACGCATCTTGCGCCCCTTGAAATCGTCGATGGAACGGATCGGCACCTTGGAGTGGATGATGTTGGGGCCGTGCTGGATATGCCCGACGTAGAACATGTCGAACTTGGCAAACAGCTCGCGGGCGATCTCACGGCCGCCGAGGCCGTAAAAGAAGGTGTCCCACTCGCCTTCCGTGCGCAGCCCCAGCGGATAGGAACTAAAAAAGACGGAAGCCGGCATCCGCCCCGCCCAATAGAGGGTGAACGGGTTCATGGCGTCGAGTACGCCGTTCTTTACGGCATCGAAAAGCTGCCATTCGCCGACCACGTCCTTGGCGCCGAAGGGCTTGAAGGCAAGCTCTCCGCCGGTCTTTTCCTTGATGCCGTTGCACCAGTCCTTGAACAGTTTGAGCCCGATGCCGCCCGGCCACGACGTCTGGATGCGCCAGGTCGTGGTTTTCGCCGCCTCGGCGTTGCCGATATAGGGGAATCCCAGCCCCTTGGAGGCGGTGGCCACGGCGACCGCGCCAGTGGCCACGGCAGCCCCTTTGAGAAGGCCACGCCGGGTGACCACCTTGCCACTTCGGACGCTACTGGCTTGCAATTTTTTCATCACCGTTCTCCCTGTTAATGAGAATACGTTGTTACGACGCCAATCGGTTGAAAGTGGTTTGGAAACCACCGCCACACTAACGTGCCGGGTTTGCCCGGCGCAAGCCGTTCATGGTACCGCCGCCACCCAATGCGCCCAGCGCCCAGTCGCCATGGGCGCCCTGCTTTTCGCCCTCGATCAGGAAAAATGTCGATGGCGATGAGGGTGCCCACCGTCAGGCCGAAGTAAAACAGCGGCACGGTGGCAAGGAGGGTGAGGCCGCGGACCATGGTCGGCCGCCGGGCGACCCAATAGATGATCCCGCCCGCCGCCATTTGCACCACCAGGGCGAGGCCGAGATCGGCGGCCAGCCAGGCCATGGGGCGGGCCGCCGCGGCGCCGGTCATCTCGGCCCAAAGCGCCACCCCCCAGACGACGGTCACATGGGGCGTGATGATGGGCAGGAGGTAGACCGCGAAGGAGCCGATGAAGGCGAGGCGATGCTGGCTTTGGCGGCCCTGGCCATGGGGGAGTCCCGGCGCGGTTACTGGAGGTGGCGTCCCACGTCGATGCGGACGGCTTCGCCGGTCATATGGGTCGCGCCCTCGATCAGCCACAACGCCGTGTTGGCCACGTCGGCCGGCCAGATCGCCTTGGCCAACAGGTATTCGTTGGCCGCTTCGTCGACGCGCTTTTGGTATTCCTCCTCGGTCAGGATATTGCGGGTCCAGTTGCCCAGCAGCCCGCCGGGGCACACGGCGTTGATTCGGACCTCGGGCGCCAGCACCCGGGCGAGGGATATGGTGATGTTGTTGAGCGCGCCCTTGGACGCGCAATAGGCGATGGAGGAGCCCGCGGCGCGGAACACGGCGGTGGACGAGATGTTGACCACGGCGCCGTCGCCGCTGGCCTTGAGATGGGGCCGCGCGGCGCGGATCATCTGATAGGCGCCGATCACGTTGACCTTGTAGATGCGGATGAATTCGTCGCCGTCCAGTTGGTCCATGTTCACGTGCTTGATGGGCTTGGTGACGGCGGCGTTGTTGACCAGGGCGTCGAGCCGTCCCCATTTGTCCATGGCCGCGGCGACCATGGCGCGGCAGCTTTGGTCGTCGGCGACGCTGCCCTGGAAGATCAGGGTTTCCACGCCAAGAGCCTCGCAGGCCGCCGCCGTCTCCTTGGCGCCCTGTTGGTTGGAAAGGTAATTGATCACCACATTGCAGCCGCGCCCGGCCAGCGCCTTGGCGCATTCGGCGCCGATTCCGGTCACCGAACTGGACCCCGTCACGATTGCCGCGCATCCCGCTAGATTCATCTGAACCCCCCGTCGATGGACGCCGGCGCTTCGATGCCGGCCCAATTCCTTGGGGCCTTTATGGCGGCCCCGCCTGGGCACAGGCTTCAGGCTCGGGGCGATCTTGTCAAGCCCGCTCGGGCCCCTCTCGTGGTCCTGGGGGCGGCGCGGTGGGGCCGTGATGGCGAGGGCCTGAGAAATCCTGTAAGAACAGGGGCGCGTGTTTCGCGGAAGAGAGAGAGCAAAAGTCGATGGACCTGACCGAAGACGACGTCCTGGAAATCCTCAAGCTGATCGAACAATCCCATTTCGATTATTTCCGGCTGCAATCGGCGGATTTGAACCTGACCGTCTCCAAGGGCGGCTACATCCCCGCGGATTCCCAACCCGCCCGGGCACCCGCCGGGGACGCGGCCCCAAGGGCTTCGGTGCCCACCGAAGAGGTGTCCAACCCGGCCGCCGCGGAAGCCACGCCGCTGCCTGAGGATCTGCCGGTGCCCGATGGCCTGGTGGCCATCGCCGCGCCCATGGTGGGCACCTTCTACCGGTGCTCGGAACCCGGCGCCGATCCGTTCGTCGAGGTCGGCGCCCGGGTCGAGGCGGACACCACGGTGGGCCTGGTGGAGGTCATGAAGGTCTTTACCTCGGTCCCGGCGGGCACCAAGGGCATTATCGCTGAGATCAAAGTGGCCAATGCCCAGTTCGTCGAGAAGGGCGCGGCGCTGTTTTTCGTCACCCCCGATGACGCGCCGTCCGCCGGGGAGCCGGCACCGTGAACATCTCCCGCGTGCTTGTCGCCAACCGCGGCGAGATCGCCGTCCGCGTGATCAAGGCCTGCCGGGCGCTGGGGATCGAGTCGGTCGCCGCCTGCTCCGAAGCCGATGCCGATTCCATGGCCGCCCAGATGGCCGATTCCGCGGTGACCATCGGGCCGCCGCCCCCCGCCGAGAGCTATCTCGACATCGATGCCGTCCTGGCCGGCGCCGAAAAATCCGGCGCCGATGCCCTTCATCCCGGCTACGGGTTTCTCGCCGAGCGGCCCGGCCTCGCCCGGGCCTGCGAAGCCCGCGGCCTCAAATTCATCGGCCCCGACGCCCAGACCATCGCGCGCATGGGCAACAAGCTCGAGGCGCGGGCGGCGGTGGCCGGTCTCGGCGTGCCGGTGGTGCCGGGCTCGAACCGGATCGCCAACCTTGGGGACGCGGTGCAAGCGGCGGCCGAGATCGGCTATCCGGTGTTGATCAAGGCGGCGGCGGGCGGCGGCGGGCGCGGCATCAAGATCGTCACCGGCGCGGACGGCCTGGCCGACGCCTTCGCCATGGCCGGCGCCGAGGCGCGCGGCGCTTTCGGCGATGACACGATCTATATGGAGCGCGCCATCGTCAACGCGCGCCACGTGGAGGTCCAGGTGCTGGGCGATGGGGCGGGCAACGTGGTCCAGGTGGGGGAGCGCGATTGCTCTTTGCAGCGGCGCTACCAGAAGGTGGTGGAGGAGGCGCCCGCGCCGTCGCTGGGTGACGAAATGGGGGACGAAATTCGTGCCGCCGCCGTCACCATCGCCCGGCACATCGACTATGAAAACGCCGGCACCGTCGAATTCATCGTCGACCGGGATGCCGGGCGCTTTTATTTCCTGGAGATGAACACCCGCATCCAGGTCGAGCACCCGGTGACGGAAATGGTCACCGGGCTGGACCTGGTGGTCGAGCAGATCCGCATCGCCGGGGGCGAGCCCCTGTCGGTGGCCCAATCGGATATCGCCACCGACGGCCACGCCATCGAATGCCGGATCACGGCCGAGGCCGCGGCCGACGGTTTCCAGCCCCGGCCCGGGCGCATCACCCACTGGCGCCCCCCCCAAGGCGAGGGCATCCGGGTGGATTCCCATTGCCGGGACGGCGAATTGGTGACGCCGTACTACGATTCGCTCCTCGCCAAGCTGATCGTCAAGGGCAGGACCCGCATCGAGGCCGTGGCGCGGCTTCAGGAAGCGCTGGCCGCCTTCGTGGTCACCGGGGTGGAAACCACCATCCCGTTCCTCCGCTTGCTGGTCTGCCAATTGGACTTCGTAAAGGGCAGCGTGAACACGCGCTGGTTAGAGTCCAATCTCGATGCATTGAAGGAAGGCCTATGAGCGAGATCCGTTTCGTCGATACCACCATCCGCGACGGCCACCAGAGCCTTTGGGCCGAGGGGATGACCACGGGCATGATGCTGTCGGTGGCCGATCGGCTCGATGACGCGGGGTTCGACGCCATCGAATTGCTGTCGGGCTCCCACGTCAAGAAAGCCGTGCGCGAATTGAAGGAAGACCCGTGGGAGCGCATCCGCCTGGTCGCCGGCCGGATCACGGAAACGCCGCTTCGGGTCATCGTCGGCCGCGTCAAGACCTTTGATTTCAATCCCCGGTGCATGCAGCGCCTGTTCGTGCAATGCATGGCCGATGCGGGCATCAGGCAGGCGCGGATTTCCGATGAATGGAACAACCTGGAAGGCTGGACCAACAAGGTTGGCCTGTGCCGGGAGGTCGGGTTGGAGCCGGTGCTCAACCTGATCTATTCGGTTTCGCCCAAGCACACCAATGAATATTACGCCGAGCGCACCCGCCAGGCCGCCTCTCTCCAGGTGCCCAGGCTTTGTCTCAAGGATCCCGGTGGGCTGCTGACCCTGGACACCATCCGCACCTTGGTTCCAATCATCCTAGAGAACGCCGGCGGCATTCCCGTCGAGCTTCATACCCACTGCACCACGGGCCTCGCGCCGCTGGTTTGTCTCGAGGCCATCAAGCTCGGCATCACCATCATCAACACGGCGCTGCCGCCCTTGGCCGACGGCTCATCCCTGCCGTCCTTGTTCAACGTCGCCGAGAACGCCCGCACGCTGGGCCATGAACCGATGATCGACGAAGATTTGCTGCGGCCGGTGTCCGCCGACCTTGTCAAGATTGCCAAGCGCGAGGGGTTTCCCATGGGCGCCCCGGTGGAATACCGCACTTCCCAGTATCTTCATCAGGTGCCGGGCGGGATGATCTCCAACCTGGGCCACCAGCTCCGGGTGGTGGGGCTGGGCGATCGGCTGGACGAAACCCTGGAGGAATCGGCCCGGGTGCGCGCCGATCTCGGTTATCCCATCATGGTCACGCCGCTGTCCCAGTTCGTGGGCAGCCAGGCGGCGATCAACGTCATCGCCGGCGAACCCTATAAGCAGGTGACCGACCAGATCATCAAATATGCGCTGGGCCAGTTCGGCCGCGAGGCGAGCGAGGCCATGGACCCGGACGTCAAGGACAAGGTGCTCGACCGGCCGCGGGCACGGGAGCTGGCGGCCTGGGAACCCGAGGAACTCTCGCTCGAGGAGATGCGTTCCAAGTTCGGCGGCGCCGGGGTGTCGGATGAGGAACTGATGCTGCGCTGGTTGTTGACCCCAGAGGAGATCGCCGCCATGCGCGCGGCGCCCGCGATCACCGAATACAGGCTGGCCAGCCATCCCCTGGTGGCCCTGGTCGCCGAACTCGCACAGCGCACCGACATCGACCGCATCGAGGTCGAAAAATCGGGCGTTTCGGTGACCCTGGACCGGCGGGTCTAGGCGGAATTAGGGCTCGGATAAAGCTTAGAAATTTCTTTCAATCAACTGATTAAAAAGAGATATTTGGTATAACTAAGAAATTGCATTAAGGGGGAAGCGCAGGCTTGGCACGAGGATCCGCCGCCGCTCGAGGCGCCGGCAACCGAGGCCTTCGCCGCGCCGACCCCGAGGGGAGGGCAACCATGCAGATCGGGCTTTTTTCCAATGGCCAGCGCACCAGTCCGGTGGCCAAGCCGAGTTACGACGAGGACCTGTTCGAGATCGTGTTGGCCGATGAGCTGGGCGTCCGGGAGGCCT
The DNA here is from genome assembly GCA_004356985.1 of Alphaproteobacteria bacterium. Taxonomy (GTDB): domain Bacteria; phylum Pseudomonadota; class Alphaproteobacteria; order SMXQ01; family SMXQ01; genus SMXQ01. Next base: position 4,718 of record SMXQ01000164.1, on the reverse strand, counting down.
GGATCAGCGAGCACGGAACCCTTCTCGGCATGCAGGCGCCGGACCAGTTGCCTTGCGCCGATCTTTTCATCTGCAAGGCGGCGGCGCTGACCAAGCAGATCCGCATGGGGCCCGGCATCCGCCCCTTGCCGTTTTTCCATCCCCTCCAGGTGGCGACCGATTGCGCGGTTTGCGATCATTTGACCGGCGGGCGCTATATGGCCGGCTTCGGCCTGGGCTTCGGCGACGGCAACGGCCAGCGGGGCGAGTTGCCCGGCGACCGGCGGGTGATGATGACCGAGGCCATCGACCTCATCCTCACGGCCTGGACCGCGCCCGGGCGCTTCGACTGGGACGGCGAGATTTGGCAGGGCAAGGATTGGCACATCATTCCCCAGCCCTTGACCAAACCCCACATGGAGGTCGCCATCGCGTGCTCGCGCACCGAAGGCACCCTGCAGCTCGCCGCCGAGAAGGGGTTCTATCCGCTGATGAGCTGGACCCCGATCCCCGAGCGGCTCGCCGAGATGGTGGAAATCTATCTCGGCGCCGAGGGCCCGGCGGCGCGGCCGCCCACGCGCGGCGCCATTCGCATATCGCGTTTCGTCTACGTCGCCGATTCTCCGGCCCAGGCCAAGCGGGACCTGGCGGCTTTCGAGATCGGCATGCCGGCCCGCCAGGGGCGGCTCGACATGTTCATCCCCGACGGCGGAACCCGGGACGATCTCACCATGGAACTGATGATCGACCTGGGGATGTTCTTCTGCGGCGATCCCGACAGCGTCTATGACCAGGTCAAGGCGCTGTACGACCAGGTCGGCGGGTTCGGCGTGTTCCTGCTGACCTGCGGCAAGGATTGGGGCTCCCACGACCAGCGTGAACGCTCCATGCGGCTGTTCATGGAAGAGGTGGCGCCGCGCTTGGCCCAACTGCCGGCCGCCGCTGCCGACGCCGCCTAACCCGGCGGCGGGGTCTTACCCTCACGACGCCTTGCGGGTGGGCGGCGGCGCGCCCATGGCGGCTTCCTTTCCCTCGCCGAAATTCTTGCCGGCATCGAAGACGATGACGTCTGGGGATGGCGCCTCGCGGAGGATGCCGATGGGGTCAACGCCCTGCGCCACCAATTCGATGGAATCGCTCAGCATGCGCCGCAGCATCACCACGCCCCGGTCCGAGGTGCCGAGGGTTTCGTGTGAGCGGTCGTGGATCAGGCCCTGGCTTTCCTGGGCGGCGCGGTCCTGGTCGTGGGACGCGATACCCCACCAGCCGTCGTCCACATGGCGGTAGACCCCGCGCTGGTGGTGGGTCATGCCCTTGCACTCGATATCGGAATCTTCCGACGCATCGGCATAGACGCGCAGGTAGAAGGTGGTGGTGGTGACGTCGTCGGCGGGGACGCGAAAATGCATATAGTGGCTGGGGATATCGCCGGTCCGCGCCCCGAAGCGCCGGGTGTGGGACGGGAAGATCTGGTGGCTCACGTTCTCCAGCTGACCCGGATAGCGCGAGCTTTGGCGGAACCCGTACCAGGTGCGGGTCCACTCCACCTCGGGCCGCTGGAGCGCGATATCGGGGTAGACGCCGGCATGGAGCGCCATGGAGTGCATGGGATCGACCCCGTTTTCCGCCCGCTGTAGCCAATTGCAGTGGTCGATTCCGGCACGAATGATGCGGTGGCGGCCCTCGGCGTGCAGCAGGTCATAGGGCGGCAGCAAGGGCACCGGGTCGGGCCCGAGATAGGCGAAGACCAGCCCCGAAATCTCTTGCACCTGGTAGGCGGTCTGGCGCACTTCGGCGGCCAGCTTGCCGTCGGGCTCGGCCGGTTGCTCCAGGCATTGGCCATCGGTGGCGAACAGCCAGCCGTGGTAGCAGCACCTCAGTCCCCGTTGCTCGGCGCGGCCGAGGGTCAGGGCGGCGCCCCGATGGGGGCAGCGCGCGTCCATCAGCCCGGCCTGGCCGGCGCCGTCCCTGAACAGCACCAGGTCCTCGCCCAGGATGCGGACCGGCACCGGCTTGGTGGTCAATTGTTCGGTGAACCAGACCGGCCACCAATAGCGGCGCAGCATTTCGCCCGCCGGCGTGCCGGGACCGACCCGTGTCAGCCTCTCGTTTTCTTCCGGTGTCATAACCATACCCCCTCCATGGCGCTGATCGGTGGGCGCGTCCCGGCGATTAAACACTTCCGGGCGGCCCATGACAATTTCAAAGGAAACCGGTCCTGGGCTATATTCACGCGGTGCCGGGTGTTTCCCTGGCCGCCTCCAGGACGATCCCGCCGATGACAGCCAAGAAATTCATGGGCATCACGCATGAACCCACCGATGCCACCTGAATCGCAAACCGAATCCACCTCTTGGGGCGATCTGCTGCGGGGAACCGACGGCGTGATTTGCTGGATCGTCATCCTCGCCACCGCCCTCCATGCCACCCAAATCCTGGTGATCGCCATCATCATGCCGACGGTGGTGGCGGATATCGGCGGCGCCGCCTACTACACTTGGCCGACCATGCTCTACACCATCGGCGCCATCGTCGGCGCGGCCTGCGTCGGGCCCCTATGGGCGTCCCTGGGGCGGCGCAACGGATTCGCTGCCAGCGCGGCGGTATTCCTGATCGGCTCGGTGGGCTGCGCCTTGGCCCCGGACATAACCGTTCTCAACGCCGCGCGCATGGTCCAGGGGTTCGCCGGGGGGCTGCTCAACGGCGGCGGCCTGGCGCTGATCAGCGCCAGGTTTTCCCCGGCGCGGCGCAAGCGGGCGCTGGCGCTCACCCAAGCGGTCTGGATGTTCGCCCAGCTTTCGGGCCCGGTGATCGGCGGCGCCTTCGCCGAGATCGGCTGGTGGCGCGGCACCTTCTGGGTGATGTTTCCCTTGGTCGCGGTTTTTATCGCTCTGGTCTATCTCAAGCTGCCCGATGATCCCGGCGATGAAGCCGCCGCCGCCGGTTCCACCCGCTTGCCCTATTTCCGGCTCTCCATGCTGGCCGCCGGGGTGTTCGCCGTCGGCCTCGCCGGGCCCATGGAAGGCACGGCGGCCCGCGTGGGTTTGATGGTGATTGCCGTGGCGCTCATCGGTTGGGCGCTGTGGCTCGACCGCAGGGCCGAGAACCGGCTTTACCCCACCGGCGCTTTCTCCCTGTTCTCACCGATCGGGCCGGCGCTGTGGATCCTATTCCTGAGCGGCATGGTCCAGATCGCGGTGCTGCTGTTCTTGCCGCTGCTTTTACAGGTGGTCCACGGGATCACGCCGCTGTTGATCAGCTTCGTCTCCATCGTCATTTCCTTTGGCTGGACCGCCGGCACCTTCGCCGTGGCCGGATGGTCGGGGCGGCGTGAAGATCTGGCGCTGGTGGCGGGGCCGGTGCTGATGATCGCCGGCCTGGTGGGGATCACCGTAACCGCGCAATCGTCCTCACTGGTTGTTTTGACGATCTCCGCCCTGGTGTTGGGCGTGGGCGTGGGTATCCATTTCGTCCACCTCCAGGCCCGCACCATGGGCAACGCGCGGCCCGGCGAAGAACGCATCACCGCCGCGGCCATGCCTTCGATCCGCGCCCTTGGCACGGCCTTCGGCGCCGCCGCGGCCGGGGTGTTGTCCACCATGGCCGGGCTCGGCGATGCCACCGACCCCATCGCCGTCGGCAACGCCGTGGTCGTCGTTTACGGGGCCACCATGGTGCCGGCGATCTGCGCCGCGGCGCTGATGATCTGGTTGGTGCGGATGTCGCCGGCGAAAGGTCCTGCGCGCGGCGGCACCTGACGGCGGACTCAGTCCACGGCGAATTCGGCGACGGCCTCGGCGTTGGGGGAGAATCCCAGCCCCGGGGCCTCGGGCAGCCGCAGCCAGCCGTCCTCGATCTCCGGCAAGCCGTCGAAGATCATCTGGCAGGCGCCGGCGGAATTGAGTTGGTATTCGATGCTGGTGCCGTTGGCGACGCCCGCCTGCAGATGCATGTTGTGGTAGGGACAGCCGCCGCCGTTGGAAATCGGCGTGTTGAAGGCCGCCGCCATGCCGGCGATCTTGAGGCACAGGGTCATGCCGCCGGTGATGATGGTGTTGGGCTGGACGATATCGACGGCGCCGGCCACCAGCATGTCGCGGAAGCGGTAGCTTTGGCCTTCGTTCTGCCCGGCGCTGAGCGGGATGGTGGTCCGCCGCCGCATGTCGGCGAGCAGCCGCACGTCGTTCTGCATGATGGGCTCTTCGAAACAGGCGATGTTCAGGGGCTCCAGGCGCCGGGCGAGTTCGACGGCGCTGGGGAGATCGAGCCGGCAACCGGCATCGATCGATAGCTCGATGTCGGGGCCGACGGCCTCACGCACCACGGTGACGCGCTTGACGTCCTCCTTGATGATCTCGGCCAACGGGACGGTGGCGTTGCGCCGGTCGAGCCCGGGCCGGCCGACCTGCATCTTCAGCGCGCCATAGCCCTTGCCCACCATGGCCCGGCAGATTTCGGCCAGTTGCTGGTGATCGAAAAAGGAAAATCCGCACGTGGCGTAGGCCTCGATGCGGTCGCGCACGCCGCCGATCAGCTTCCAGATCGGCTGGTTCAGGGCCTTGCCCTTGATGTCCCAAAGGGCGAGATCGATGGCCGATATGGCGTGGCTGCCCTGGCCCGACTGGCCCCAGGGGGTGAGGGTCCAATAGAGAATCTGCCAGACCCGTTCATGGGCCATGGCATCGGCGCCGATGATGGCGGGGCCGGCGACGTCGTTGATCATCTTGGCGATGACCGTG
>SMXQ01000163.1 GCA_004356985.1 Alphaproteobacteria bacterium | reverse complement strand
TTTATATACCGGCCGCGTCGTCGTCGGTTCCATGCGGTCACCGAAAATTTTTAAAAATTCTATCGCCCGATTGGCCCGCGGCTTTTCGTTGTCGAACAGTTGTGTGAAATACCAATCACCATTCCGGTAGATGCTGGATTTAAGTGCCCAAGGCAATGCCTTGACCAGCGTGACGTCGACGATCCGGGCCAACCCATTGGCCTTGCCGAGGTCATTGGAGAAATCGGTGAGAGCGTAGTAAGCGTAAGCGTCGGAGTCGAATTGCGCCCCACCAGGCGCCGCCAAGATGTCGGTTCTATAGCTGTTTGCCGAGAGATAAGAAATCAATGGCGGTGATTTAATCCTGGCCTGGTTCTTGTTGTCACCGAAGCCGACACTGGAAAGATATTCACTTATGAATTTTGTGCCGTCGTAAGGCTTTCCGGAAAAAACCGACGGCACCGAAAGGTAGGAAACTTTCGACGAACTCGTCGCATCAGGATAGAAAACGAAACCCATAAGCTTAGCTTTTATGTCCGGGTGACCGTTTATGACCTTTTGGAAGACGGTCCCTTGGAAGCCATCCAGAAGGATATGGATAAAGTTCCTTTTCGAGGATAGTTGGTAGAAATCGGTGAGCGATATAATTTGTGTGACGGCCGTTGCCTCACCCCTTGTTTTCTTCTCCAACGTTCCGTAGAGGACGGTCAACAATATCAAGAGGTTGCTGATAATAAAAAATACCGCAATGGTGTCCCGGTTGCTAATGATGGGGCGATGCAAAAGGGCAATCAGAATTACAACAACGGCATAAATAACATAGTCTAGATAAGGCACTGTATTTGAAATTATGTCTTCATCCGCACCGAATATCTTTCCTCCATAGTCATGGAAATTATAATTATAATATAAAACGATAGAAATATAAAATAAGACAAAGAACAGCACCCGTTTTTCTCTCTCCCCAACAAAGTTGCAGACCACGGCCAGCGCCAAGGCGGCGAGCCCGGCCGCGGCCGAGAAGAACAGGGCCACCAGAACGCTGCTGACCAGGTAGGCCGACGGCGCCGTGAAGTAGGTGCTTAGGGGGAGAATGAAGGTGGGGTACAACGCCAGAAGTGCGACGGCGGAATAATCCTTGAATTTACGGCGCGCGCCGGCCATGAGCACATCCCATACATTCCAATTCAAACGCGACTGTACGACACTGTGACTTTGCCGGGCACTTGGAGAAACGCCCGGCGGGCTGAAAAGCGCGCTTAATCCCCGTCTTTCCCGATCGGGTCTTTCCAGATCGGCGTGCCGCTGCCGGGAAGCCCGTAGCCGGGCCACTTGCGGGTCACTTCCTCGATGATCTCCGACGCCATGCGGATTTCCCTGCCCCAGGGGCGCGAGATCTCCGGGCCGATCTTGGTGGTGGCGTCGAGCCCGGCCTTGCCGCCCAGGCCCGAGACCGGCGAGGCGAAGTCGAGGTAGTCGATGGGGGTGTGCTCGATGATGGTGATGTCGCGGCCCGGGTCCATGCGGGTGGATACCGCCCACATGACGTCGGCCCAGTCGCGGATGTCGATATCCTGGTCCACGACGATGATGAACTTGGTGTAAAGGAACTGGCGCAGGAACGACCAGATGCCCATCATCACCCGCTTGGCGTGGCCCGGATAGGCCTTTTTGATCGCCACCACGGCGATGCGGTAGGAACACGCCTCGGGCGGCAGGTAGAAATCCGTGATCTCGGGGAATTGCTTTTTCAGCATGGGCACGAAGACTTCGTTGAGCCCGAGGGCCAGCATGGAAGGCTCGTCGGGCGCCCGGCCGGTAAAGGTGGTGAGGTAGATGGGATCGCTTCGCATGGTGATGGCGGAGACCGTGAACACCGGAAAACGCTCGACGGCGTTGTAATAGCCGGTGTGGTCGCCGTAGGGGCCCTCATCGGCGGTCTCATCCAGCGAGACATGGCCCTCGATGACGATCTCGGCCTCGGCCGGGACCTTCAGGGGGACGCTCACGCAATCGGCGAGCACCGTGCGCTTGGCGCGCAGGAGGCCGGCGAAGGCATATTCCCCCACGTTGTCGGGCACCGGCGTGACGGCGGCGATTATGGTCGCGGGATCGGCGCCGATGACGGCGGCGCAGGGCATGGGATCCCGCCCGCCGCCCTGTTGCCGTTCGCTGAGGTGCTGGGCGCCGCCGCGGTGGGCCAGCCAGCGCATGGCCGTGCGGTCGCGGCCCAAAACCTGCATCCGGTAGATGCCGAGATTGGCGTTCTCGGGCTTGGCGCCGGGCGCCCGGGTGACCACCAGGGGCCAGGTGATGAGCGGCGCCGGTTCGTCGGGCCAGCAGGACTGGATGGGCAGCCGGGAAAGGTCGATGTCATCGCCCCGGAGAACCACCTCTTGGCAGGCCGGCTTGGTGACGGTCCTGGGTTTGCGCCCCAGCGCCGCCTTGAGAACCGGCAACAGGGCGACCGCCTCGGCCATGGTCGCCGGCGGCTCCGGGTGGTTGAGGAAGGCAAGGGTTTCGCCCAGCGCGCGCAGCTCCGCCGGTTCGCGGCCCATGGCCCAGGCGACGCGCTCGACGGTGCCGAACAGGTTGGCGAGAACCCGGCGCGGCCACGGCGCGCCGTAAGGGGCACCGGGCCCGGCGATGTTGTCGTAGAGAACCGCGGGCCCGCCCTCGGCCAGAAGCCGGGTCTGGATTTCGGTCATCTCCAGGGCCGGGGAAACCGGCGCCGATACCGTGGCCAGCGCGCCCCTCTCCTCCAGGACGGCCAGGAAATCGCGCAACGAGGAATAACTCATGGCGCGATTTTACTTTTTTTAAAGACATCTGTGCCAACCTTTCCGTAACGGGGGAAAGTGACCCAGGGACTCCCGCTTCACGGTCTTTAGGAATGGCGCCACGGCGCCGGGCTCGGGAGAAGCACGATGTCCAGATACTGGGTTGTTGGCGGCAATTACGCCTCCACGGAATTTTCCAATCTTGCACCGGGGGCCGAGGATGTGCGCATCGGTCCCTTCGTCAGCTACCCCGAAGCCAGGATGGCCTGGGCGGAGATTTCCTGGCAGGCGTTGGACCAATGCAACGTCCGTTTCGTGATCACCGAAAGCGGCTGATGTTGTAGCACCGCGGGAGCCGCTTGTTGGATCGGCCCGGTGCGCTGACCTCCCCCCTTGTTCCCTCTTGGCGTTGGCACCGGGCTTGTGGTTGGCCCCGGGCCGCCGCAATAATGGCGGCCATGACCCCCGCGCCCCCCGATCACGACGTCGTTCACCGGGCGAAATCCTATCCTTTCGGCCATCCCGCCGAGTCCTATCTTTTCCGCGACGGCCGCCCGGTCCCCCTGGAGGCGCCGCGGCGCGCCGTCGCCGGCCGCATCCCGGTGATCGCCTCGGGCTCCAACGCCGCGCCGGCGCAGTTGGCGCGCAAATACCGGGATTTCGCGCGCGGCGCCGAAATTCCCGTCACCCGGGTCCATGTGGGCGGATTCGATGCCGTCTACAACGCCCACATCACGTCTTACGGCTCGGTCCCGGCGACGCTGTTCCCGTCGCCCGGCACCGTGCTCGAGACCTTCATCACCTGGCTCGACGAGCCTGAGCTGGAAGTCATGCACGCCACCGAACAGCCTGGGACCAACTATCATTTCGCCGAACTCAAGGGGCTGGTGCTCGACGTCCAGGACATCGGCCGCCTGGACGCGGCCTTCGCCTACATCTCGGTGGTGGGGTGCCTCAGCCATCAGGGCGCGCCGGTGAGCCTGGCCGAGGTGCCGGCGCGCCACCGGCGCTTTTGCGCCCGCAGCCAGGAGGAAATGCAGGCGGTGATCCGCGACCGCACGGCGCCCGGCGCCGCCCTCGATTCGTTCATTTTGGAAAACGTGGCCAACGAGGGCCTGCGCCGGGCCCGCTCGGCCACCCTCGCCGGCACCGCCCATCCCTTCCGCCATGGCCAAATGACGGTGATCGAAGTGGCTGCGCGCCTCGGTCAGGCACCAAGCCGGTAGATCGCGGTCTGCCGCGTCTCCCGGTCTTCCAGTTCCAGGGTGGCGGTGACCCAATAGCGGGCCAGCGGCTCGAACCTATGGGCGGGCAGATAGGCGCGCCCCGGGCCGGCGGTCAGCACGTCCGCGCCGCCCGCCGCTTCCCGGGGGTCACGGAAGCGGCGCAGTCCGGGTGGCCTGGCCGGCGGCCAGCGCCGCCAGCACCAGCCAGCCGAAGGCGCGGTTGGAATGGAACTTGGCGAGGCAGTCCCGGGGATCGTCGATGGCCACCCGGCACGCCTGCCAAAGCAGTTGCGCGCACCCCAGGCCCAGCACCGGGTAAAAGGCCCAGCCCAGCCCCGCCACGGTCCCGGCCGCCGCCATCAGCGCCGCCGCCGCGGCGTAGAAGCCGACCAGCCAGGGGCGGGTGGCGGCGCCCAGGCGAAGGGCCAGGGACTTGATGCCCACGGCCAGGTCGTCCTCCTTGTCCTGGTGGGCGTAAATGGTGTCGTAGCCGAGAGTCCAGAAAAACCCGCCGGCGTAGAGCAACACGGCTTCGGCGCGAATTTCGCCGGCCACCGCGGCGAAGCCCAGCAGCGCCCCCCAGTTGAAGGTGAGGCCGAGCCAGGCCTGGGGCCAATAGGTGATGCGCTTCATGAACGGGTAGCTGAACACCAGCGCCAGCGAGGCCACGCCCAGGGCGAAGGTGGTGGCGTTGAAGGCGTAAAGGATGGCCAGCCCGACCAGCAGCTGGGCTCCGAGGAAGGCCCAGGCGCGCCTCACGGATACCGCGCCCGACGGGATCGGCCGCACCCGGGTGCGGGCGACCAAGGCGTCGATGTCGCGGTCGACGATGTCGTTGTAGGTGCACCCCGCGCCGCGCATGACCAAGGCCCCGCCCGCGAACAGGGCGGCGAAGGCGGCCAGCCCCAGGGGGGTCTCGCGCCCCGGCCAGGCCAGCGCCATGGACCACCAGCAGGGAAACAGCAAGAGCCAGGTGCCGATGGGCCGGTCCAGGCGCGCCAGGCGCGCATAGGCGCGGGCCGCGCCCGGCAGGCGATCGACCCAGCCCCCCTCGGGGATGTCGCTTGCCGTTGAATCCAAAGGTTCCATGGGGGTACTGTAGTGGAGAACAGCCGAGGGCGGAACATGACAGGCGCGCGCGATATCCCGTCCTTTGATGCGGCGCCCCCGCGGGCGCGATTGTTCGTCGGCGCGGCGCTGGGCGCGGGCGGGAGCATCGGCCTGAGCCCGGGCCAGGCCCAATATCTGCGCCACGTCCTTAGGCTCAAGGCCGGTGACCCGGTGGCGCTGTTCAACGGGACCGACGGCGAATGGGCGGCCACCATCGCCGGGTTCGGCAAGGGCTGGGCATCGGTGGACGTGTTGCGCTTGCGGCGCCGACAGGTGGTGGAACCGGATCTCTGGCTGTTGTTCGCCCCCATCGAACACGGGCGCATCGATTATCTCGTCCAAAAGGCGACCGAGCTGGGGGTGTCGGTGCTGCAGCCGGTGATCACCGCCCATTCCCGCGTCCACCGGGTCGATGTGGAGCGTCTTTCGGCCAACGCGGTGGAGGCGGCCCAGCAAACCGGACGCCTGACGGTTCCCGAAATGCGCGCGGCGGTACCGCTGCAAAAGATCCTCGCCGATTGGCCGGCGGGGCGCCGCCTGATGTTCTGCGACGAATCCGGATCGGGTCCGCCGGTGGCCGCGGCGCTTTCCGCCGAGGCCCCTAGCGGCCGTCTTCCCTGGGCGGTCATGGTCGGGCCCGAAGGCGGGTTTGCCGCGAGCGAACTTGACGCCCTGGCAAAACTGCCCTTTGTTATGGCGGTCAGCCTAGGCCCCCGCCTGCTGCGCGCCGATACCGCCGCCGTGGCGGCGCTGGCCTGCTGGCAGGCGGTTCTTGGGGACTGGGCGGAAGCCACGCCCGATCCATGAGCCTGCCCGTTATCACCAGACCCCGCTTCGGCGGGTGACCAGCGGAGTTCCATCCCACCGCATGTCCGCAAGCGAATCCATGATCGAGCCCGTCACCTCGAAGGACCAGCTCGTCCAATACCATGCCGCCGGCTGCAAGCCGCGGGCCGATTGGCGCATCGGCACCGAGCACGAGAAGTTCGCCTTTAATCTCGAGGACCTGAGGCCGCTGCCCTACCAGGGCGCTTGTTCGATCCGCGCCATGCTGGAAGGGCTGACCCGCTTCGGCTGGAAACCGGTGTTGGAAGACGGCCTGCCCGTGGCCCTCACCAAGGGCGGGGCATCGATCACCCTGGAACCGGGCGGCCAGTTCGAGTTGTCCGGCGAGGCCTTGGAAAACCTGCACGAAACCTGCCGCGAGGTGCACCAGCACCTGACCCAGGTCAAGGAAGTGGCGGCCGAGATCGGCGCCGGCTTCCTCGGCATCGGGTTCGATCCCAAATGGCGGCGCGAGGACGTGCCATGGATGCCCAAGGGCCGCTATGGGATCATGCGCGCCTATATGCCCACCAAGGGCGGCCACGGCATCGACATGATGATCCGCACCTGCACCATTCAGGTGAACCTGGATTTCGAAAGCGAGGCCGACATGGTGGAGAAGTTTCGCCTCGGCCTGGCCCTGCAGCCGGTGGTGACCGCCATGTTCGCCGATTCGCCGTTCGTCGAGGGCAAGCCCAGCGGTTATCTCAGCTATCGCAGCTTCGTGTGGACCGACACCGATCCCGACCGCTGCGGCATTCTGCCTTTCGTCTTCGAGGACGGCTTCGGCTTCGAGCGCTACGTCGATTACATGCTCGACGTGCCGATGTATTTCGTTTACCGCGACGGCCGCTACCTGGACGCGTCAGGCCAGTCCTTCCGGGACTTTCTGGCCGCCCGCCTGCCCGCCCTGCCCGGCGAAATCCCCACCATGGGCGACTGGACCGATCATTTGACCACGGTATTCCCCGAGGTCCGGCTCAAGCAGTTTCTTGAAATGCGCGGCGCCGACGGCGGGCCCTGGCGGCGCATCTGCGCCCTGCCGGCGTTCTGGGTGGGGCTGTTCTACGACGCCCAGGCCCAGGCCGATGCCACGGCGCTGGTCGCCGACTGGACCGCCCGGGATCACCAGGGCTTGCGCGCCCAAGTGCCCCGCCAAGCGCTAAAAACCGAATTCAGGGGCCGGGCGCTGATCGAATTGGCCCGCGAAGTGGTGGCGATTTCCCGGGCCGGGCTGGCGCGGCGCGCCCGGCGCGACGGCGGTGCCGCCGACGAGGCCCATCACCTCGACACCCTGGAAGAAATTCTCGACCGCGGCCTGACCCCGGCGGAGGTCAAGCTGGCCAATTACGAGGGCCGCTGGGGTGGCGACGTCGATCCTATCTACAAGGAATACGCCTATTGAGCGGGGCCCAAGGGGCGCGGCTTAATAGGTCAGGGTCAGGCGGTCGTTCTCGACCTTCCAACTCTTGAACAATTTCAAGGTGGAGATGCCGAGCAGCGGGCTCGACAGCGCCACCGCGTTGACCGACGCGCGGACATCGCGGAATTGCACCGGGCCCAGGGTCATCCGCGCGATGATGATCGGCGCGCCGCGGACGATGCCATTGGCGGTGCGGAAGCGCTGGGTGAAGGACAGCCGCGCCGGGTCGAAGCCGGCGCGCGCCGCGTCTTTGGGGCCGAGAACCGTGGTGCTGGCCCCGGTGTCCACCAGGAAACGCATGGGCGTGCCATTGACCTCGGCGCGGATATAGAAATGTCCGTCGGCGGCGCGGCGCACGGCGAAGGCGCGCGGGCCGGCGGGCATAGTGGAATCGGGCACGATTTCGCCGGCCAAGCGCTGCCAGACACCCTGAAATTCGAAGCGATAGCTGTAGCCCAGCACCAGGGCCGCGCCGATGGCGATCCAGGCGAACCCGGCGCCCAGCGCGCCCTTGAAACCGATGCGCCGGCCATGGACCAGGCCGGCGGCGATCATCGCCGCGAGCACCACGCCGGAGACGATGCGGCTGCCCCCCGCCGGGTCATCGGGCAGGCCGCCACGTTCGGCCGCCAGCCACGCCACCATGGCGGTCAGCCCAGCGGCGAAGATGGCGAACCAAATCCAGGACGACGGCCCGCGGCCCCAAGGGGATGCCATGGCCGGAGGGTGCTCTACCCGCCTCAGGCGGCGGTGCCGCCGACGGTGAGGGCGGAGATCTTGAGGGTGGGTTGGCCGACCCCGACGGGCACGCCCTGGCCGTCCTTGCCGCAGGTGCCGACGCCGGGATCGAGCACCATGTCGTCGCCCACCATGGTGATGTTGGTGAGCGCGTCGGCGCCGTTGCCGATCAGCGTCGCGCCCCTGACGGCGGGGCCGATCTTGCCGTTCTCCACCAGATAGGCTTCCGACATCGAGAACACGAACTTGCCCGAGGTGATATCCACCTGCCCGCCGCCGAAATTGACCGCGTAGATGCCGTGTTTGACGCTGGCGAGAATCTCCTCGCGGGTTTTATCGCCGTCTACCATGAAGGTGTTGGTCATGCGCGGCATGGGCTTATGGGCGAAATCCTGGCGCCGCCCATTGCCGGTGGGCACCGCCCCCATGAGCCGCGCGTTCATGCGGTCCTGCATGAGGCCGACGAGGATGCCGTCCTCGATCAGGGTGGTCGCCGAGCTTGGCGTGCCTTCGTCGTCCACGGTCAGCGATCCGCGCCGCCCTTCCATGGTGCCGTCGTCGATGACGGTGACGCCGGGCGCCGCCACGCGCTGGCCCATGAGCCCGGCGAAGACCGATGTCTTCTTGCGGTTGAAGTCGCCTTCGAGCCCGTGCCCCACCGCCTCGTGCAGCAGGATCCCCGGCCATCCCGGACCCAGCACCACTTCCATCTCGCCGGCCGGCGCCGGCACCGCGTCGAGCATCACCAGGGCCTGGCGCAGGGCCTCGTCGGCGCTTGCGGCCCACGCATCGGGGGCGATGAAGGCGGCATACCCCACCCGTCCGCCGGTGCCGTGAGACCCGGTCTCCTGATGGTCCCCTTGGCCCACCATCACGGCGATGTTGAGGCGCACCAGGGGCCTGATATCGGCCACCCGTTCGCCGCCCGGGCGGATGATCTCCACCACCCGCCATTCGCCCGAAAGCGACGTTATGACCTGGCGGACGCGGTCGTCCTTGGCGCGCAGGTAGGCGTCGATGTCCGCCAATAGTTTGGTCTTGGCTGTGAACGGGACCTCGGCCAGCGGATTGATGTCCTCGTAGAGCACCTGGTTGGTGCCCGGCGGCGCGCCCTGGAAGCTGCCGTCATAGCCTCGGGTCACCGACGACACGGTATCGGCGGCGCGGGCGAGAGCCGCGTCGGACAACTCCGAGCAATGGGCGTAGCCGGTCGCCTCATCGGCGATGGCGCGCAGCCCGAAACCTTGGGTGGTATCCGAACTGGCCGCCCTAAGCCGCCCGTCGTCGAAGGAAAAGCTTTCCGACACCGAATACTCGAGAAACAACTCGCCGTCGTCGGCGCCCCCGCAGGCCCGGGCGAGCGCCGCCTGGGCGCCCCGTTCGGTGATGTCGGTCCGCCCGAAGAACAGGTCGTCGGCAATCGATAGGTTGGACATGGGTATCTCCGCGTTGAACGCCATGGGGTGTCGCCCATGGTATCATTTTCCGGCCCTCCATGGGGCCCCGATGACGGTCCCGGCGGGCCCCCCGCCAAAGCCCCGATTTTGGCCGAGCGGGACCCCGCCCCAGAGGCCCGTGAAGCATCAAAACCAGCCCTTTCACCAAGCGTGGGGCCGACTTGAAGGAAATTACTTAGACTTCAATGTTTTTCTTGTGAAGGCCATCGCCTTTGTTTACTTTGCCTACCCTAAAGGGGTATATCACCATTTCGTTGGTTTCCTTTCAGCCGCCACCTGAAGGTGATGTCGAACATGCGATTCCCAGGGAAATTTGTTACCGTCTTGGCCTTGGCGGTGGGGCCGCCGGCTTGGTTCGCCGGGGGAGCGCCGGCCCTGGCGCAAGCCCCCCGACCCTGGCAATTGGGTTTCCAGGATGCCGCCACGCCGGTCATGGAACGGATCGACGAATTCCACGACCTGATGCTGGTGATCATCACCGTCATCGTCGTTTTCGTGACCGGCCTGCTGGTCTATGTGGTGGTGCGGTTCAACGAAAAGGCCAACCCGGTCCCCTCCAAGACCACCCACCACACGGTTCTCGAGGTGGCGTGGACGGTGGTGCCGATCATGATCCTGGTGCTCATCGCCATCCCGTCGTTCCGGTTGCTTTATTATATGGACAAGGCCAAGACGCCGGGAATGACTCTCAAGGTTGTCGGCAACCAGTGGTACTGGTCCTACGTTTATCCCGATCACGGCAAGATCGCCTTCGACAGCCTGATCATCCCCGACGACCAGCTAAAGCCTGGACAGCTGCGCCTGTTGGAAGTGGACAATCGGGTGGTGGTGCCGGTGGACACCGATATTCGTGTCCTGCTGACCGCCAATGCCGTGATCCACGCCTGGGCGGTGCCGGCCTTCGGCGTGAAGATCGACACCGTCCCCGGCCGCATGAACGAAACCTGGATGCGGGTCACCAAGCCGGGCGTCTATTACGGCCAGTGTTCGGAGCTTTGCGGCGTCAACCACGGTTTCATGCCGATCGCCGTGGAAGCGGTGTCCAAGGCGGA
>SMXQ01000010.1 GCA_004356985.1 Alphaproteobacteria bacterium | reverse complement strand
TGTTCTCGCAACTAACGATGGATGGAGGTTAGAGGGCTAGGCAGCTCCGATCCGGCTTGCCACAAGGCTTCATACGTGGACCATCACGAGACAGGGGATGGGACTAATCTTTGGGACGGCATACCAGCCAAGCGGACATACAGTCACGCATCCAACCCGCCAACGGGCCCCATCACTGGGGGATAAGGCCTGTTGTAACTGTCAGCCGATCAGCCGCCTTATTCGACCACGGCACCCTCGGGGATGAGGCCGGTTTCCAGGTAACGCCATAGGGCGATCGCCAGTTTGCGGGCCAGGGCGACGATCATAATGCATCTCACGCGCTTCGACTGCCCCGCGGTACGTTGATGGAACCACCGGGTCAGGGCACTATCCGGTTGATGGCGGAGCCAGAGCCATGCCGCTTCGACCATGGCGACCCGCGCCAGCCGATTACCGGCCTTGGAGATGCCTTGGCTGCGCCGTCCGTCGCCACTGTCATAGGGGCTGGGGGCAATACCGATATAGCTTGCCACCTGCCGGCGATTGGCGAACCGGCGATAATAGACCTCCCGCGTGAGCGTCGCCGACAAGGTCGGACCGAGGCCCTTGAGGCGCAACAGGTCACGGCGCTTGCGCTCCGTCTCCACGCAAGGCGTCGGCGTTTTATCACGTTCACCCTCGACCTCGACGATCTGCGCCTGCAGTTGGCCCAGCCTCGCGATCTCCCTTGTGATCTCCCGGCCGAGACGTTGCCCCAAGGGTCGGCCGTCTGCCGTGACCAACATTGCCGGCTTCAAGCTCTTGGTGCGCGATTTGATGTCGATGCCGCGTATGCCCTGACCGAACAGCAGGCCCTTGATCCGGTTGATATGGGCCGTCCGCTCACGGATTAACCGGTCCCGTTCCCGATGAGAGCGCCGAAGATCTTCTTCCTCGACGCTCGGGATCACCACCATGGAGCAGACTTGACGCTCGCCCCGGCACCAGGCGATCAACGTATGAAGTATGCTCTCTACATCGATGCGGTCGGTCTTAACCCGCCGCGCCCGGCGGTTGACCTGCAGGCTGGCGGGCTCCATCACCAGACACTCGATGCCGCGCCGCTCGAGCAACCGCGCCAACCAGAAACCGTCGTAGCCCGCCTCGTAGCACAACGTAACCTTCGGCCTCTCGCCCATGACCTTGGCCACGCGGTCGCTTGCCGCATCCAGCTTGGCCATCAATCCTTCCGCGTCGCCGCCCTTGAGCCGATGGAGACTTGGATTGTCCCGATCCGGAACCTGGATCGCCAAAAGCCAGTTGTTCTTGCTCAGCTCCAATGCCGCATGGATGGAGGGTTCGTTGCAGGCGGATTGTGGAAACTGTGTCATCGTCTTGCTCCTTCGAATCACCGTGAAAATAATCGAAGGAGAGTGAGGCCGCTTCCTTCGCCCTCATAGCATCTTTGGGTCAAAAGGAGACATCAGGTTAACGAGCCTGAGCGAAAACCTTGAGGCCCAAATTTTGTAATTCAGGGGGAGTCCCATTGGCAATGTTGGAAGCTTGATGGGCGCATGCGTGAATATGCCCGTAGCCGCCGTGAGAGACCCACCCCCGTTCACCCAGGGGGGCCTCGACTTCTCCCAGAAAATGCAAAAATAATTTTTTCGGGGGGCTTAGTGTTTCCTACCACGACCACCCTTGGAACCCAGCCCGGAGTCCCAACCGGACGCATAGCCCCCCCCATGGCGATTCCTAGTCCATCCAGACACGACCACCATTGAAGGGGGCGGGGTGTTTTCAAAGAGGGGGGTGGGGGGCTTACTTGGTCACAAAAAGGTCACGAACTAGGTGAAACCGCCCCGTATGAGGCAATCCCAACCGACATCAAGACTTGGGGAAATTGGCTGAATTCTGCACTATTCAGGATGGAACAGGACCAACCAATACACCCTGTTTAGAATTTCGAGACCGCCCCGTTCGACCACTCCGGCACCCCACCGCTGGGCTTCCGGGACTCGGGCGCGGACCCTAGTGCATTATCCGGCCCAAGGGAATCAATTTGGCCGGAAAGCGCCCGCCCGGCGCGCCGGGCCGGGACGCGCTACATCATGATGTGGATCGCCTTTTCCTCGGTGTAGCTCAGCATCTCGTCGATGCCTTCCTCGCGCCCGGTGCCGGAATTCCGGAAGCCGCCGAAGGACATCGCCGGATAGTGCGCGCCCACGCCATTGATCCAGATATAACCCGACTGCAAGCGGCGGGCGGTGGCGATGGCGGTGGAGATATCGCGCGTCCAAATGGCGCCGGTAAGCCCGTATTCCACCGAATTGGCGACCGCCAGCACCTCGTCGAGATCGTCCCACTTGAAGACCGAGAGCACCGGGCCGAACACTTCTTCTTTGGCCAGGCGCATGTCCGGCGTCATGTCGGCGAACACCGTGGGCTCGATCCAATAGCCCTTCTCGAACTGCTTTCCCTGGGGCCGCTTGCCGCCCGCCACCAGCCGGCCGCCGTCTTCCTTGCCGATTTCGATGTAATGGAGGACCTTCTCGAACTGGCCCTTGTTGTTGATCGGCCCCATGTCGGAATCCTCGTCCAAGGGGTCGCCCACCCGCATGGCGGAGACCCGGGCCGCCAGGTCTCCTAAGAAGCTGTCATGGATATCGGCATGGAGGAACAGCCGGCTGGTGGAGCCGCACGATTGGCCCTGCCAGGCGAAGTTCATGCCGGCGATGGCCGCCGGGACGGCTTTTTCCATGTCGGCGTCGGGGAACACGATCATCGGGTTCTTGCCGCCCAGCTCCAGGGTCAGGTTCTTGACCGCCACCTCGGCCGCCGAGCGCTGGATGGCCATCCCCGTGGGCACCGAACCGATGAAGGCGATGCGCTTGATCTTGGGATGCCGGACGATGGCATCACCGGCTTCCTTGCCGAAGCCGGTGATGATGTTGACGACCCCGGGGGGCAGCACCTCGGCGCAGATCTCGGCCAGGATCGAGGCACTGAGGGGGCTTTGTTCCGAAGGCTTTTCGATGACGGTGTTGCCGGCCATCAGCGCCGGGCCGAGCTTGGCGGCGGCGAACATGATGGGGTGGTTGAAGGGGATGATGCGCCCCACCACGCCATAGGGTTCGCGCACCGTCAAATGCAGGTTGCCCGGCGTTGCCGGGATGGTGTCGCCCTTGAGCTCGTACCCCAGCCCCGAAAAATAGGTCAGTTGGCTCACCGCCGCCCCCACGTCGCCGCGCATCTTGGCGATGGTGTTGCCGGTATCCATCACCTCGGTGACGAGGATGCGCTCGCGCTGTGCATGGAGCGCGTCGGCGAGCTTCCTGAGGGTTGCGCCGCGTTGGGCCGGCGACAGCGCCGCCCATTCGGGCTGGGCCGCCGCCGCCGCCTCATAGGCGCGCTCGACGTCCTTGGCCGAGCCTTCGGGCACCGTTCCCAGTTCCTCTTCGTTGGCCGGATTGATCGATACAAAACGCCTTTTGCTCTCGCTTTCAACCAACTCGCCGTCGATCAGCATGAGCGGATTGTCGATGGGCAGATTGCGCCCCGGTTTGCTTTCGTCCATGTGTGCTCCTCCCGAATCATCGATAAGTGAAGTTTGCCCAATTAGCTGGCCCGATCCAGCCCTTTTTCGGCCTGGGCGCGACACCACTGCCCGAACAGCATCAAATTTCTCCTCGGGCCACAGAAACACCCAGCAACATCATCCAAAAACGTTGACAGCGGCCCTTTGCAGGGTATATTTCCCCCCTTCTTGGCGGCACCGGGCCGCCTAATACCTATTTGTGATCGGGAGCACGCGATGTACGCGGTCATCCGCACGGGCGGAAAGCAATACAAGGTGGCCGAAAACGACGTGCTCGCCA
The DNA here is from genome assembly GCA_004356985.1 of Alphaproteobacteria bacterium. Classification (GTDB taxonomy): domain Bacteria; phylum Pseudomonadota; class Alphaproteobacteria; order SMXQ01; family SMXQ01; genus SMXQ01. The sequence goes on along the minus strand of SMXQ01000010.1, from coordinate 6,038 downwards.
TCGAGCGCCTCGACGGCGAAAAGGATGGCGTGCTTTCATTTTCCAACGTTCTGGTCCTCCATGACGGCAACGACATCCAGATCGGCGCGCCCTTCGTCGAAGGCGCGGTGGTGACCGCCGATATCCTCGCGCAATCGCGGGCCGACAAGATCATCGTCTTCAAGAAGAAGCGCCGCCAGGGCTACCGGCGCAAGAAGGGCCACCGCCAGCTCGAGACCGTGATCCGCATCACGGCGATTCTCGCCGCCGGCGCCAAGAAAGCCACGGTCAAGCGGGCCGCGTCCAAGGAGGACACGGCGAAACCCGCGGCAGAGGCCGCGCCAGCGGCGGACAAGCCGGCCGCCAAGGCGAGCCCCGACAAGCCGCCCGCGGCCAAAAAGCCCGCGGCCAAGAAAGCCCCGGCCGAGAAGCCGGCCACCCGCGAACCGGCAGAACAGAAGGATTAGGTCATGGCCCACAAAAAGGCAGGCGGTTCGTCCCGCAACGGCCGCGATTCCATCGGCCGGCGCCTCGGCGTGAAGAAGTACGGCGGTGAAATCGTGATCGCCGGCAACATCATCGTGCGCCAGCGCGGAACCAAGTTCCATCCTGGCGAAAACGTCGGCATGGGCAAGGACCATACCCTGTTCGCGCTCACCGACGGCCAGGTCAGGTTCTCCAAGAAGGCCCAGGGCCGCACCTTCGTGCTGGTGGACCCGGCGCCCTGACGCGGCCCGGCCATTTCCGCTGAAACGCAAAGGGGAATGGCCGCCATTCCCCTTTTGTCATAAAGACCCCCGGCCGATGCAATTCCTCGACGAAGCCAAGATCTACACCAAGGCAGGCAACGGCGGCGCCGGGTGCATGAGTTTCCGGCGCGAAAAATATATCGAATTCGGCGGCCCCGACGGCGGTGACGGCGGCCGCGGCGGCTCGGTGGTGGCGGTTGCGACGGCGGACCTCAATACCCTGATCGATTTCCGCTTTCGCCAGCACGCCAAGGCCAAGAACGGCCGTCCCGGCGAAGGCCGCAACCGCACCGGGGCGTCGTCGGACGACATCATCGTCCGGGTGCCGGTGGGGACCATGATCCTGGCCGAAGACAACGAAACCATGCTGGCCGACCTGGCCCGCGACGGCCAGCGTTTCGTCATCGTCACCGGCGGCGACGGCGGCTTCGGCAACACCCATTACAAGAGCGCCACCAACCGCGCCCCCAGGCGCGCCGGCCAGGGCCATCCCGGCGCCGAGCAAGTCATCTGGCTCAGGCTCAAACTGTTGGCCGATTGCGGGCTCATCGGCCTGCCCAATGCCGGCAAATCGACCCTTTTAGCGTCGGCCTCCCGGGCGCGGCCCAAGATCGCCGACTACCCGTTCACCACGCTGATCCCGCAGCTCGGCGTGGTCTATGTCGATGAGGACGAATTCGTGCTCGCCGACATCCCTGGCCTCATCGAAGGCGCCCATCAAGGGAGCGGCCTGGGGATCCGCTTTCTCGGCCACGTGGAACGCTGCGGCGTGCTTCTCCATATGGTGGACGGCACCATGGAGGACGTCGCCGGCGCCTATGACACCGTCCGCCGCGAGCTCGCCCATTACGGCGCCGGGCTGGAGGTCAAAGCCGAGATTCCCGTGCTCTCCAAATGCGACGCTCTCAACGCGCAGGAACGCGAAGACCGCGCGCGCAGGCTCGCCGATGCCGCCGCTTGCGCGCCGGGCGACGTGATGTGCATTTCGGGGGTCACCGGCGCCGGCGTCGAAGCCCTGATGCGCGCGGCCCTGGCCCATGTCCAGGTGGCGCGCCGGGCCCGGCGGGCCGAGGAAGCCGCCGAGCAACGGCAGGCGGTGCCGTGAACCGCCAACTTAGCGGCGCCAAGCGCATGGTCGTCAAGATCGGCTCGGCGTTGCTCGCCGACGAGGCCAAGGGCGCCATCCGCACGCCTTGGCTGGACGCGCTGGCCGAAGACATCGCCGCCTTTCGCGGCCAGGGGACCGAGGTGATCTTGGTCTCGTCGGGCGCCGTCGCCGTGGGGCGCGGGCATCTCGGCCTGGACAAGCCGCACCTCCGCCTCGAGGAAAAGCAGGCGGCGGCGGCCTGCGGCCAAATCCACCTGGTCCGTGCCTATCAAGAGGCCCTGGCGCGCCAGGGCCTGGGCGTCGGCCAGGTGCTGCTGACCTTGGACGGCATCGAGGACCGTCGCCGTTACCTCAACGCACGGGCCACCATCGAGACCCTGCTCAGGCTGGGCGCCGTTCCGGTCATCAACGAAAACGATACCATCGCCACCGATGAAATCCGGTACGGCGACAACGACCAGTTGGCCGCGCAGGTGGCCGCCATGGCCAGCGCCGACACCTTGGTCCTTCTGTCCACCGTCGACGGGTTGTACACCGCCGACCCGGGCACCGACCCCGACGCCAAGCTGGTGCGCGATGTTCCCGTCATCACGGCGGAAATAGAAGCCATGGCGGGCACGGCGCCGCCGGGGTACAGCTCGGGCGGCATGGTCACCAAACTGAAAGCCGCCCAAATCGCCACCGGCGCCGGCTGCCGCATGGTCATCGCCGATGGCCGCGCCGCCCATGCCCTTCGCGATATCACCGCCGCCGGGCGCTGCACCTGGTTCCATCCCCGGAAAACCCCACGCACCCAGCGCAAGCACTGGATCGCGGCATCGCTCAAGCCCATGGGATCGCTGACCGTGGATGACGGCGCGGCCAAGGCCTTGGGATCGGGCAAAAGCCTGCTGCCCGCCGGGGTTACGGGGGTGGACGGCAAATTCGACCGGGGCGACGCGGTACGGGTCATCACGGCGGACGGGACCGAGATCGCCCGCGGGCTGGTGGCCTATACCGCCGCCGATGCCGGGCGCATCGCCGGGCACAAAAGCCGTGAAATAGAGGAACTCCTGGGCTACCGTGGCCGGGACGAAATGATCCATCGCGACGACCTTGTGGTCGATGGCCGGGATCACGACGCAGAAGGGGAGTTGGAAGTCCCATGACGGTCGCCGAAGCCACCGCGAAAACCGATCTTCACGAGGAAATGCTACGCCTCGGCCACGGTGCCCGCGACGCCGCCAGGGCCCTTGCCAAGGCCGACACGGAAACCAAGAACGCGGCTCTCAGGGGGGCCGCCGCCGCCATCCGCGAAGATGCCCCATTGATCCTCGCCGCCAATGTGCGCGACATGGAAGCCGCCGCGAAGGATGGGCTCAGCGGCGCCTTTCTCGATCGCCTGGCGCTGGATGCGGGGCGCGTCGAGGCCATGGCCAGGGGGCTCGAAGACATCGCCGGCCTGGCCGACCCGGTGGGCCAGGTGATCGCCGATTGGACACGGCCCAACGGGCTTCGCATCACCCGGGTGCGGGTGCCGCTCGGCGTCATCGGCGTGATTTACGAATCGCGCCCCAACGTCACCGTCGATGCCGCGGCGCTGTGCCTTAAATCGGGCAACGCGGTGATCCTCAGGGGCGGGTCCGAAAGTTTTCATTCGTCGCGCGCCATCGTCGCCGCCTTGCACCGGGGACTGGCCGGGGCCGGCCTGCCCGAAAGCTGCGCCCAGCTGGTTCCCACCACCGACCGGGCGGCGGTGGGTGAAATGCTGTCCATGGCCGGGCTCATCGACGTCATCGTGCCGCGCGGCGGCAAGTCCCTGATCAAACGGGTGATCGCGGAAAGCCGCATCCCAGTGATCAAGCATCTGGACGGCATTTGCCACGTCTATGTGGACGGCGCGGCCGACCTCGACATGGCGCGCGAGATCACGCTCAACGCCAAGATGCGCCGACCCGGCATCTGCGGCGCCGCCGAAACCCTTCTGGTGGACCGGAGGGTGAAGGAAAGCCACTTGGGGCCCATCGTCGGGGCGCTCATGGATGCCGGCTGCGAGGTGCGCGGCGACGAGGAAGTCACGGCCGAGGTGGTGGGCGTCATCGCCGCCACCGAGGCTGATTGGGGGACCGAATACCTCGATGCCGTCATTTCCGTCCGACTGGTGGACGGGGTCCAAGGCGCCATCGCCCATATCGCGCGCTATGGCTCGGCGCACACCGATTCCATCGTCACCGGCGACCAGGACGCGGCGCGGGTATTCCTCGAAGAGGTCGATAGCGCCATTGTTCTCCATAATGCCTCGACCCAGTTCGCCGATGGCGGGGAATTCGGCATGGGCGCGGAAATCGGCATCTCCACCGGCAAGCTGCATGCCCGAGGCCCGGTCGGCGTCGAACAGTTGACCAGCTACAAATACGTGGTTTATGGCACCGGGCAGACCCGCCCCTGACGCCGCCCACCCGATCTGGAAGCTCACCCTGACCCATCGTCCGAACATCCCGCCCCGCCCCGGGGGGGCCCGTGCAACGGGGGCCGCACTGGCGGGACGAAGGGTCGGCGTGCTGGGCGGCTCGTTCAATCCCGCCCATGAGGGCCACCTGCACATCACCGGGCTGGCCTTGAAACGGCTCGGTCTGGACCAGGTCTGGTGGATGGTGTCGCCCCAGAATCCGCTGAAAGGCACCGACGACATGGCGCCCTTCGCCGAACGCATGGCATCCGCCCAAACCCTGGCCGCCGGCAATGAACGCATCATCGTTACCGATATCGAGGTGCAGTTTCATACCCGCTACACCACCGATACCCTGCGCGCCCTGCGGGCCACCTTCCCCCGAACCCACTTCATCTGGCTCATGGGGGCCGACAATCTCGAGCAGATTCCCAGGTGGGAAAAGTGGACCACCATTTTCCACATGGTTCCCATTGCGGTTTTCGACCGCGCCACGTATTCTTTCAAGGCTCTCGCCAGCAAGGCGGCGCATCGGTTCCGGCGCCATCGGGTGCCGTCCCGGAGCGCGGCGGGCGCGGTCATGAAGCGGCCGCCGGCGTGGGTTTATTTTCACACCCCGCGGCACTCCGCTTCTTCGACGGCGCTCAGGGCGCAAGGCAGGATGGCGGCGGGAAGGTCCCGGCGCAAAACCGCTTCGACCAAGGGGAAACCAAAGGGCTCGTGACAATTCCAGTCATGCACGAGATATCCGGCACCGGGGCGCACGCGCCGGGGCGGCCCCGCATGAACACGGCCTTTACCAAGCCGGGGCAGGCGCAGTGAAGGCCCCCGGTCAGCCCAGCCGAAAATCGCCCAAGACCAGTCCACGCCGCCGCCGCCGCCGGGTCCGAAATTCCAAGGCCGATTCCGTGCGGTTGCTTGACCTGGTCAAACGTTCCCTTGACGATGATATCGCCGATGACGTGGTGGTCATCGACCTCGCCGGCAAGACCACCATGGCCGATTACATGGTCATCGGATCCGGTCGCAATCCCCGCCATATCGGCGCCATGGCGGATCACCTCAAGGCAAGGATCAAGGATGCCGGCCTGCGGACGCCGCCCATCGAGGGCCAGGCCCGGGCCGAATGGGTGTTGATCGACGGCGGCGACGTGATCGTCCATCTGTTCCGGCCCGAATCCCGCGCGCTTTACAACCTGGAAAAAATGTGGGGCGGCCAGTGGACCGAGGAGGATGTCGGCGAGGCCACGGACCAGGACGCGGATTCCGGCGGCGGCCCACCCGAAGCGGCCGGGACTTAGTGCGAATCTCCGTGATCGCCGTGGGCCGGGCGCGCCAAGGCCCGGAACGCGCCCTGTTCGACGAATTCGCCGGGCGCCTGGCCTGGCCCATGGCGCTGGTGGAGGTGGAGGAACGCCGGCCGCTTCCGGCCGCCCAGAAGGTTAAGCGCGAAGGCGATTTGCTGCGCGCCCGGGTGCCCAAGGGCGCGCTGGCGGTGGCCCTGGATGGCCGGGGGAAAACCCTGTCCAGCGAGGAATTCGCCACCCGGCTGGGGCGTTGGCGGGACGACGGCATCGATGAGATCGCCTTCCTGATCGGCGGCGCCGACGGTCTCGACCGCGCGGTGATCGAGAGCGCGGCGCTGACCCTATCGCTCGGCGCCATGACCTGGCCCCATTTTTTGGTGCGCGGCATGCTCGCCGAGCAGCTCTACCGGGCCGAGCGGATTCTCGCCGGCCATCCCTACCACCGGCCCGGCCCGCCACCGGGCTAG
>SMXQ01000162.1 GCA_004356985.1 Alphaproteobacteria bacterium | reverse complement strand
CCTAAGGCGGCCGGCGCATTCTAGGCGACCGCGGATCGGCGGCACAAGTCCGCTTTCCATCGGTTCGAATTGTCCGGCCGGGAGAATTTGACAACGCCGCGGCGGTCTCTCATTACTGCGTCGGAATTGCGCCGGTTCAGGCCGCCCCCCGGGGAAGGGGGAAGGGGAAGAGGGCGAAATGGCACAGGATGACGCAACCCGCGATGCGCCGCCGCCTCTCGTCAGTATTTTGATACCGGTCTTCAATCAGCAATCCCACGTCCGCGAGGCCCTTCGCTCGGCCCAAGGCCAGAGCTATCCCAACATCGAAATCCTCGTTCATGACGACGGCAGCACCGACGGCACGAGCAAAATTGTTAGCGAAATTGCGGCGGCCGATCCGCGCATCCGGGTCACCCGCGCGGCGCGCAACCAAGGCGTCGCCAGCGCGCGCAACCGGCTGATCGAGCGCGCCCGGGGCAATTTCATATGCTGGCTCGACGGCGACGACATCATGCTGCCCGACAAGGTCCGGGCGCAACGGGATTTCCTGGAGGAGAACCCCACGATTATCGCCGTCGCCGCCGCGATCCGCCGGATCAACGCCGCCGGCGAATCCCTGCCCGCGAATAATTGGTGGCAGAAGCCAGGCAGGCGGGAGATTTTTATCCCCGAGCTCGCCACGGCGGCGATGATGTACCGCCGATCGGCGCTCATGGGGGCGTTTCCGCTGCGTCCATTGAGGAACGGTTCGGACATCGATCTTGTCCTGCGGGTGGCGGAGCTGGGCGAGATTGTAAACATGCCAGTCACGCTTTATGTTCAGCGCATCCATGAAGGCCAGATGTCGCGATCCGCCGCCAGCGGCCCGGTCATCGCCATCGCCTCGAACATATACCGCGCGCTCGGTCTGGGCGATATCATCGCCGGACCGGAAATTGACGAAGCGGCGATCCTGGGGCGAATATTGCGCGATCGGCATGTCCTCTTGTCCGGCGTTGCGAACAAAGGCGAAAACGGTCGTGAACACCGGTTTTACTTGGTGCTCGTCCTTCTCCACACGGTCCGGCGGACCGGCACCCCGGGCGATCGCTTGGCGACCCTGGCCGGGTGTGTGAGGCACGCCCCCTGGGCCCTCGTCCAGGTGGTTGATTACTGGTTGAAACGCCGGCTTCGAACCCGCTCGCGAACCCCCTGAGGCACGGCTTCGGACCGACCCTGTTCCGGCCGCCGAAGAAAACCTGGGGCGTCTCCGTCTATTGCGGCTTCGGCGCAAGGGCAGAGAGCAGCGTCTCCCAACGGGAGACGAACGACTCCGGGCTGTAGCGGTCGGTGACCTTGGGCCCCTCGGCGGCGAGGCGTGCCCGCCATCCGCCATCCCCCATCAATTCACCCAGCGCCCGGCTCAGGTTGCCGACCCGGTCGCCGGCCGGAACTAAAATCCCGTTGATGCCGTCTTCGATCAGTTCGTCGGTCCCTGGACAATCGGCGAAGCCCACCACGGGCAGGCCCAAGGACAGGGCTTCCGCCGGTGCCAGGGGTAGGCCTTCATAGCGGGAAGGCACGCAATAGAGCTGGGCGCCGAGATATTCCGCGGCGATGTCCGCGACCGTCCCGACCATGGTCACCCGTTCGCCGATGCCGAGGGATCGCGCGAGGGATTCCAGTTCCGCCCGTAGCGGCCCCGCGCCGACGATGCGCAGGGCCCATTCGGGATGATCCGGGGCAATGGCGGCGAAGGCGCGGAGTAAGGTCTCGTGGTCTTTTTGCGCGACCAGCCGGCCCACGGAGAGGAGTACCTTGGGGGCGCCTTGTTCGCCGAGAACGGCCGCTTTTTTTCGCGACAGGAGCGTCAGTGGGTTGGGGACCGCACGCATTCTGGACGCCAAGAAACGCGGGTAAAGGGGGATAAAGTCCTCGCTGATCACCGTGATCCGCGCCGCCAACGACCCGCAGATCTGGAAAAGAAAATACTCGAAACGCCGGTCACGGTAGTACTGCGGCACGATGTGTTCGCTGAATACCAAAGGGATGCCGCTGCCCAAGGCGGCGATGGCCAGTGGGATGCAGGAACTGTGCATGAAGCCCACGGCCGTATGGGGATCTTGTTTGGCCAAGACCCTCCGGAGCCCCCCAATCCTCCGACAAGTTTCGCCGAATCCGCTGCGCGCCCCGGCATCGCCGATCTCCAGCCTGATCCAATCGACCGCGTCCGCCAGCCGGTAGACCGGCTGGACGCCACCGGGATCGAAACTGACCAGGGTCACGTCATGCCCGCGCGCGGCGAGGCCGTTGCAGAGCGTCGCCAGCACCCTTTCGGCCCCGCCCGCGGCAAAATGCATTGTCTTGATGGCAAACAGCAGCCGCATTGGGACCTTGTCGCTATTCGTCGGAATTCCGGCGGAACCACCGATGGATACCCACAATTCCTTTGAGCTTATCTTGTGGGGGCTTCGATGCATAGGACGATCATATCGGGATGGCGTCCCGGCAGCACCCGCCTCAGCGCATCATCAGCACCGGCAGGGCGGCGTTCTCCAGGACATGCTTGGTCACGCCGCCGAGAAGCAGTTCGCGCAGCCGAGAGTGGGAATAGGCCCCCATGACCACCAGGTCGGCGCCCCGCGCCTCGGCCTCATCCAAGACCTGTTCGCCCACCGAGCGGTAGTCGGGAGGGATCTCCACCACCTCGTTCTTGATCTTGTGCCAGTCGAGATGCCTGCCGATCTCTTCCGCCGGAGGGCCTTGCTTGGCCCCGGTGGCGACCGAGAACACCACCACCTTTTGCGCGCGCTCGAGAAACGGCGATGCCGCGAGGATGGCGCGGACCGATTGCGCGCTTCGGTTCCATGCCACCAGCACCGTGGAGCCGATGGTATCGGGCGGATCCGGCGGCGCCACCAGCACCGGCCGGCCGGTGCGGAACAAGGCCGCTTCGATGATGTCTTGGGGCGCCCGGGCGGGATTGTTCTTGGATCGCCCGACGACGATAAGATCGAAGGCGCCCCCTTGGCGCGCCACCCCCTGAAACGGCACTTCCGGGACCACGTGCCAGGCGGCGGACGGCGTGGTGGCCGGCAGCGGCGCGTCATGTTGGGCGATCATCCTTTGCTCCAGCCCGGCCTTGAACAGCCCTTGGGCCGCCAAGGCCTGGTCGTCTTCCCTTTTGGCGCCCTCCCTGATGGCGTCGACCGAAATATCGCCCACCGATTCGAGAGCCACCGGGTCGCCCAAGGGGTGCTTGTAGAAGGTGGCGTCGAGATGCGCGTTGAACTGCCGGGCGAGGACGAAGCCCGCGCCCAAGGCACTGAGCGTGTCCACGTCGCTCGATAACGGCACCAGCATATGCTTGATGGTCATGGCCAGCCTCACTTACCGTGGTCCGCGTAGATGTTAGCAGCACTGCCGCCGCCTGGCTAATGGGGGGGTCGCCCGTTCGAGACCAGGGCCGGGCTGCCGGTAATTCGAGTCCAGGGGCGGGAAGCGGGGGATTCCCTAATCCGGGCCCCCTGCGCCGGGGGCCGCGCCCACGCCGAAGGCGGCTTGAAACGCCGCATAGCGCAGCGGCAGGTCGAGGGCTTGGTCGTCCATGTCGAGCCCGGGGACGGTGACCGACGGGTCCATGCGCATGGCGTCCAAGCCCACCAGATGGACGACGCTGAGCGGATCATAGGGCGCGTAGTGGTGGACCAGCAGCCCGCGGGCGCGGTCCAGGCGCCACGGCCCCATGTAATTGCAGGTCTCCGGCAAGGCCTCATGGGGCAGGCCATCGAGGTAGACGGCGAGGGCCAGGGCCAGCTGGTCCGAGGTAAAGGCGCGGCCGTGGGCGGTGCAGCGCCGCTGCCAGGCCCGCCAGGCGGCCCAATGGGCAGCGCGAAGGCCCCGGTGTTGAGCACCGGGCGGTCCACCAGGGCCCAGGCGACATCGGCCGGCAGGCGGGCGCGGCGGGCGCCCTTGAAGAGGATGCCGCGCGGCTCCACCCAGCCGAACCAGCGCCGGCGCAAAGCCATGTGGCTAAGCTGCAGGCGCGAGGCCTGGGACACCACGGCGAGCTTGCCCTTGGCGGCGACCGCGCAGAACAGCGGCACGGCGTCCCAGGTCTGCAGCCAGGTATCGCCGTCGAGCCACAGGATCACCTGGTATTCGGGGAACAGCCGGTCGAGGTTGGCCTTGTTGAGGTTGATGCGGAGGTATTCGCGCCCGCCATAGCGGCGCCCGAGTTCGGGGCTCGGCCATTCCGGGCGCACGACCCGCGCGCCGGCGCCCTCCAGGGCGGCGACCTGGTCGGCTTCCAAGCCGCCGTCGAGGACGGCGAGGGGAAGGTCTTTGCCTTGGGGCAAGCGGCGGATGGAGGCGAGCTGTTCCTTGAGCAGGGCGAAATACTTGGCATCGCCGCCGGTGACGACGATCAGCTTGCTCTCCAGGCCGGCGGGGACGGTCATGGCGGAAGGTTAGTATCCTGCAAGCTTGTCCACCACGTCGGCGAGCGGTTGGCCCGCGCGCACCCGGCGGATGTTTTCGACCACCACGCCGACCCCGTGCCTGGCGCCGCCGTTGGAAGAATAATGCGGCGTCATGGCGACCAAGGGATGGCTCCAGAAAGGATGGTCCTCGGGCAGGGGCTCGGTCTTGTAGACATCGAGCGCGGCGCCGGCGATATGGCCGCGATCCATGGCCTCGATCAAGGCGTCCTCGTCGATCAGGTTGCCGCGGCCGCAATTGACGATATAGGCGCCCGCCGGCAGCAGCGCCAGGGTCTCGCGGTTGAGCAGGTTCGTGGTCTCCGCCGTGCCCGGCAGCATGGCGACGATGATGTCCGAGCGCGCGAGGAAAGCCGCCAGCTGATCGGCCCCGGCGAAACACTTTATGCCGTCCATGGTCTTAGGCGACCGGCTCCAGCCGGCGACGTCGTACATCAATCCCTTGAGGGTCCGCGCCGCCGTCCCGCCCAGCGTCCCCAGCCCCATGACACCGATCGCGACCTCGTCGGGTGGGGCGTAGCGCATGAATTCCCAAATCTTGTTGGGCTGGTTTTGGCGATAGGCGGCGAACCGCCGGTGGTGGCCGATGACCTGGTAACAGACCCAGGCGCACATGGTCGCCGTGCGCTGGGTGTTGATGGAACGGATGATGGGAACATGGGCCGGGAAGTCCGGGTCGTTGAGCAGGCGGTCGACGCCGGCGCTGGTCGAAGCCACGAATTTCAGGTTGGGAAAGGACGCGAATTCGCCCGGCGGCATCTGGTTGGCGATGATGAATTCGACTTCGGCCCGATCGCCGGCGTCCGGCCAAACCCGCATGTCGAGCTCGGGAAGGTCCGCGGCGATGGCCTTGATCCAGTTTTCCGCCGGGTCGCGGCCCGCTTTGATCAACAACGCCATGGAATGACTTCCTCCTTGCCCTATATGCTTTGTTCCCGGCCGCCGCCGGCGGGGCTTAGAGTGCTTCCGGGCCAAATTGAACCATTTGACCGGGATGATTTTACCCCAAGGCTAGGCGCGTGTCGCATGGCGATGCGGTGCATCGGCAAAGATACGCAACGACGCCCTGGGGTAAAAGCACCCGGCCTGCGGTGGGGGTTCATGGGCTCCCAGGGTGCGTTGCGGCCCTCGCCCGATGCACCGCATCGCGCTTCGGCCCGCGCCTACCCTGGAAGCCCATGAACCCCATCAAATTGATTCAATTTGGCCCGGAAGCACTCTAGGTCAGCCGCCGGCCCCGGTTCCGCCACGGTCGATGGCGACCGACTTGATCAGGGCGTAGACCTCCTGGCCGACCCGCAGGGATAGTTGATTGGCCGACCGCCGGGTGATGCGCGCCCAAAGCCCGCCGCCGATGTCCAGCCTGACGTCGGTGTGGCCGTCCCCGCCGGCGGTGATTTCCGTGATCCGCCCGGCCAAGATGTTGAGAACGCTGATGTCGTGGGGCTTGGACAGCGCCAGGGCCACGTCCCGGGCGCGGATCCGCAGGCGGATGCGGTCTCCGGCCCGGCCGGCGATCGCCGGCACGAAGATCCGTTCCCCGGCGAAGGCGAGCGCGGTCAACCCGTCGCCGGGGTCTTGCCCTTCGACCACGGCTTCGATGACCGAGGCGGGATCGCCGTCGGCGCCGTGAACCACGGTGGCGGCGTTGAGGGTCTCCACCGCCGGTCCGGCGCGGACCACCTTGCCATGGGAAAAGACCACCACGTCGTCGGCCAAGCGGAGGATCTCCTCGATGACGTGGCTGACATAGATGATGGGAATCGCCAGCTCGTCGCGCAGCCGTTCGATGAAGGGAAGGATTTCGGATTTGCGTGCCGCGTCGAGGGAGGCCAGCGGCTCGTCCATGATTAAAAGCTTCGGGCTGGTGAGCACGGCGCGGCCGAAGGCGACGCGCTGCTTTTCGCCGCCCGACAGGGTGCGCGGCCGGCGGGAAAGCAAACCCGCCAGGTCCAGCAGGGCGACCACGGGATCGAATTCGACCCTGCGTTCGGCCGCCGGCGTGCGGACCAGCCCGTATTCCAGGTTGCCTTTGACCGACAGGTGGGGAAACAGCCGGGCGTCTTGGAAGATGAAGCCGATGCGCCTGCGTTCCGGCGCCACGCGGATGCCGGTCTCGGAATTGAAAAGCTCGACCCCGTCCAGGGCGACCCGCCCCCGGTCGGGATCGATGAGTCCGGCGAGGCAGTGCGCCAGGGTCGATTTGCCGGCTCCCGACGGGCCGAACAGCGCCGTCACCCGGCCCGATCCCGTGGTCAGTTCCGCCTCCAGGCGGAATTCGCCCAGCGCCTTGGTGACCCGCGCCTCGAGCATGGCCTAGCCCTCCATCCGCGCGCGGATGCGCCGCGCCGCAAGCTCTGAGCCGACCAAGGCGGCGAAGGCCAACAGGGTGGAGAGGACGACCAGGCGCAATGCCGCGCCCTCGTTGCCCGGGACCTGGATCAGGCCGAACAACGCCAAGGGCAGGGTGCGGGTCTCGCCGGGGATGTTGGAGACGAAGGTGATGGTGGCGCCGAATTCACCCAGGGACCGCGCGAAGCCCAGCACCATGCCGGTGAGGATGCCGGGCCAGGCAAGCGGCAGGGTGATGGAAAAGAAGACGCCGAGGGGCGTCGAGCCCAGCGTCCTGGCGGCGGATTCTAGGCCCCGGTCGACCGCCTCGATGGACAGCCGAATGGCGCGCACCATCAACGGAAAGGCCATCACCGCGGAGGCCACCACGGCGCCCTCCCAGGTAAAGGCGACGGTGATCCCGAAGACATCGTAAAGCCAAGCCCCAAGCGGCCCCCGGCGGCCCAGAGCCAACAGCAAGCCATAGCCCACCACCACCGGCGGCAGCACCAGCGGCAGGTGCACCATGGCGTCCACCACCGCCTTGCCGGGGAAATCGAGGCGCGCCAAGAGCCAAGCGACGGCGATGGCAAGGGGGAGGGTCAGGGCCACGCACCAGAGCGCCACCCGCAGGCTGAGGCCGAGAGCCTCGGTTTCCAGGGGGCTGAGCGAGAACGCCTCCACCGCCTATTTCACCTCGAATCCAAAGCGCGCGAAAATTTCGCCGGCGGCCGTTCCCAACAACCATTTATGAAACTTTTGGGCCCCCGCGTCCTTGGCGGAGGCGCGGGTCAGGGCGATCTCGTAGCGAATCTTGCGGTGGGATTCGGGCGGGAAAACCCCGGCCGCCTCGATCCAGGAATTGGCCGTCACGTCGCTTTGATAAAGGATGCCGAATTTAGCCTCGCCGCGTTCCACCAGCGCCCGGGCCTGGGCCGCGTCGGGCAGGCGCAGCGCCCGCCGGGCGAGCGGGCCCCAAACCCCCATCCACAGCAGCGCCGTCTTGGCATGGGCGCCCAAGGGGGCATGGGCGGGGTCGGCGATGGCCAGACGGCCGTCGCCCAACAGCTTGGGTAAATCGAAAGATTTGGTGATCTCGAGCTTGTATCCGCTGCCCTTGGTCACGGCCAGCACCAGCCGGTTGCCGAATATGGTGCGCCGGCTGCGGGGGTCGATGACGCGCTGGAATTGCGCCCAATTCATCCACTTGGGATCGGCGCTGAGGTACAGGTCGCCCGGGGCGCCAGCCGCCAGTTGGCGCGCTAATTTGCCCGACGAGGCGAAGACGCCGACCACCCGGATCCCGTGTTTCCTGGCGAACAGCCTTGTCGCCTCGTCGACCGCCGAGATGGTGGAGGCGGCGGCGAGAATGCGCAACGGTTCCTGGGCCAACGCTTGGCCCCATGGGCCAAGGCAAAGCAGCGGCCCTAGGATCGCCAGGACGGACCGGGAGGCCAACCCGCGGCGATGCCTAGGAGCCATCGCCGCCTTTTCCATAAAGTGTTTCCGGCTCGGTCAAAACGGGATGGATTTCGGCCAAGCCGCCATCCTCGCGCGGCGCCCGAAAAAAGCAGTTGTGCCGTCCGGTGTGACAGGCGACGCCTTTTTGGTCGACCAGAAGCAGCACCGTATCGCCGTCGCAATCGATGCGGAAATCGCGTACCGACTGGGTCTGGCCCGAAGTCGAGCCCTTGCGCCACAGCGTCGCCCGCGAGCGTGAATAATAATGCGCATACCCGGTCTTGAGGGTCTCGGCGACCGCCTCCCGGTTCATCCAAGCCAGCATCAGCACTTCGCCGCTGTCCGCCTGTTGGGCGATGGCGGGAACCAGGCCGTCGTCATCGAAGGCGATGGCGGCGAGCAGGGCCTCGCCGGCCCCCGAAAGCGCCTTTTGGGCGGTGGTTTTATCTCGATCGGTCATGTTTGTCTCGCGCCCCTTCCAAAGACGTTAGACCAGCGCCGAGGGTGGCGTGTCAACGGGCTCTCCAAAGAATTGCAACAATGTAACATTTTGTCTAGGCTCGCCGGGAAAACCGATCCCGGGTGGGACAAGGAGCCCCAAGGCCATGCGCCAAGCCCCCGCCGCCTTCCAACGCGGCCACGACCACGACCAATGCGTCCATGATGCCCTGAATGCGGCCATCGTTCACTGCCGCCAGGAAGGGACCCGCCTGACGCCGCTGAGGCGGAAGGTTCTGCAGGCGGTGTGGCGCTCCCACGTGCCCCTTGGCGCCTATGAAATTTGTGATGCCTTGGTGGCCCACGGCGAACGGGTGCTGCCACCGACCATCTACCGGGCGCTGGAATTTCTGGAAAACAACGGCCTGGTCCACCGCATGGCGTCGCGCAATGCCTTCATCGGCTGCAACCAGCCAGGCGCCCATCACCACGGGCGTTATCTCATTTGTTCGGCCTGCGGGCTGGTCGCCGAACTCCCCGCCGGCGACAATATGGACCGTTTCATCGCCGAGGCCCACGCGCTGAATTTCGAGGCGCGATCGGTGCGGGTGGAAGCGGTCGGTCTTTGCGCGGCCTGCGCGGCGGGTGGGGACAGCGGTCCGTGAGCCAGGCCCATTCCAACGAATTGTTGATCGAGGCCGAGGGCATCGCCAAGCGGCTGGGCCGGCGCGAGGTGCTGGTCGATGCCGCGCTGGCGGTCCACGCCGGGGAGGTGGTGACCTTGATCGGCCCCAACGGTGCCGGTAAATCGACGCTGATCCGTATCCTGCTGGGGCTGGTCAAGCCCGACCGGGGATGGGTCAAGCGGCGGCCCGGCCTGACCATCGGCTATCTGCCCCAGCGTTTCCAGGTGGACCCGGCCCTGCCCATGACGGTGCAACGGTTCCTGTCCTTGGCCGGATCGACGGCGGCGCGGATTGCCGAGGTGCTCGATGAAGTCGGCCTTGAGGACGCCGCCGGGAAACAGGTGCAGACCCTGTCCGGCGGCGAATTCCAGCGTGCCCTCCTGGCCCGCGCTCTGGTCCGCAGGCCCGATCTTCTGGTCCTGGACGAGCCGTTGCAGGGCGTCGACATGGCCGGCCAGGCGGACCTCTATCACCGCATCGGCGAGGTCCGCCGGGGCTCGGGCGCGGGCGTCGTGCTGGTGTCCCACGACCTTCATTTGGTGATGGCCGAGACCGACCGGGTGATCTGCCTCAATCACCATGTCTGTTGCGCCGGCCGGCCCGAGGCGGTCAGCCGGGATCCCAGCTACCTCGCCCTGTTCGGCCCCGCGGTCGCGATCTACACCCACCGCCACGATCACCGCCACGGCCATTCCGGCGAGGTGATCCCGCTCGCCGCCGAAGACGGGCCCGGCGACCATCATGGGCCCGGCGACGAACATGGGCCCGGCGACGAACATGGGGAAGAGAGCGGCCATGGATGATTTCGTGCTGCGGGCGTTGTTGGCGGGCCTCGGCATCGCCGTCATCGCCGGCCCGTTGGGCTGTTTCGTGGTGTGGCGGCACATGGCGTTTTTCGGCGCCACCATCGCCCATTCCGCGTTGCTTGGCATTGGCCTCGGGATCGTGCTTGGGATCAACGTCATGATCGGCCTGTTGGCGGTGGGTGCGGTGGTGGCGCTGATCCTGGTCGCCGCCGAGGGACGCCGGGGGATCGCGCCCGACACGCTTCTTTCCATTCTCGCCCACACGGCGCTGGCGGCGGGGATCGTCGTGCTTGGCTTCCTGGAAGGCGTGCGCGTCGATCTGATGGGCTATTTGTTCGGCGATATCCTGGCCGTGGGGGAGCAAGATCTTTGGGTCATCGGCGCCGTGGCGGTGGCCGGCCTTTTGGCCCTTTGGGCGCTTTGGCGTCCTTTGCTGAAAGTCACCCTGCACGAGGAGATGGCCGCCGTCGAAGGGGTGCGCGTCATTCCCGTGCGTATCGGATTCATGCTGCTGCTGGCCCTGACCGTGGCGGTCTCGCTCAAGGTCATCGGCATTCTTCTGGTGACGGCGCTTTTGGTGATCCCGGCGGCGGCGGCGCGGCGCTTCTCGGGCACGCCGGAGACCATGGCGCTGTTGGCCGGCCTGATCGGCTGCGCCTCGGTGCTCTTAGGCATGGCGAGCTCGTTCCAATGGGACCTGCCCACGGGCGCGGCCATCGTCGTCGCCGCGGCGGTCCTTTTCGTACTCGGGCTGATCATCCCGGGCCGCGCCCTGATTATTTCCCGCTGAGCCGCGCGAACCCGGCTTCGAGATCGGCGATCAGGTCGCCCAGGTCTTCGAGCCCGGCATGGAGGCGGATCAGCGTGCCTGGCGCCCGCCACGCCGATGCCGTGCGGAACATGGTCGGGTCGGCCGGCAGGATCAGGCTCTCGAATCCGCCCCAAGAGTAGCCCATCTTGAACAGCGTCATGTGATCCAGCATGGCCGCCAGCGCCGGTTTCGGGTAATGCTTGCGGAGGATGATCGAAAACAGGCCCGATGAGCCCTTGAAGTCACGCCGCCAGAATTCGTGGCCGGGGCAATCGGCGAATGCCGGGTGCAGGACGGCCGCGACCTCGGCCCTTTCGGCGCACCATCGGGCGAGTTCCAGGGCGGTCTGTTGGTGGCGCTCCAGGCGCACGGCGAGGGTGCGCATGCCGCGCAGCGCCAAATAGCAATCGTCGGGGCCCGGCACCGCGCCCAGCATGGCGGCCATGACGCGGACCCGGCGGAAATGCTCTTCGGTGGTGGTGATGGCGCCCATCATCACGTCGGAATGGCCCACCAGATACTTGGTGGCGGCCTGGATGGAGACGTCGACACCATGGGCGAAGGGCTGGAAATAAAGCGGCGTCGCCCAAGAATTGTCGAGGATCATCACCGCGCCGCCATGGTGGGCGGCGGCGGCGATGGCGGGAACGTCCTGGACCTCGAAAGTCAGCGATCCAGGAGATTCGGCGAACACCACCTTGGTCTCGGGGCGCAACAGGTGGCTGATCTCCGCCCCCGCCAGGGGATCGTAATAGGTGGTCTCCACGCCGAACCCCTTGAGCACGATTTCACAATACTTTCGGGTCGGGCTGTAGGCGCTGTCGACCATCAACAGATGGTCGCCGGCATCCAGGAAGGCCATCAGCGACGCGCCGATAGCGGCGAGACCCGAGGCGCAGGCGATGGACCGGTGCCCGCCTTCCAGCCGCGCCACCGCGTCCTCGAAGGCAAAGGTGGTGGGGGTCCCGTAGCGCCCGTAATAGGCCCCGTCGAACGGGTGCGCGGTCCTGGCCTCGAGCTCTTCCAGGGACTCGAAAATCACCGTGGAGGCGTGATAGACCGGCGGATTGACCATGCCGCCTTGGGCCTTGGGATCGCGTCCCGCCGCGATGACCTCGGTCGCCGGGGCGTAAGCGGCCTTGGGCGTTGCCGGTTTTTTCGTCTTGCGCGCCATGATCCGCTCATATCATCGCTGCAACGGGAGCGCTAGTGGGTTAATCGGCCCCGGCGGGTCCGGTTTCCACCGGGGTATCGTCCCGGGTGCCCCATTCCGACCAGGATCCGTCATAGACGGCGACATCCTCGCGGCCGAGAACATGGAGCCCGAGGGCGAGCACGCAGGCGGTCACGCCCGACCCGCAGGAACACACCACGGCCCGGCCGTCCCCGGCGCCGAGAGACGCGAACAGCCCGGCCAGGTCCGCGGGATCGGCCATGGTGCCGTCTTCGGTATCGCAAAGACGGCCGTAAGGAAGGTTGCGGCTGCCCGGAATATGCCCGGGGCGCACGCCGGGCCGCGGTTCGGCATCGCTGCCCGCGAAGCGGCCCGGTCCCCGCGCGTCCAGCACCAGGGCGGCGGCGCTGTCGATGTTGGCACGCATGTCGGCCAGGCCGCGCACCATGGCGCCCCTGAATTCGCATCTGAAGGGGCGCGGGGCCGGTGCCGGGGAGGCCGACCCGGAGTCGCGCGCGCGGCCTTCGGCGCGCCATTTGGGGAAGCCGCCGTCGAGCACCGCGACCCGGTCGTGGCCGAAGACGCGAAACATCCACCACACCCGGGGCGCGGAGAAAAAGCCCATGCCGTCATAGACGACGACGAAATGGTCGTTGCCCACGCCCAAGGCGGCCACCGCGGAAGCGAAGAACGCGGGGCGCGGCAGGGTATGGGGAAGCCCCGATCGGGTGTCCGCTACGGCGTCGATATCGAAGGGCACGGCGCCGGGTATATGGGCGTCGAGGTATTCCGCCGCCGGGTCCCGGTGGTGGTCGGGAAGGTACCACGAGGCATCGAGGACGCGAATCTCGGGATCGCCCAGGCGGGCCGCCAGGCGGGCCGTGGAAATCAGCGGCATATCGTTCATGTTAAAATTTAGAATAAATTGTTAACAGATTGTTATTTAATGTTTATCTAGCCATTCTGGATAGGGAAGATTTCGCTCTTTCAGGAACGCCGGATTAAACAGCTTCGACTGATATCTTTGGCCGTAATCGGCCAGCACGGTGACGATGATGTGGCCCGGCCCCATCTGTTTGGCCAGCTTGATGGCGCCGCCGATATTGATTCCCGTCGATCCGCCCATGAACAGGCCCTCGTGTTTGAGGAGGTTGAAGACGATGGGAAGGGCTTCCTCGTCGGTGAAGCGAAAGGCGTCGTCGATGATCGCCCCTACGAGGTTCTTGGTCACCCGGCCCTGGCCGATGCCCTCGGTGATGGACGTGCCCTCGGCCTTGAGCTCGCCATGCTTATACCAGTTGTACATGGCGGCGCCGCCGGGATCGGCGGCGGCGATAATGATGTTGGGATTGCGTTCCTTGAGTGCCATGGACACCCCGGCGAGGGTCCCGCCGGTGCCGATGGAGCAGGTAAAGGCATCTACCTTGCCGTCGGTCTGTCGCCAGATTTCCGGGCCGGTGCCGTCGATATGGGCTTGGCGGTTGGCGATATTGTCGAATTGGTTGGCCCAGATCGCCCCGTGCGGTTCCTTTTCATTGAGTTCACGGGCGAGGCGGTCGGAGACCTTCACGTAATTGTTGGGATCGGCATAGGGAACGGCGGGAACCTCGATCAGTTCGGCGCCGCACAGCCTTAACATGTCTTTCTTTTCGTCGCTTTGGGTTTCCGGGATGACGATGACCGAACGATAGCCCCGCGCATTGCCCACCAGGGCAAGCCCGATCCCGGTATTCCCGGCGGTCCCCTCGACCACCACGCCGCCGGGCTCGAGAGCGCCGCTCCGTTCCGCGTCCAGGATGATCGAAAGCGCCGCCCGGTCCTTGACCGAGCCGCCGGGGTTGAGAAACTCCGCCTTGCCGAGGATTTCGCAACCGGTTTCCTCGGAGGCCTGCCTGAGCCTGATCAGCGGCGTATTGCCGATGCTCTCTATGAACCCGTCGCGAATGTCCATCCAGCCTTTGTCCTTTTTGGCACCGGGTTCGTAACTACCCTTAAGCCCGGGCGTTTTAAAATTAGCCGGGGCCCGGGCGGCGATCAAGGGGGGTCAACGGCCGCCCCGCCATGCCCGCATCACTTCATGGTGATGCAGCATAAGCCATTGCAGGGCGATCAGGGTCATGGCGTTGCCGATTTTCCCTTGTTCCATCAATGCCTCGGCATCGGCGTAGGGCAGGGGGAACACCCGGATGTCCTCTTCCTCGTGCGCAAGGCCGTGAACCCCCCCGGCCTGGGCCGCGTCGACCCGGCCCAGGAACAACTCGACCATCTCCGAAGCGCCGCCCGGTGACACCAGATAGTGGGCCATGGGCCAAAGATCGCCGACCTTCAGGCCGGTCTCCTCGGCGGTCTCGCGGCGGGCCACTTGTTCGGCGGATTCCCCTTGTTCGACGATGCCGGCGACGATTTCCGTCAGCCAGGGATCGGCGCCCGCGGCGTAGGCGCCGATTCGAAACTGCTCGATCATGACCACTTCGTCGCGGTCGGGATCGAAGGGCAGGACGCCGACGGCATGGCCGCGTTCGAACACCTCGCGGACGATTTCGCGGCTCATGCCGCCTTGGTGAAGGGCGTGCCGCAGACGGTACCGGTCGATGCGGAAATAACCGTCGAACACGCAGGTTTTGTCGAGGATCTGGATTTCGTTTTTGCTCATTTTCCCCGCCTCTCCCCTATTCCCGATTCGAGGACACTTCGTATCTTGCCGAGGCGTCCCACCACCCACAGCCAGACCAGGACGCACAGCAGGCCGCCCCCGGCCACCGGCCAGCGCAAGCCGGTCGATTCGGCGATCCATCCCATGGCGAGACCGCCGATGGCGGGGCCGCCGCGGAAGATGA
Source organism: Alphaproteobacteria bacterium (assembly GCA_004356985.1). GTDB lineage: Bacteria > Pseudomonadota > Alphaproteobacteria > SMXQ01 > SMXQ01 > SMXQ01. The sequence goes on along the minus strand of SMXQ01000162.1, from coordinate 11,927 downwards.
TGCCATAGATGGCGACCACCCGGCCGCGCATTTCCCCGGGCACCGCGACCTGCACCAGGGACAACACGCCGACCGCGGACGTGGTCAGGCCGATGCCCACGAAATACAGGATCACCAGGCCCAGGTGGAAGGATTCGACGGCGGTAAAGGCGATCAGCGCCAGCCCGGTGAGCATGGACGCCGTCATGGCGACGGTGGCGAGCCCGGTGTTGGAGCTTCGCATCACCAGATAGGCCGCGCCGGTCAGGGCGCCGAGGGCGGTGGTGGAGGTCATCATCGACAGCGCTTCGGCGCCCCGCCCGAACACCTGGTCGGCGAACCCGGGCAACAGGTCGGTGAAGGCGCGGGTGCCGAACGAGCTTGCCACCAGGACGATGAGCAGGGGCCCGATCCCGGGATGGGTGAAGGCGTAGACGATCCCTTCCCTGGTTTCGGCGAAGATGCTGCGGCCCCGGCGCGGGGACAGGGCTTCCTCCCTGAGGTGGAGGCCGTGGAGAATGGCGATGAAGACGGCGTAGAAAACGATATTGAGGAAGAACGCATAGCCCACCGGCGCCGCCAGGACGATCATCCCGAACATGAACGGGCCGGCGAACCGCGCCAAGTTGAAGCTGATGGAGATCAGCGGCGTCGCCCTTGCGATGTCTTTCTCCGCCACCAAAAGCGGCATGATCGCCAGCCGCGCCGCCTGGTTGACCGAATGGACCAAGCCCAGGTAAAAGGTGGCCGCCAGCAGCGACCAGATTTCCAGGATGCCGCTGAAATAAAGCGCCGCCAGGAACACCGGTTGGACCAGGGACGCCCACACGGTCCACCGGGTCAGGCGCAAGCGGTCCATGCGGTCGAGCAACGCCCCGCCCAGGGGGCTCACCAGAATGGTCGGCGCCAGGTCGGCGAACAGGATCATCCCCAGCCAGAAGGGCGACTTGGTGTATTCCCAGGCCAGCCAGCCCACGCAGAGACGCTGCGCCCATTCGCCGGACTGGGAAAGGAAATTTCCCGCCATGTACCGGCGGAAGGCGCGATTGGCGAGGATGCCCTTGACCTCGGCCATGGAGAGATGGCCGCTCATGACCCCGCCTCATGGGGCCAGGCCGCGACGGCGGCGGCGACCCGCGAATCGGCCAAATGCGGGGGGCGCGCCGGGCAATGGAGCGGTCTTTCGATCATCGGACCTGACAGGATTTCCTTATGAGAGGTTATGATGATGCTGTGCGATGATCGCCAATGCGGTCCGTTTATAGGTGGCGATGGGCCGCCGGGAAAAGGAAAAATCTAGATTCTTGGGTACATGGGAGGGCGACCACATGACCATTATCAGCGAAAGGGTCGAATTCATTGGCCATGACGGGGTCAGCCGTCTGGCGGCACGGCTGGACAAGCCGGCAAGCGGCATCAAGGCTTGCGCCCTGTTCGCGCACTGTTTCACCTGTTCCAAGGACATCCATGCGGCGTCGCGGATTGCTGGTGCCTTGGCCGAGCGTGGATTCGCGGTGCTGCGGTTCGATTTTACCGGGCTCGGCGCATCGGAAGGTGAATTCGCCAACACCAATTTCTCGTCCAACGTTCAGGACCTGGTGGCCGCCGCCGCCTTCATGGAGAAAACCGTCGGCCATGGGCCCGAGGTCTTAGTCGGCCATTCGCTCGGCGGTGCCGCCGTGCTGGCCGCGGCCCACGACATTCCCCAGTCCAGGGCCGTCGCCACCATCGGCGCGCCCGCGGACCCCTCTCATGTGGCTGATCTGTTCAAGGATAAGACGCAAGAGATCACCGCCCGGGGCGAGGCGGCGGTGCAGATCGGCGGGCGTGCCTTCACCATTCAGAAACAATTCCTCGACGATATCGCCGAACACAAGGTGCGGGAAAATCTATCCGACCTCAAGAAAGCGCTATTGGTGTTCCATGCGCCGAAGGATGCCACCGTCGGGATCGACAACGCGGCGCTGATCTTCGCCGCCGCCAAACATCCCAAGAGCTTCGTGTCCCTCGATGACGCCGACCATCTGATCTCAAAGCACCAGGACGCGATCTATGTGGCAGATGTTCTCGCGGCCTGGGCCGGAAGATATATCGACGGCGTCGAGACCGCCGAGCTAGCCGTCCCCGGGGGCGCGGTCGAAGCTGCCGCGGAAGATGCCGCAGGGGATGGAGTCGTGGTGTCCGAGGCGGGTACCGGGCGGTTCGCGCAAACCATCACGGCGGCGGGCCACCGGCTGACCGCCGATGAGCCCAAGGCATTGGGCGGCGACGATAGCGGTCCCGGGCCTTACGATCTTTTATTGGCGGGGCTTGGCGCCTGCACCACCATGACCCTCAGGATGTATGCCGAGCGCAAGGGCTGGCCCCTGGAAAGGGCGTCGGTCTCGCTAACCCACGACAAGGTTTATTTCGAGGATTGCCAACAATGCGACCAGCGCGAGGGCAAGATCGACCGCATCCAACGCAACATTCGGCTGATCGGCGACCTCGACCGGGCCCAGCGCGAGCGGCTCTTGGAAATCGCCGACAAGTGCCCGGTCCACAGGACGCTGTCGGGACCCGTGGAGATCGTCACCCGGGAGGCCGCGGACTGAAGCGGCATGGCAAATCCCATCCATGGGCGGGGGTGGAATATTCCGTGCGCCGGCGCGGCCGGCGGGGTAAATTATGCCTTACCCAGGGTTTGACAGCGAGATTCGATCATGAGCGAAAACGCCAGCCATAATTACAAGGTCCATGTTCCCTTCGACGATCTCAGGGAATGGATCGCCGAGGCCGATAAGCTCGGTGAGCTCAAGCATGCCTCGGGATACAACTGGGAAGAGGAGATCGGCATGGCGGCCGAGCTTCTTCAGCATGACGAAAAGGCGCCCGTCGCCCTGTTCGACAAGATTCCAGGCGTCCCCGAAGGCTGGCGGGTGCTGACTAATTTCTTCGCCGCCCAGCGCATGAACATGACCCTCGGCCTGCCCGCCGACCTCGACAAGGTGGGGCTGTCGGAAGCCTTCCTCGCCCATTTCCGCGAGATCGCCAAGAATCCGCTGCCCTATGAGGAAGTGACCGAGGCGCCGATCCTGGAAAACATCATCGAAGGGGACGACATCGACATCACCAAGTTCCCGACGCCGGTCTGGCACGACCGGGACGAAGGGCGGCGCTATATCGGCACCGGCTCGTTCAACGTTACCATCGATCCCGACGAGAACTGGATCAATGTCGGCACCTACCGGGTCATGATCCACAGCAAAAATCAGGTGACCTTCTACATTTCGCCGGGCAAGCATGGCCGCATCCACCGCGACAAATACGAGGCCCAGGGCAAGGCCATGCCGGTCTGCATCGTGGTCGGCGGCGACCCGCTGACCTTCCTCATGGGCTGCACGGAAATTCCCTACGGCGTCTGCGAGTTTGAGATCGCCGGCGCCTATCGCGGCCGCCCCCTGAAGGTGGTCAAGGGCAAGCATACCGGCCTGCCGTTCCCGGCCGGGGCCGAGATCGTCATCGAAGGCTTCGTCCAACCCGGGAACCGCGTCGAGGAAGGCCCCTTCGGGGAATGGACCGGGTATTACGGTTCCAAGAGCGCCGAACCGGTGCTCGATATCAAGGCCATCTATCACCGCAACGACCCCATCATCTTCGGCTGTCCGCCGCAACGGCCGCCCGAAGAGCAGGCGCGCTACCGGGCGGTGATGCGGTCGGCCTTGCTCAAGGATGAATTGCAGAAATCCGGCGTTCCCGACGTGGTCGCCACCTGGTGCCACGAGGCCGGCGGGTCGCGGCAGTTGACCGCCGTCTCCATCAAGCAGCGCTATCCCGGCCATGCCCGCCAGGCCATGCACATGGCGGCCCAATGCCGGTCGGTGGCCTATGCCGGGAAATACGTGGTGGTGGTCGACGAAGATATCAACGTCGCCGATCTCGAGGAACTGATGTGGGCGGTCTGCACCCGGTCGGACCCCGACAAGTCCATCGACATCATCAAGAACGCCTGGTCGACGCCGCTGGACCCCTGCATCTCGCCGTGGGACAAGGAGGCTGGCAACTACACCAATTCCCGGTGCCTGATCGACGCCTGCCGGCCCTACCACTGGAAGGACCAGTACGCCGTCGTCAACATGCCGAAACCCGAGACCGTGAAGAAAACCAAGGAAATGTTTTCCTGGCTGCTGGAGAAATAGCCAAGGGGCTTTGACCCAGGCGTTGGCCCCAGATGCCCTTCAGCCTGTCGAGAAAGCTCGCCGCCGAGTTCATGGGCACCGCCTTTTTGCTGGCCGTGGTGGTGGGGTCGGGGATCATGGGCGAACGGCTGGCCGATGGCAACGCGGCCCTTGCCCTGCTCGCCAACACCCTGGCCACGGGCGCCGGGCTGGTGGTCCTGATCACCATTTTCGGGCCGGTATCGGGGTGCCACATCAACCCCGCCGTGACCCTGTCCTTGCTCATCGACAAGCAGATCGCGACGCCCCTGGCCGGCCTCTACATCCTGGTGCAACTGGCCGGCGCCATGGCCGGCGTGATGGTCGCCCACGTCATGTTCGACCTGGCGCCGGTCGCCATGTCGGGTACCGCGCGAACCGGCATCGGCCAATGGACCGCAGAGGTGGTGGCCAGTTTCGGCCTGGTGGTGACGATCCTGGGCTGCCTGCGTTTCCGCCCCCAGGCGCTGCCCTTCGCCGTCGGGCTTTTCATCTCCGCCGGTTACTGGTTTACCTCCTCGACCTCGTTCGCCAATCCCGCGGTAACCCTCGGGCGGGCCTTCACCGACACCTTTACCGGCATCCGGCCAGCCGATGTGCCGTGGTTCATCGCGGCGCAATTAGTGGGCGCCGTCCTGGCGGCGGTGTTCTCCCGCTGGCTGTTTTCCCAGAAGACTCCGGCCGGCCCTGGGGCGCCGTCCTGAAACCGCTCCGCTAGTTTTCGCTCAAGGCCCGTGGTGGGTCGCCAGGGGGCTGGTTTCGGTGAGGCCGATCAAGCGGTGGAGAAGCTGTTCCGTCAAGTCGTGGCGGAGGTCTTGGTGGGCCGCGTCTTCGAAGAGATTAACCTGTTCGGCGGGATCGTCTTCGAGGTCGTAAAGCTCGCCGAACCCGTTGGCATCATCGTAGACCGTCAGGCGGTAGCGCCGCGCCATCAGGGTGCGGGCGCGGAAGCCGTGATTGAATCCCATATAGCCCCGGCGCTGATGCTCTTCGATCACCACCGGCCGGTCGGCATCGCCGGGCACCAGCAGGCTGCGGCCCTGGTTGCCGTTATGGGGCACTAGGCCGGCCCGGCCGAGCACCGTCGCGGCGATATCCAGGGTGCCGCAAAGGTCGTCGCGCACGCGCCCGCCGTCTTGGGCATGGGGATCCGCCCAGATGAAGGGCACCCGGACCAGGCCTTGGTAATGCAGCGCCGCCTTGAGAAGAAGCTGGTGATCGCCCATGAATTCCCCGTGGTCGGTGGTGAAGATCACCACCGTGTCGCCGCCGAGGCCAAGGGAATCGAGCTTGGCGAGAACCTGGCCGATACGGTCGTCGATCATGGCGATCTGGCCGCAACTGAGAGCCGCCGCCTCCAGGGCCTCGCGCGCGCTGACGCCGATTGCCCGCTGGCCGCCCCGGTTGGCGGTGCCGCCGTCCCTCTCGGCGTGGATCGCCGCGACATGGGGCGGCAGCGCCTTGTTGGAATGGAAGCTGGCGGGCAGAGGCATATCGTCGGGCCCATACATGTCCCAATATTTGCCCGGCGGCGTGAAGGGATGGTGGGGATCGGGAAACGAACACTGGATGAAGAACGGCGCGTCGTGGCCTTTGGAGACGTGATCGTCGAGCCAGGCGCAGGTGCGCTCGGCGACGTAGGCGGTGGGATAAAGGTCTTCGGGAATCGCCGTGCGCCAGGCCTGGGGCACGGAATATTCGTTACCCGGCAACTGGTTGTCCGGCCCCCGCAGCCGATCGGACCCGGGGTGGCGTTGCTCGAGCCAGCGCCCGTAATGGCCGGTCACCTTGTCGCCATGGCCGACGCAGAGATCGACCTGCTGGAACCCGTAATAGGGCAGGTCGAGCTCATGGGTGGGATCATCGTCCCACTTGTTTCGTAACTCCTGGTCATAGCGGCCAAGGCCGGGGATGGATTTGTTGGCCTCGCGCAGTTCGGCGGGCGGCGGCAGGTCGCCGGGCGCCACTTCCGGCATGCCCACGGTGGGGCTGGCCGGCGACATGGATTGCAGGTGGCATTTGCCGACCAGGGCGGTGCGCCAGCCGGCGGCGGCAAGGATATCGACGAAGGTGGTGGCGGTGAGCGAAAGCGGAATGCCGTTATGGCGGGCGCCGTGCAGCGACGGCATGCGGCCGGTCATCAGGGTGGCCCGGTTGGGCATGCAGATGGGGGTGGCCACGTAGAAACGCTCGAAGCGCTGGCCTTGAGCTGCGATGGCATCGATATGGGGGGTGCGCAAGACCGGGTGGCCATAGCACCCAAGGTGATCCGCCCGATGCTGGTCGGTGATGAATAGAAGGAAGTTCGGGCGTTTCGCCATGATCGTCCCACCCCGGGATGCGGTCCGCCACCCAGGGTGCGCGGCCGGAAGAGAAATCAGCCCCGCGGAGGGCCCGCGGATTGATCAGCCCTTTTGGGGAAGGCGAATCTCGTCCGGATTCTTCAACGCGTAATCGTTGTCGCCGACCTCTTCGCCCTTGGTGCCGAAACGGGGCTTGCCCGCCGCTTCCGCCCGGCTGCCCATGAGCACCAGGTAAACATCCCCGGTATTGTGCAGCTGGTAGTGATGCCCCTTGGGGATCAGCACCATTTGCCCGGGATTGATGGCCTGGCTTTCGCGGTCTTGAAAATGAAAGGTGCATTGGCCCTGGACGCAGTAGAAGACCTGGTCCGCCGTGTGGCTGTGCATGGGGCCCTTGGTTCCCGGATAGTCGCCATGGATCCAGGTGTGAAAATGATCCGAGCTGAACAGGACCTTCTTGGAGTGGCCGATGTCCAGTTCCGGTTCACCGAGCAAGTCCATGAATTCGACTGCCATGACCGTTCCTTCCCCGTGAGTTTGTTGACCTGCCGCCAATGTTTTCAGAGCCACCCCCGCGCTGTCAATGACCGAGAGGGGAGTTGAGCTAATTTCGCCGCTAGTTTAGCATCCTTCTTACCCGGCCGGCTTCTCGAAAGGTTGGCCAAACGGTTAGAAACAGGGAGAGTATCATGGTTCTTTCACGTTCCTTGTCGGTCCTTTCCGGATTGGCCCTGGTTGCCGTGGCGGCGGCCCCCGCCATGACGGCGGAGTTCTACAGGGGCAAGCAGGTGGAATTGACCATCGGCGCCAACCCCGGCGGCGGCTACAACGCCTATGCCCGGGCGACGGCGCGCAACGTTTCCCAATTCATCCCGGGGAACCCCACCATCATCCCGCGCAACCGCGGCGGCGCGGGCAGCCGTTTGGCACTCAACTGGATGCTGAACAAGGCCAAGCGGGACGGCACCGCGTTCGGGGCCTTTTTCCCCAGCGCCTTCGTCGATCCCCTGATCCGGCCCAAGCGGTCCAAATACGACGTCACCAAATTCAACTTCCTCGGCTCCATCAACAAGACGGCGCGCCAGTGCATCGCCCGCAAGGACGCCAAGGTCAAGAAATTCACCGACCTGTTTACCCATGAGCTGACCATCGGCGCCACGGCGCGCGGCGGCTCGACCCGTGATTTCGCGGTGATGCTCAACAAGATCTTGGGCACCAAGTTCAAGGTGATTTCCGGCTACAAGGGGTCGGCCGGCATCATGCTCGCCATCGAGCGCGGCGAAGTCCAGGGGCTGTGCGGCTATGCCTGGTCGAGCCTGAAGAAGGCGCGGCCGGATTGGGCGCGGGGCGAGAATGTGAACATCTTCGTCACCTTCACCATGAAGCCCCATAAGGCCATGGAGGATCTTGGCGCCGAGCCCATTTGGAAATTCCTGAAGACCGACAAGCAGCGCCAGATTCTATCGTTCTTCATCAAGCAGCAGGAGTTCGGCCGGCCCTATGTCGCGCCGCCGGACGTGCCCGCCGACCGCGTGAAAATCCTCCGGGCGGCCCTGATGAAAACCTGGGCCAGCCCTGGCTTCCTGGCCGACGCCAAGAAGCTTCGGCTCGACGTGGACCCGATTTCCGGGCCGCAGATCGAGAAGCTCCTGGCTGAGCTCTATGCCCTGCCCAAGGAACTGGTCGCGGAGATCGTCGCCACCACCCGCAAGCCCAGGAAGAAAAAGAAGAAGAAATAGATTTAAGCCGCGATACCGGCGGGCCCGGCCCCCCGGTCTTCGGACCGGGGGAGGGGAGCCCGTCGGCCGTCGCCGGGGCTCAGGCGGCCGCGTCGGGGCCGAGAAGGGCTAAGCGGAAACGGTCCTTGAGGGTGGCGCCGTCACCCGGCGGCATGGCGTGGGGGTAATTCCCAGCCTTGACCTTGACGGCGTGAAGGGCGGGTCCATCGCCGGTCAGGATCGCCGGCAGGGCGCGCGCCAGCGCCGCTTCGTCCCATACGGTCTCGGCCAATTGGAAGCCGGCGGCGGCGGCCATGGCGGCGAGATCGGCGCCCGACGCGGTCAGGGATGGCTGCATTCCGGTTTCGCCGTAAGCCTCGTTGTCCAGCACCACGATGGAGAGGTTCTTGGGCCCTTGGGCGGCGATGGTCGCCAAAGCGCCCGCCGTCATCATGATCTCGGCGTCGCCGGTGATCACCAGCACCCGGCGTTGGGGCTGGGCCAGGGCCAGGCCGAGGCCCATGCTCGACGCCGATCCCATGGCCCCCCTGAGATAGAAGTTCAGGTCCCGGTCCATGACGGTGACGCAATCCCAGGTCGCCGATCCCAGGCCGGTGACGACCAATAATTCGCCGGCATCGGCAAGCAGCCTGGCCACCACCTCGCGCCGGTCCAGTTCCAGCGTCTTGCCGCCGGCCATCAGATCAGCCGTACGTCTTGGCGCCGATGAGCTGCTGGGACAGCACCACGGCGACGGGGTTCATGGCCGAGAAGGCAATCTGGATCGCGGCCTCCATGGTTGGGCGCACGTCCTCGGGCCGGCGCGCCCAGTAGACCACCAGCCCCATGATCTCCAACAGCTTGCCGGTCGCCTGTCCCATGGGCATCTGCCAGGGGTTGCCCTCGCCGAACTCGCCGCGCATGGACACCACGCAGAGGAACGGGAAGCGGCAGTTCTTCAACAATGTGAAGGCGTTGATGCAGTTGCCGACGCCGCTGCTCTGCATCAACAGCGCCGCGCGTTGGCCGCCGAGCCAGGCGCCGGCGGCGATGCCGATGCCCTCGAGCTCGGTGGCCAGGGGGATGGCGCGGATCTCGTTGTCGGTGTCGCACATCTCGATCAGCCGCGCCTGACCGGCGTCGGGGACATAGCTCACCTGGGCGATGCCCGCCTCCTTGAGCACGTCATAGATATCCTTCGGCCAATCGGTCATCGCGCTAAGTTCCACGTTGCCAAATTCCACATCAATGGCCGCGCCTATCAAGGCGGCGGCCCGCCCGGGAGGTTGGCAGTTCCCCGGCCCAAATCAACCACGCCCCGGCAAATTTGTAAATGTAGGGCAGGGTCGCGGACTCGGCGGGCCTGGCGGCGGGCGGAAGCAGAGGTTCGCAAATGCGCGGGCGAACCATCGTGCTATGTTTGGCGCCCTTCACCGAGTTTGGCGAATTCACCGGTCACCGGCGCCCCGGGATTGGGCGGTCATGGATCGCGGCCATTGCCGGGGATGCCCGGCGGCGGCTAGAATAATCCGGCTCGGCACGAATTGGGGAATGAAATGGCGGAAATCGATCTTGGCGGAAAGGTCGCCATCGTCACCGGCGGCGGGCGCGGCATGGGCCGGTCCATGGCCATGGCGCTGGCGGCGGCGGGGGCGCACGTTACCATCACCGCGGCCCGGGAAGGGTTCGAGCTGGAAGCCACCGCGGGCGCTATCCGCGATCGCTTTGGGGCGGAGCGCATTCACGCCTTGATTGCAGACGTCACCAATGAGGCCGACTGCCTGGCGGCGCGCGACGAGACCCTCGACCGCTTCGGCGGGATTCATGTGCTGGTCAACAACGCGGGGCGCGGCCACAAGTTCATCCATGACGCCAACCCCGGCGTGCCGATGGATTTCTGGACCGCAGACAGTGCCGCCTGGAAGCTGATCGTCGATACCAATGTCACCGGCCCCTTCCTCATGGCCAAGGCGGTGACGCCCCATTTCCTCGCCCAGGATTATGGGCGCATCGTCAACATCACGGTCACCGAGGGCTCCATGCAGAAAAGCCGCAACTCACCCTACGGGTCGTCCAAGGCGGCGTTGGAATCCCAGACCCTGATCTGGTCCAAGGACCTCGCCGCCACCGCCAAGAACGTGACCTGCAACAGCCTCTCGCCCGGGGGCGCGACCCTGACCGGCATGATTTACGAGGATTACGGCGACAAGATTCTCAACGACCCCGACATCATGGGGCCGCCCATGGTCTGGCTGGCCTCAGCCCTGTCCGACGGCTTCAACGGCGAACGTTTCATCGCCCAGGATTGGGATACCTCCTTGCCGCCCACCGATGCGGCCAAGGGGGCCATCGGCCAAATCGCCCTGACCCCGCCGCCGGGGTCGCAACAGGCGACCCAACGCTAGGCCGGTTTTGTTGGGTGAAGAAATCGGGTCCTGACGGAAATAACGAAGGCCCGCGGTGCTGCGGGCCTTCGACCTTGGCCGGGCGTAGAATCCACAACCGAGGGAATCTTGGGCGTATTCCGGTGCCGGCGGGGGGAATTTTATTGGTTTTCGGGGTTCGGGCCCGCGGGCATAAAATATATTTTCAATGCCTATTCAAAATATAGCCCGTCACGGCCTCCGTGTCACGCATTCCGGCGATCATGGTTAACAACAAAATCGGCGAAAACGAAGCCGTCGCGCTCAACCACCGCGCCGGGGGCGACGTCGATGGGGTGGGAAAACATCGGGCCCGCCGTGACTAAGGTGTGAAATTCGCCGTTTTCGCCGCACGGATCGACGTCCCTGGGCAATAGGCCGAGCAGTTCTTCATCGAAGGCGCGCCCGGCGAAGCGCCGGGCGAGGCGCCGTGGGTCGAGACAGACGATGCGCGACACAAGGCCATGGGCCAGCATGGCGCGGGCCAGCCGGGCGGTGTCGCGCCGCCAAAGGGGAAAGACCCCCTTCAAGCCCATCCGGGCCAGCCTTTCCTCGCGCCAGGCGCGGATGTCTTCGAGGAACAGGTCGCCGAACAGCACATGGCTGAGCCCGCCTTCCCGGAGCGGACCAAGGGCGGCGGCCATGGCGGCCTCGTAGGTCTCATTGGGGCAGGGCGCCGGAATGCGGACCTTGATCAGGGGCAGGCCCACCCTTTGTGCCTGGAGGTCGAGGATCTCTTCGCGGACGCCGTGCATGGAGACCCGGTGGTAATCATCGGTCACCGTGGTCAGCAGCGCCTGGATGTCGAACCGGCCCGAGGCCCGCGCCAGGTGAAGGGCGTAGGCGCTGTCCTTGCCGCTGGACCAGGCGAGGATGGCCTTGGGTTTGGTTTGCCCGTCTGCCATGTTCAACCCATGGATCCAATGGTCGCGGTCGGGGCTGCTTGCTTGGTGATTCGCCCATGGCCTGTTGGTGAGCCTTGGCCGTGATGTTATTTGGATTGACCCAATCCCACAAGAAGTAAGAAGGATATACTTGGTTCCCGGGGGGGGTCTTTTTTCCCTCGACAAGGGCGCGGCAATTCGGCTACCCGAAGGGGACGCCCCGCTTTCGGGCGGTGCCCGCAACCAAGGCGACCGCTGGGCCGGGGCTGTCCCAGGCGCCGGCGATTAGGCCCTAAGGGGAGGAACCCATGACCGATTTCGCGCTTCTCAACTACCTTGGCGATGACGGGGCGGCGGTGCCCGCCATAAAGGTCGATGGATCCGTGCTCTCGCTCGCCGCCGCCGCGGCTTCTGCCAACGGGAT
>SMXQ01000161.1 GCA_004356985.1 Alphaproteobacteria bacterium | reverse complement strand
CCGCCGCGCCGCCCCAGGCGGGCGATATCGGGACGGGCGAGGGCGGCGAAGGCGGAAAGATGAAGGGCCTGGAACTCCACCTCGGCCTTGGCGTCGGCATGGCCGTAGCGGCGCTTGTAATCCTTGGCGAAGGCGGTGCGGATCGCCGCCACCTCGCCGAGACCCGAGACCGGCACCTTGATGTTGTGGCGCTGGCCGCAAAAACGCATCTCGGCATGGTGTTCGAAATAGACGTCCTGGGTGTCGAAATCCCGCACCAGCGCCGCCGCCGCGGTGTCTTCCATGGCCAGGAAATGGGCCCGCATGCCGGCCACCGCATCCTCGTCCAGGCCCCGGGTGAAGGTCTCGGCGGCGTCGATCCGGGCATCGGCCAAAAGCATGCCGATGGCCGAGAAGTTTCCCGGCTCCGGCGGGACGATGACCAGCGGGATCGACAGCTCGCGGGCCAAGGCCGCGGCATGGAGAGGCCCGGCGCCGCCGTAGCTGAACAGCGCGAAGTCGCGCGGGTCGAGCCCGTGTTCCACCGAGACCTGCCGGATGGCGCCGGCCATGGTCACGGTGGTGATGGAAATGACCCCGTCGGCCATGCGCAACATGCCCTCGGTGCCCGGGTAGCCGAGCGGGCCGGCGATTTTATCGGCGATGGCCGCCGCCGCCGCTGCCCCATCGAGCCTGAGCTCGCCGCCCAGGAAGCGATCGGCGTTGAGCCGGCCCAGCGCCAGATTGGCGTCGGTCACCGTCGGCTCATCGCCGCCCTGGCCGTAGCAGGCCGGACCGGGGCTGGACCCCGCGCTCTGGGGTCCCACGTGGAGCCCCGACTGGTCGTCCAGCCAGGCGATGGAGCCGCCGCCAGAGCCCACCTCGACGACGTCGATGACCGGCGATTTGATCGGGAAGCCCTTGACGTAGCCGTTGACGTAGTACACCGATTCCACCGAAAAACGGCCCTGGTCGATCAGCGCGCATTTGGCCGTGGTGCCGCCCATGTCGAAGGAAATCAGGTTCTTGATACTGAGCGCCCCGGCGTAGGCGCCGGCGCCGATGCAGCCGCCGATGGGTCCCGATTCGACCAGGGCGATAGGCTGGCGGCAGGTGCGGTCGACCGAGATCAGGCCGCCGTTGGAGCCCATCATGAACAGCGACCCGTCGAAACCCCGGGCCTCCATGTCGCTTTCCAGGCGCCGCACATAGGTGCTGACCTGGGGCCCCACATAGGCGTTGGCGACGGCGGTGGACGAACGCTCGTATTCGTACCATTCGCGGGTCAACTCGGTGCTGTGGGTGACGTAAACCCCCGGCAGCAGCGCCTTCAGGATCTCCGCCGCGCGTTCCTCGTGGGACGGATCGAGGTAGGAGTTCATGAAGAAGACGGCCACGGCCTCGATGCCGAGGCGCTTGATCCGTCGGCCCAGGCGTTCCAGGGCGGCGGTGTCCAAGGGCGTGATGATCTCGCCATCGGCGCCGATGCGCTCGGCCACCTCGAAACGAAGGTCGCGGGGCACCAGGGGCTCGTCGCGGCGGTAATAAAGGTCGAACGGGTCGGGCCGGTTGGCGCGGGCGATCTCCAGCACGTCGCGAAAGCCCCGGGTGGTGACCAGCGCGGTCTTAGCGCCCTGGCGCTGGATCAACGAATTGATGACCAGGGTGGTGCCGTGATTAAGCAGGCTGGCCTCCCCGGGCCCGACCCCGGCATGGTCGAAGCAATCGAAGATGCCCTCGGCGAAATTGCCATAGGTGGTGGGGCTCTTGGCGTAGATGACCTTCTTGGATTCCGGGTCGAAGGCGACAAGATCGGTAAACGTCCCCCCGATATCGACGGCCACGGCAAAACTCATCGAACCCCCCAAATCTGTTTCCATCCCAAACCGGTCCCTTGACATACACCACTTCCCGCCCCGGCCCAAATGGCGCGGCGCCACCCCCGGCGGTCCCCCGCCGGCGGCAGAACCAGGGTGACAACGCCGCGCTATTGCAGATAGTCTCCCTGCAACCAACAACCGCCCCGTCAAGGGGCGTTCACCGCACCGGTCAGAGGGAGAGCAACATGACCCGACATGGTTTTCACGTGATTCATTCCAGGCTTGGCGTCGCCCGGTTGGCAGCGGCCGCGCTGCTGGGCGCGGGCACCCTGGCGTTGGCTGGCAACGCCCAGGCGGCGGTCGCCGATTTTTACAAAGGCAAGCGTATTTCCATCTTCGTCGGCAATCATCCCGGCGGCGGCTATGACGCCTATACGCGGCTTCTCGGCCGCAACATCGGCCGTCACATTCCCGGAAATCCCAGGGTGCTCGTGCGCAACATGCCCGGCGCCGCGGGCATCCTGCTCGCCAATTACCTTTACAATTCGGCTAAAAAGGACGGCACGGAGATGGGGATCTTCGCCTCGTCATCGGCCTTCGCGCCCTTGTTCGGCGTGAAGAAGGCCAAGTTCAGAATCGAGAAATTCACCTGGATCGGCAATATCGACCAGACCACGGGGACTTGCACCGCTTGGCATACGTCGGGGTTCAAGACCTTCGACGACCTCTTGAAGCGGCCGGCGATTTTCGGCGCCACCGGGCCCACCGGCGTCAACTCGGAACATCCCCGGGGCTTCAACGCGCTGTTCGGCGCCCAAATCAAGGTCATTCACGGCTATCCCGGATCCACCGGCGTGCTGCTGGCGATGAAGCGCAAGGAGGTCCAAGGCGGCTGCGGCTTTGCACTGTCGTCCCTCAAGGCGCGCCGGCGCAGTGAATGGAAGTCGGGCAAGCTGGTGGTTCTGGTCCAGACCGGATTCAAGAAGCATCCCGACCTGGCCGGGGTTCCCCACCTTTACGATTACGTGAAGACCGACGAGGAAAAAAAGGTTCTCGACCTGATCTATGGCCGCCACATTCTCGGCCGCCCCCTGGCCGCGCCGCCCAACATCCCGGCCGACCGCACCAAGGCGCTTCGGGCCGCGTTCATGGCGACCATGAAGGACCCCGAATTCCTCAAGGGCGCCAAGATCCAGCACCTTCCGGTGCAGCCCTGGAACGGGGAACAGGTGCACAAGATCATCAACCAGTTCCTCAACTACCCGCCCGCCGTGATCGCCAAGGCCCGCGCCGCCATGGAGATCGGCAAGGTGGTCAAGGTCAAGCTGAAACGCCTCGAGGGCACCATCACCAAGGTCTCGAAAAAGAAGATCAAGGTCAAGGACCAGGCGGGCAAGGTCTACACCTTCAAGGTTTCGGGCCGGCGCTCGAAGATTTCCATCGGCGGCAAGAAAGCCAAGAAGAAGGCGCTCAAGGTGGGCATGAGCTGCGCCTTCCGCCATTTCGGCGACGGCGACATCGCCAAGAACATCAAGTGTAAGTAGTCCGCTCAGCCGCTTCACCGCGGCCATGGAAGGCACGGCTCTTTTCCGGGGCCGTGCCTTCAATTATTGCCGCCGGCCTTCGCTCTCAACGTGGGGCCGCCAGCCCCGCCGCCGGCGTTCGCGCGTGAGCCCGCCAGATCACCAGGGCAAGGAGCAGCGACAAGATGCCGATGAGGAAGGTGTTGCTCGCGTTGAGGGTGAGGCCCGCCGGCGTGGAGCTGGCGGCGATCACCGCCAGGTTGATGACGCCGAACCCGCCGATGATCAGGGACACCTGGGGCCAGAAGGCATGCCTGGGGCCGCCATGGCGGCGTCCCATGGCGGGCTGCCGGGCGCCCCCTTCACCGGCCGCGCCCGAACCCAGCCATGAAACGCGGGCCAAAATCATGATCGCGAACAGTGCTTGGGCGATCAATACGAAGCCGTAGGACTGCCGCGCCAAGGTCTCGACCACGCCCGACCCGCCCAACCCGGGCGAACCCACGAACAGGAGGTAGTTGGCCAGCCCGTGGAGCAGCGCCGGGACCAAAAACGCCAAGCACGACATTAGGTACCGCAAGCGCCATTTCCAGGCGCAGGCAAGGAAAAACCCCATGATGATTCCGAGGAAAATATGGGTGGGCAACGAGACCAGGGCGCGCAGGGCCGCGACCCGGCCCCAATTCACCGAATCCACGGAAATGAGAACGTTTTCAACGGCGGCGAAGGCGCCGCCCACGGTGACGGCGATGAGGATCAGCGAGATCGGCCGCACGGTGTTTCTGAAGACCAAGACAAGGCCCAAAATGGTCATCAGCTTGAGGGCTTCCTCGACCAACCCGCCGAGCACGAAGGCGCGCACGAAGTGATCCGCATATTCCCCGTCGAGGGTTACCGCCCGCACCAAGGCAAGGTCGTGGAGCCAGGCAAACGACACCACCGGCGACGCGATCAGGAAATTCTCGATCAGGAGCGCCGGATAGGAGATCGCCATCCCCGCCAAAAAGGCCGGCCAAAGATGGCTGAACGGCGTGACCGCGCCGATCCGTTCATGGAGGTACTTGACCCACAGGAAGACCGGCGTAAATGCCGCCAATATCATGAACGCGTACAACACTTGGGTAACTTGGCCTCCCCTTCACGGATCGTTGTCCGCGGCCAAGTATTGCCCGCCCTTGGCCCGCGGGCAACGAATTGTTATGGTTAACAGGTATAAAATTTCTATCTTTCAGGGCCGCGGAAAATAACGGTTTTCGGGGGCGGCGGCATGGTTAACCCGGGCCCTTGACGGTTAACTTGGGCCCTTGAAAGTGATCCATCGCCCGTGGGGGAATTTGGCTCAAACTGGGCCTTCCGACCTCATGAATGCGGGTTTGAACGGACCGCAAACGCCATGGCGCGGAACCCGTCGCCGGCCTGCCGGGCGCGGCCGCGCCCGGGATTTCGCCGGCCGCGGCACGGTGTTGACGGGCATCGCCCTTGGCGCGCGCGCCAAGGGCTCGAACCGTGGCGCCACAAGGCCGGGCCGAGCACCGCGTCGCGGTGCGACGTGGACGGCTCGGTGGCCCGGGCCACCGGTGGGTGGCGCGGGCCGACCTGCCCTGACGCGCTGGGCCGACAGGGGCCCGGGCCGGGCACCCGCCGGGGGCGCCGCTTGCGATTCCCCTGCGCCGCGCTTAGAACTGCATAAATCACGCCCGCCGGGGCGCCACCAAGACGTGCCAGGGAGGGCATCCATGAACGATACATCCAATATCAATTCGGTGCTGTTCCTGGGGCCCACCGACGTCAAGGATGTCATCACCATGGAAAAGGCCATCGACCTGGTCGAGGAAGGCTACCGCGGCGCGGTGGAATTCCCCCTCATCAACGCCCCCCGGCGCCGGGTCCATTCGCCCGAAGGGGTGCGGGTCTCCAACTTCCCGGGCGGCATCGATTCGCTCGGCGTGATCGGCTCTCTGACCCGCGCCGAATCGGTGTCCCACGACCCCAAAAACCAAGTCTATCCCTACCGCGAACATCCGGTTTATCTGCTCTGGGATTCCGAAACCGCGCACCTCAAGGCGATCATGATGGGCGAGATCACCGAAAAGCGGGTGGGCTTCTCGTCGGTCATGGCGCTTCGGACCGGCGCCACCACCGGGGTCGGCATCCGCCACCTGGCGCGCAAGAATTCCGAGGTCGCCGGGGTCTACGGGACCGGCGGCCAGGCCCTGCACAAGGTGCTAGCGTGTTCCTCCGAGCGCGCCATCAAGAAATACAAGATCTATTCCCGCAATCCCGACAACCGCAAGGCCTTCATCGAAAAACTGGCGCCCCTAGTCGATGCCGAATTCGAGGACCTCGACGACCCCCGCGAGGTGTGCCGGGACACCGATATCGTCATCTGCGCCACCAATTCCAACGTGCCGGTGTTCGACGGCGACTGGCTGGAACCGGGCCAGCACGTGATCACCGTGGTGGGGTCCAACAATTCCCTGGTCAAGGGCGGCTGGCTGGAATCGGGCCGCCGGGAGAACGACGACCGCACCTGCGAACGGGCGTCGTTCATCGTCACCAATTGGAAGGAATCGGTGATCCAGGACGGCCAGGCGGGCCTCATGGAACCCATCGAGGCGGGGGTGATCACCTGGGACAAGATCGTCGAGCTGGGCGAGATCATCTCGGGCGCCCATCCCGGGCGCACCACCGACGACGAGATCACCTACCACGCCAACAACAACGGCACCGCGGCCTCCGACCTCGCCATCGCCCAATGGGTCCATGACAAGTGCGTGGAAATGGGCCGCGGCCAGAAGATCGAAATCCCCGTGCCCGGCACCCAATAGGCCCCATCGCGCCTTCCGGGAATGACCGACACCCCCATCGCCATCTATCGCGCCCGCATCGCCGAAGGCGCGCTCATGCGCGACCCCTTCCAGGAACTGGCTGCGGAAAAGCTGCAAAGCCTGCATCACGCCCTGGCGCGCTACCATCCCGGCGCCGGCGGCGGGTGGAAGGCGCGCCTCGGCCTGGCCGGGCAGGCGCAAGAGCCGCCGCTCGGGCTCTACCTGTTCGGCGGCGTGGGGCGCGGCAAGTCCATGCTCATGGACCTTTTCTTCGAGGTCGTGGCGGTGCCGGGCGGGCGCAAGCGCCGGGTCCATTTTCATGCCTTCATGATCGAGATTCACCAACGGCTGCATAAGTGGCGCCAAGAGAACCAGGAGAGGGACGAAGGCGATCCGCTATCCAGCCTCGCCGGCGACATCGCCGGCGACACCTGGCTTCTCTGCTTCGATGAATTCCAGGTCACCAACATCGCCGACGCGATGATCCTGGGAAGGCTCTTCGAGGGTTTGTTCGCGCGCGGCGTGGTGGTGGTCGCGACCTCCAACCTGCCGCCCGACGACCTCTATCGGGATGGCCTCCAGCGCCGGTCGTTCCTGCCCTTCATCGCCTTGTTGAAGGAGAAGCTCGATATCCTCGATCTGGCCGGCGAAATCGATTACCGAACCATCCGGCTGGGCGACATGGAGGTCTATTTCACGCCTCTGGGCGCCGCCGCCGATGGGGCGCTGGATGCCGCGTTCAGGCGCCTGACCGAGGACGAAGCCGGCGAAAGGGTGGCCGCCAAGCCGGTGATGCTGATCGCCCAGGGCCGCCAGCTCGAGGTGCCGTGCGCCGCCCGGGGCACGGCGCGGTTCACCTTCACCGAGCTTTGCGGCCAGCCGCTGGGAGCCGGCGACTACCTTGCCCTGGCCCAGGAATTCCACACCGTGATATTGTCCGCCATCCCCAATATGGGGCCCGAGAACCGCGATCTCGCCGCCCGCTTCGGCACCCTTATCGACGCGCTTTACGAACACCGGGTCAAGCTGGTGTGTTCCGCCGCCGCCGCGCCCGACGATCTCTACCCCGCGGGCGATCTTTCTTTCGAGTTCCGGCGCACGGCATCGCGGTTGATCGAGATGCAGACCAAGGAGTACAAAGCGCTGGAACACGTCCGGGGGTAAGGGCGTGGTAGGCTCGGTCCAGCCCCCGGGGGGCGGACCAAGGCTGATCATTGAGGGGAGCGAAGATGCGGCTCGACCCAGAGGAAATTGAGGATTTCATCGAACGCGCGCTGGAGGAGGATATCGGCCGCGGCGATCTCACCACCAACGTGACCATCGCCGAAGACGCGGTGTTCCGCGCCGCCATGGTGGCGCGCCAGGACATCGTCGTGTGCGGCATCGATATCGCCATGCAGACCTTCGCCACGATGGTTGCGGATTTCGACGGCGCGCCCAAGGTGGCCGACGGCGAACGGGCGGCCAAGGGCACCGTCCTCGCCACCGTGTCGGGCAATGCGCGCGCCATCCTCGCCACTGAGCGCACGGCGCTGAATATTTTACAGCATCTTTCCGGCATCGCCACCGAGGTCCGCAAATACGTCGATGCCGTGGAAGGCACCGGCGCCACCATGATCGACACCCGCAAGACCATCCCGACCCTGCGCAACCTGGCGAAATACGCCAGCTTCATCGGCGGCGCGCGCAATCACCGAATTCGCCTCGACGACGGGGTGCTGATCAAGGACAACCACATCGCCGCCGCCGGTTCCCTGACCGCCACGGTGGAGCGCGCCAAGCGGGCGACCCCGGTGCTCACCGTGATCGAGGTCGAATGCGATACCCTGGAGCAAGTGGCCGAGGCCGCGGATTGCGGGGTCGACATGATCCTACTGGACAACATGGATGCCGATTTGATGAGAAAGGCGGTGGGGATCGTCGCCTCGCGCTGCCGCATAGAGTGTTCGGGCGGGGTGCGGCTGGACACGGTCCGCGAAAAGGCCGAAAGCGGCGTCGATTTCATCTCCTCGGGGCGCATGACCCAATCGGCGCCGGCGGTCGATATCGGCCTCGATTTTTTGGATTGAACGCACCCGGCCCTGCGCCGGAGGCGATCGGCGGGGCGGAGATTCCGTGCCCGTCCAACATTCGCGCCCCGCGCCTTGCCCGGGGGGGCGATCCGGGGTACACACTCGGCCAAATATCCCAACCGAATTCCCGCATGGAAAGGGACCGCCATGGCTCGCAACAAGATCGCCCTGATCGGCGCCGGAAACATCGGCGGCACCCTGGCCCATTTGGCGGCGCTCAAGGAACTGGGCGACATCGTCCTGTTCGACGTGGTCAAGGACATGCCCCAGGGCAAGGCGCTGGATCTCTCCCAGGCCGGGCCGGTGGAAGGGTTCAATGCCAAGCTCAAGGGCGCCAACAGTTATGCGGCGATCCGCAATTCCGACGTGGTGATCGTCACCGCCGGCATCGCCCGCAGGCCGGGCATGAGCCGCGACGATCTATTGGGCATCAATTCGGGGATCGTCGCCACCGTGGGGGCGGCCATCGGCAAGTACTGCCCCAAGGCCTTCGTCATCGTCATCACCAACCCGCTGGACGTGATGGTCTCGGTCATGCGCGACGCCTGCGGCCTGCCGGCGCGCCGGGTGGTGGGCATGGCCGGGGTACTCGACTCGGCGCGCTTCCGCACTTTCCTGGCCGAGGAATTCGATGTTTCGGTGCAAGACGTGGGCGCCTTCGTGCTGGGCGGCCACGGCGATTCCATGGTGCCGTTGCCGCGCTATTCCACCATCGGCGGCATCCCCCTTCCCGACCTGGTGAAGATGGGCTGGACCACCAAAAAGCGGATCGACGAGATCGTCCAGCGCACCCGGGACGGCGGCGCGGAAATCGTCGGCCTGCTCAAGACCGGCTCGGCCTATTACGCGCCGGCCTCGGCCGCCATCCAGATGGCCGAATCGTATCTCAAGGACAAGAAGCGGCTGTTGCCCTGTGCCGCGTACCTGACCGGCGAGTACGGCGTCAAGGGCCTCTACGTGGGCGTGCCCGTGGTGATCGGCGCCAAGGGTGTCGAGAGGATCGTCGAAATCCCCTTGTCAGCCTCGGAAAAGGCCGCCTTCCACAAGTCGGTCGCCGCCGTGCGGGCGCTCACCCGCGATCTCGCCAGGCTGATGCGCCGCCAAGCCGCCGCGAAAACCAAGCGGCGGGCCCGCAAATAACCCGCTATGG
>SMXQ01000160.1 GCA_004356985.1 Alphaproteobacteria bacterium | reverse complement strand
TACCATGGCTGATTTTCCTCCCCACCCTGATTACCTAATTTCTTCACCTTGCGCCCGCCCAATCGTGCTCGCCATGGCGCCCATGGGCAATGACCAAAGCGGCGCCGGCGCGGGTTCGAACGGCTGCCCCGGGGTTGACGGGACAGGGATGAGGATAGATGCATTGGCGCCGATCGCCAAGCGGCGGGCGGGGGTTGGCCGCCACGGCATTGCCGCCTGATCGGGCTGTGGTGTTTGCGTCCGCCCGCGGCCTCGCCGCGGCCTTGGCCATTAAGGGATTACCCCGAAATGGGCCGGCCCCCCGGCCGGGAGGATCGGCGGATCCGGGTCCTGGCCGGGGGGAGAGAGATTTCGCGCTTCACCTTGGCCCGCGCTAATTGGTCTTCGCCTTCTTCTTTTTCTTTCTCTTGCGTTTCCTGGTCTTGTAGCCCGCGTCCTTCATGATCTGTCGCAGCTTTCTCATGACCATCTTATTTTTGGCGACGTAGGCCGGGTCCTCGAAGGGAACGTAGTATTTCCGCTTGGGATCGATGCGGTATTGCTTGGCGATGATCTTGTTGTCGACGTCGCGCCTGAGCGAATCCGAGGTCTGGCCCAGCTTGATGAACAGGGTTTGGGCCTCCTTGCTCAACGCCCAGTTTATGAACAGCGTCCGCGCGTTGGGATTGGGCGGGTCCTTGATGGCGTAGAGATTGGCCGCCGAGGCCGACAGGACCTCGCCTTCGGCCATGGGATAGGGCAGGTAAGCCTGGATCGGGAAGCCCTGATCCTCCAGTGATTTGGCCTGGGTGGACATGCCGAACATGCCGATGGCGAAACGGCCCATGGCCACCCATTCGGCGCCTTGGCGCGAATCGCGCACGATGGTGACGTCCATTTCCGTCGCCCAGCGGCGGAACCACTTTTCACCGAGATTGGGGTTGAGGAACATCGGCACCGTGCTCGCCGCGGTGCCCGTCCGGTAGGGCATCCAGGAGACGATCTTGCCCTTCCATTTGGGATTGAGAAGATCCTTGTAGGACCTGATTTCGTCCGGCTTCACCATATTGGTGTTGAAGCTGACGTTGTAGGATGGAGAGGCGCCCCAGGTGAAAATGTAGCGATTGTCGGGGTCGGTGTAATGATGCTTGCCCTTGTACCAAAGGGACTGGTCGGTGACCTGAGGGTCGATCAAAAGCTTCGGCAAGGGGACCAGCAGTTTCTTCGGGTAAATCGCGGCAAGGGCGCCGTTGGCGCCGCCGATCCACACGTCCACCACGTAGCGGCCCATTTTCCTCTCGGCGAACATCCGCGCCCGGTGGCCGCGGCTGCCGCCGGTCTTGAAGTTGACCTTGATGCCGTATTTTTCCGTGAAGGCCGGCATCGCCGTGCGCAATTTCCGGGGCATTTGTCCGCCCAGGTTGACCTCCACCTTGCCCTCGCGTTTGGCCGCCCGAACCAGCGCCTTCCATTCCGCGGACGCCGCCGCCGCGACCTGGGTCAAAGCACCCTCGGGCTTCGGCGCCGCCGGCCCGGCCAAGGCCAGCGCCGGCAATAGAAGAAGCACCGCCCCTGCAACGCTTGAAAGGAATCCTCGTTTCATAACCGTCGCTCCCTGTTCTTGTTGCATGGCGCCGTCACCATGAAGGCGGCCCATCTCCGTGGGCGCGGGCTCCGTGGGCGCTGGCGATGGGCGATTAAACACCCCCCGGCGGGGCTTTTCCAGGGCAATGACCATGCCGCCCGGCATGGGTGCCTGTCGCCACATGCATTTCACTTTGATTTCGGTGGAATACCAGCCCTAGCCAGTCGGTCGCCTTTAAAGGCCCGGGCGGGAAAATTTTATGAATTTGCGCGGCCTGGCTGGCTAAGCGGCGTCGGGCGCGGCAGGCTTACCGGTCTTGGGAAGATGACGCCGCCGAGTCAGGCCCCCGCCGTGCCCATGGCGCTAGTTCCCGTTGCCGTTGCCGTTGCCATTCCCATTGCCTTCCTCCTGGGCAATCATGGCCACTGGATCCATCGCCGCCGCGGGGCCCTGGAACATCGCTTGGAGCGCCGCGCCAGTCAGCATAATCTCGGTAATGGCAACGATGCCGAAGAGGGCGCTAATAAGCCCGTATTCAACAACCGTTACGCCATCTTCGGCTTTTATCAGTTTGCGGATAATCCCTCTAATCATTTACTCAACCTTTGATATACGTGTCTGAAATCGCTACAATTAAACGGGCAATTTATTAAAATTCCTTGAATGGTCATGGCTAATTAATCGTTACCGAATCCGGCGCGGTGCCGTTGGTCGTCGCCACGAGTGCGGCAACGGCCGGCGCCGAGGGTGCGCGAACCAAGATCAATGAGCCCGGCAAGCGGGCTAATTTTTGGGCAGGGCCAATTTGGAACAGCGGAAACGCTTCGCCGGCGCGGCGGCGATCCCCATGGGCGTGGAAGTCATCATGATCGACGGGGTCGGCGGCCAGCAGGTGGCCGACCGGCCGCGTTCACGTCCAGACGCCTGCCCCGAGGGCGGCAACGCAAGGGCCGGTCAGCCCTGGGTCACGTAGGCCCTGAGCGCCTCGGCCTCGGATTCCACCTCCTGCACGCGGCACTTGACAACGTCGCCGATGGAAATGATCCCGGCCAGCCCGCCGTCGACCAGGACCGGCAGGTGGCGGATGTGCTTTTCGGTCATGACCGCCATCAGGCCGGCAATGTGATCTTTGGGCGAACAGGTCACAACCTCGCGGGTCATCAGGGCCGATGCCGGCATCCCGAGCGCCGCCTCGCCCTTGGAAGCGATGGCGGCGACGATGTCGCGTTCCGAAAGGATGCCCTCGACATGGACATCGTCGGCGCTGATCACCACCGCGCCGATGCCGGCATCGGCCAGCAGCTTGGCGACCAGGTTGACCGGCATGTCCGGTTTCGCGGTGACGACGCTGCTACCCTTAACCTTGAGAACGGATTCGACGTACATGGCCGTCTCCTTCAGCAAAACAGGGAAGGCCGAGCTTAACAGATTGCCCCGCCGATGGCAGCAAAAGCGCGCGGGCCGCACCATAGCTTGGCAATTCAAGAATTATTGGGGTGAGGGAGGTGGCCCGCACCCGTCAGGCCGGAACACCGGGCCGGGACGCGATAAAGGCGCCGATGGGGACCAGCACCAGGGCCAGTCCCGACGGGAGCAGCCAGCCGTCGGCCACCACCAGAGTGACGATCAACCAACTGGCACACATCATGACCAGCGCCGCCAGCTTCGCCGAGGTCGGGATCGCCCCATGGGCATGCCAGGCGCGCAAGGTGGTGCCCAATTTCGGATGATCGTAGAGCCAGCGTTGGAAACGGACCGAACTCTTCGAGAAAAGCCACAGGGCGATCAGCAGGAACACGGTGGTGGGCATGAGCGGCAGGAATATACCGATCACCCCGAGGGCCACGTTGAACCAACCAAGAGCCATCAGCAGATAACGTGCCGGCCGGCAGACAAGCTGGTCGGCGTCTTTGGCGAAGACGGTGCCATGGGCGGCTTCGGACGCCTTGGATGTGGGTGTGCCTTGCATGGGATGGAGCCTATTCCAAACCCGTGAAGGAGCTGATAATCCAACGTCTTTCGTGGCGCCGCGGGACGTGGGCCGCAGGACGCGGAGGGCAGGGCGGCCTTGGCTTTCGGAGCCGATTTCCTTGCCGCCTTGGGCCGGGTTTCTTGGCGTCGACTTTGGGCGGCCCCCTTGGACCGTGCCAGCCGCGGCTTGGCCGCCTTGGCTGGCCTGGACTTGGCCCTGGCCGTGCGCTTGGCGGCGCCTTTGGCCTTGGGCTTCACCCGGGGGGATTTTTTGGCGTCCGGCGTCGCCACGCCATGGCCTTACGCGCTCATTGTTCGGTCTCGATTCTGACCCGCCCGGGGACCGGCTTATCGTAACAATCGATCTTGCCGATGGAACGGTAACAATAGTTGTGAACGATCTTCTCGGATTTGCACTCGGTGCGGGTCGCAAGGGACAATGGCAGGCGGTTGGTCTCGCAGATGCGATAGACCGTCACCTTGCGTCCCTGGGCGTCGATGGTCACGGTTTTGCCGACCTGGGTCGGCGTTTCGTTGAGCAGGACACAGGTCCCGAGGGTCAATGCCAAGGCGGGAATCAAGGTGTGCCGAAGCCCAGGGAAAGTAGATGGCATGAGGGCGTCCTCCGGCCCAAAGCCTAGGAAATATTGGTGAATCTTTCGTTAAGCATCCCGCTTGGCGCGGTGACGGGCCGGCATTAACCGATTGATGTTAAGTTGATTTACGCAACGGCGCCCGGGTGCTAGTAACTATTCCATGGTTCCCGGCTTGGTGAATGCCACCATAGACGGTCGCATCGCCCCATTTTGGAGTTTCCCATGAAGAAGTCCTTTGCCCGTTTCCACGTGGGCCAGCCCATCCACCACAAGCTGTTCGACTACCGCGGCGTCGTCGCCGACGTCGACGCGAGCTACCAGGGTTCCCGGCAATGGTACGATCAAATGGCGGGCTCCCGGCCGCCCAAGGATGCCCCCTGGTACCACGTCCTGGTTCACGACGCCGAGCATTGGACCTATGTCGCCGAGCGTAACCTGGAGCACGACATTTCGGGAGAACCCATCGATCACCCGGATGTCGGCGATCTCTTCAAGGGATTTTCCGACGGGCAGTACTACCGCCGTAACGGCCTCAATTGAGCCACCCGGCGCCACCATGAATCCACCGTGACCCCTCGAGCCACAACCAAGACAAGCCCGCCCCACGGCCATGAACGACGATGACCTGAAGCAAGACGGCGGGGCCGGACCAAAGGCTGCCGCGGCGCCGTCGCTCAGCGCCCGCATCCTCCATCGCCTGCGCAACTACATGATTGCCGGAATTCTGGTGACCGCGCCCATCGGCCTCACGCTCTGGCTCTCGTGGTTGATCGTGACCTGGATCGACGACCGGGTGATGCCGCTGGTCCCCTTCAAATACCATCCCGAAGCCTATCTGCCGTTCTCTATTCCCGGCTTCGGGCTGATCGTCGTCCTGGTTGGCCTGGTCCTCATCGGCGCGTTTACGGCCAATCTGTTGGGCCGGACTTTCCTGCGAATTTCCGAACGCGTGCTCGAACGCATGCCCATCATGCGGGGCATCCACGCCACCTTCAAACAGGTGTTCGAGACCATCTTAAGCCATCAGTCAGACGCCTTTCGCCAGGTGGTGCTGGTGGAATACCCGCGCCGCGGCATCTGGGCGCTGGGATTCCTGACCGGCGAAACCCTGGGCGAGGTGCAAAACCTGACCAAGGAAAAAGTACTTAATATCTTCCTGCCGACGACCCCAAATCCCACCTCGGGATTCCTTCTGTTCCTGCCCGAAGACGACATCGTCGTCCTCAACATGACGGTGGAGGAGGGCATCAAGATGGTCATGTCGGGCGGCATTGTCACGCCCGAGGACCGCCGTCCGCTCGAGGTCAGGAACACCCCCCGGGTCTCTGCCAAGATCTTCGAGGATCTCGACATCCTGCGCGAACGCCACAAGGGACGCGATCCCGGGGACAACCAACCCGATCAGCCCGACCGGGCATAGCCCACCGCGGCGTCCCTCTCGAACAGGTAGAGCAGCACCCGGAGCGCGGCCCCCCGGGCGGTGGCCAGCCCCGGGTCCTTGTCCAGGATTAGCGCCGCGTCGTCCCGCGCGGTTTGCATCAATTCTCCATGGGCGGCGATATCGGCCAGCCGGAAGGCCGGCAATCCCGATTGCCGGGTCCCCAGGATCTCCCCGGCGCCGCGCAGGCGCAAGTCCTCCTCGGCGATTTTGAACCCGTCTTCGGTCTGGCGCAGGATCTTGAGGCGCTCGCGCGCCGTCGCCGTCAGGCCCGAACCATAGAGCAGCAGGCAGGTCGACTTCTCGGTCCCCCGGCCGATGCGGCCGCGCAGCTGGTGAAGCTGGGCCAGACCGAAACGTTCGGCGTGCTCGATCACCATCACCGTCGCCTCGGGGATGTCGACGCCCACCTCAATGACCGTGGTCGCCACCAGGATGCGGATACGGCCCGCCGCGAAACCGGCCATGGCGGCGTCTTTCTCGGGCCCCTTCATGCGGCCGTGGAGCAGCCCGACCTTGCCCGGGAAACGGCGGGCGAGCGCGCCCGAGCGTTCCTCGGCGGCGGCCAGGTCGATGGCTTCGGACTCCTCCACCAGGGGGCATACCCAGAACACCTGCCGCCCCCCCTGGTGGCCGCCGCCGATAGCCCGGCCGATGCCCGATACCACCTCCTCGAGACGCTCCAGCGGCACCGTCCTGGTATCCACCGGCGGGCGCCCGGCGGGTTTCTCGGTCAGGCGGGAAATGTCCAAATCGCCATAGACCATCAGCGTCAGGGTGCGGGGAATGGGGGTCGCGGTCATCACCAGAACGTCGGTGCCGCGCCCCTTGCCCGCCAATTGCAGCCGCTGGGCGACACCGAAGCGCTGCTGTTCGTCGACCACCGCCAGGGCGAGATCGGCAAACGCCACATCTTCGGAGATCAGCGCGTGGGTCCCGACCAGGGCGTCGACCTCGCCCGACGCCAGGTCTTCCAAAAGGCGCCGGCGCGGCGCGCCCTTTTGCCGGCCGGTCAGCAAGGCGAGCTTGGCACCCGCCGCCTCGAACACCGGGGACATGGCGGCAAGATGCTGGCGGGCGAGGACCTCGGTCGGCGCCATCATCGCCGCCTGGCGGCCGGCGCCGACGGCTTCAAGCATGGCCAGCGCCGCCACCACGGTCTTGCCGCTGCCGACGTCGCCTTGAAGAAGCCGCAGCATGCGCAGCTCCGCCCCCATGTCGCCAAGGATCTCGCCCAAGGCGGTTTGCTGGCACGCGGTCAAGGTATAGGGCAGGCTTTTCACGGCGCGCGCCCGCAGGGTGCCGTCGGATTTCGTGGCGATCCCGCCTTGGCGCCGCATGTGCAGACGCACCAGGGACATGGCCAACTGGCTGGCCAGCAGTTCGTCGTAGGCGAGCCGCCGCCGCGCCGCGGTCAGGAAATCGAGATCGCTTTCCGTTTCGGGCTTGTGGGCGGCCGACAGGGCATCCTTCCAGGGCGCCCAGCCCTCGCGCGCCAGGTGCGCCTCATCCAGCCATTGGGGGAGCTCGGGCACGGCCGCCAGCGCCGCGCCCATGGCGCGCCCAAGGGTCTTCGGCGCCAAGCCCTGGGTGAGCCCGTAAACCGGCTCGATCCCGGCGAGGCACTGGCGATCTTCGGGCAGGCCGATATGGTCGGGATGGGTAATCTGCACGGCGCCGCGGTAATGCTCGACCTTGCCCGACACCACCCGCTGGGCGCCGATGGGCAGGGTCTTTTGCAACCAGTCGGGCCGGGCGTGGAAGAACACCAGTTCGGCGGTTCCGCTGTGGTCGGAAACGAGCACCTTGTAAGGCAGGCGGCGGTTGGGGGCGGGGAGGTGTTTGTCGACGGTCACCAAGAGGGTGGCGATGCGCCCGGCCGGGGCGTCCCGGACCAGCGGCTGGAAGCTGCGGTCGATCAAGCCGGTGGGGAGATGCCACAGCAGGTCAACCACGTGGGGACCGCCGGCGACACGTTCCACCAGCTTGGCGTTGCGCGGTCCGATCCCCGGCAAGGTCGTCAGGGTCTTGAACAGGGGATAGAGGATTTCGGGGCGCATGAACCGCCGTTCCGCACGAGGATGGCTGACAGGACCGCTTGGAAGGCTTATATCCTACGCACGCCATCGCCCCCTGTCACTGGCCGGGGACGAGGTTTGTCGTGCGCGGACGGATAAACTGACATGGATGACCTGGCCATCAGACGCAAACGCCTGCTCTATCAGTCCCGGCATCGGGGCACCCAGGAGGGCGATTTGGTGCTGGGTGGCTTCGCTTCTGCCCACCTGGACCGGCTCGACGGCGAAGAACTCGACCAGTTCGAGGCCCTGGTGGGGCAAACCGACGCTGATTTGATGGACTGGATCTCGGGCCGCGCGACGGTGCCAGATGGCCTTGGCGGAAAGGTCTTCGATCTTCTAGTAAAATTTAAGAATATTCTCATAGAGCATTGAATTTGAAAAATATTATTCCCGAATTTCCCGGTGAGGTGGTGGTCTGCGGCGCGCCCGGAGCGGTCGATGCCTTCTGGCTGGCCGAGCGCTTTCGCGACGCCACCCTCGACTCCCTCGTCCATGTCGCGGTGGACGACCGCGCGCTCGACCGCATGGCGCAAGCCCTTCGGGTGTTGGCGCCGGGAATCGAGCTTCTCCTCTATCCCGCCTGGGACTGCCTTCCCTATGACCGCGTCGGGCCCAACGGCGCCATAGCCGCCCGGCGCATCGACACTTTGTGGACCCTGGCGCGGCGCCTCGGCGGCAAAGACCCCGCGGCCCGGGGCCCCTATGCGGTCTTGACCACCATCAACGCCGTCGTGCAGAAGGTGCCGGCGCCCAGCACCTTCAAGGAGGCGGCCTTCGCCATCCGCCCCGGGGGCGGTTTCGACCGCGAGGCGTTTCTCGCCTTCGCCGCGCGCCACGGGTACGCCCGCACCGAAACGGTGATGGAACCCGGTGAATTCGCCTTTCGCGGGGGGATCGTGGATATCTTCCCTTCCGGTCCCCAGGAACCCGTTCGTCTCGACCTGTTCGGCGATGTGGTGGAAAAGATCCGCCGCTTCGACCCCCTGACCCAAATGACCGTGCGCGACGGGGATGGAGAGGGGGAGGGGGCGGGCGATGGCGTCATCCTCAAGCCGGTCAGTGAAGTGCTGTTGACCGACGATGCCATCGATCGCTTCAGGAGCGGCTACCGGGAGCTGTTCGGCGCCACCGGGGAGAACGATCTGCTTTATCGGTCGGTAACCGAGGGCAGACGCAGCGCCGGCATGGAGCATTGGCTGCCCCTGTTCCACCAAGCCATGTCGAGCCTATTCGATTACCTGCCGGGGGTCCCGGTGAGCCTCGGCGCCGGAACCGGGGAAGCCCGGGGCCTGCGCCTCGAGCAGATCGAAGATTTTTACGCCGCACGGCACGACATGGGCCACGGCTCCGGCGACACCGGGGGCGAGATTTACAATCCGCTGCCGCCGGAACGGCTCTACCTGGACCATGAGGCCTGGGATGAGGCCATCAAAGGCCATTCGCTGATTCGATTCGATGCCTTTGCCCGCCCGGAGACGGGCCCCGCCGTCATCGATGCCGGGGCGCGGCTGATCACCAGTTTCGCCGCCGCGGCGCGGACCAGCCAGTCCAACCCCTTCGATCTCGCCGTGGCCTTCGCCAGGGACGCGAAGTTGGCGGGACGGCGGGTCATTCTGGCCTGCGCCAGCGCCGGCTCTTTGAGCCGCATCCGCAGGCTTTGCATAGAACACGGGTTGCGCGACATCGCGGCGTGCGCCGATTGGACCGAGATCGCGGCGCTGCCCGCCGGCGTGCCCGCGGCCTTGGGTCTCGATATCGAACAGGGATTCACCGCGCCCGGCCTCGCGGTCATCGCCGAATCCGATATTCTCGGACAGAAGCTGGCCCGCCCACGGCGGCGCCAACGCGCCGCCGAAGCCTTCACGGCGCGGCTCGCCACCTTCGAGGAAGGCGACTTGGTGGTCCACCTGGATCACGGCATCGGCCGCTATGAAGGCCTGGAAACCCTCGAGCTTCCAGGCGCGGAAGGACGCCGCACCGCCGCCCATGACTGCCTGCGCCTGGTCTACGGCGGCGGAGACAAGCTGTACGTGCCGGTGGAAAATATCGAAGTGCTCAGCCGCTATGGCGAGGACCAGGGAACGGTGGCCCTGGACCGGCTTGGCGGCGCCGCCTGGCAGGCGAGGAAATCCCGCCTCCGCGGCCGCATTCGGGAGATGGCGCAAGAGCTGCTGAAGATCGCCGCGGCGCGCACCCTGGCCCGGGCCAAGCCGATGATCCCCGGCGACGGCGATTACGACGAATTCTGCGCCCGCTTCCCCTACAGCGAAACCGACGATCAGCAGAACGCCATATTGGAGACCCTCGCCGACATGGCCGGCGACAAGCCCATGGACCGGCTGATCTGCGGCGACGTGGGATTCGGCAAGACCGAAGTGGCGTTGCGGGCCGCCTTCACAGCCGCCATGTCCGGGGTGCAGGTCGCGGTGGTGGTGCCGACCACGCTTCTCGCCCGCCAGCATTTCGAGGTTTTCACCCAGCGCTTCGGCGGCCTAGCCATCGAGATCGCCCAGCTCTCCCGGCTGGTCCCGCCGGCGGCGGCGGCGAAGGTCAAGGAACGCCTTCAATCGGGCCGGGTCGATATCATCATCGGCACCCACGCGCTTCTCGCCCCCTCGATCCGATTCGCCAATCTCGGCCTCCTGGTGATCGACGAAGAACAACATTTCGGTGTCGCCCATAAGGAACGTCTCAAGCAATTGCGCGGCAATGTCCACGTCCTCACCCTGACCGCCACGCCCATCCCCCGCACCCTTCAGCTGGCGCTGACCGGCATCAAGGACATGAGCGTCATCGCCACCCCGCCCATCGACAGGCTGGCCGTGCGGACCTTCATTCTTCCTTACGACCCGCTGGTCATCCGTGAGGCCATCAAACGCGAGATTCATCGCGGCGGGCAATGTTTTTACGTTTGCCCGCGCATCAGGGATATCGCCACGGTCACCACCCGAATCGCCGACATCGTGCCCGATGCCCGGGTCCGGGCGGTGCATGGTCAGATGCCGGCGGCCGAGATCGAGAGGACCATGGTCGCCTTCTTGGAAGGCGCGTTCGATATCCTGGTCTGCACCAACATCATCGAATCCGGGTTGGACCTGCCCAACGTCAATACCATCGTCATTCACCGCGCCGAAATGTTCGGCCTGGGCCAGCTTTACCAGCTCCGCGGCCGGGTCGGCCGGTCCCGGGTCCGGGCCTATGCCTACCTGACCCTGCCGCCGCGGCGCGTGTTGAGCCCCGGCGCGACCAAACGCCTGGAAGTGATGCAGACCCTGGACAGCCTGGGCGCCGGGTTCACCCTCGCCAGCCACGACCTCGACATTCGAGGCGCCGGCAATCTGCTGGGAGAGGAACAGTCGGGCCATATCCGCGAAGTGGGGGTCGAGCTTTACCAGCACATGCTGGAAGAGACCGTGGCCGAACTCAGGGGCGCGGCCCCCACGGAGACCGACTGGTCACCCCAGGTCAACGTCGACATTCCGGTTCTGATCCCGGAGCACTACGTGGCCGATCTCGGCCTCAGGCTGGGCCTGTATCGGCGCATCGCCGGGCTCCTTTCCGGCGACCAGGTGGAGGCTTTCGCCGCCGAATTGATCGACCGATTCGGCCCCCTGCCCGGGGAAGTGGAAAACCTGCTGTCGGTGGTGACCCTGAAGCAGGGGTGCCGCGCCGCCGGCGTGGAAAAGGTGGAAGCGGGCAGGCGCGGCTGCCTGATCACCTTCCGCAAGGCGAGTTTCGCCAACCCCGAAGGGCTGATCGCCGCCATCTCGGCATCGCCCGGCGCCATGCGGCTCAGGCCCGACCACACCCTGGTGATCCGCCGCGACTGGCCGAGCCCCGCCGATCAGGTCAAGGGGTTGGCCGGCGAACTGGATGCGCTGGCACGAATCGCCGGGGCGAGCCCCGGCGCCCCTCCTCAAGGGGCGGCCTGAGCGGCCAAATCGATCGCCCGCATGAGAACTTCCGGCGCGACGGCGCCGGACAGCGAATAACGCCCGTCGATGACGAAATGCGGCACGCCGGTGATGCTCTCGGCCCGGGCCGCCGCATCCTCGGCGCGCAGGCCGTCGATGACGCCATCATCGGCAAGACAAGATACCACGCTTTCCATGGCGAGCCCGACTTCCGCGCCCAATCCCTCCAGCACCGCCCCATCGCCGATGTCCAACCCTTCCAAAAAATAGGCATGGAACAGGCGCTCGGCCATCTCCGAGGCGCGTTGTTCACCATCGGCGAGAGCGATCAAGGCTTGCGCCTTTAGGGTATTGGGCGTCCGCCTGATGCGGTCGAAGGAAAAAGCGATCCCCTCGGCCTGGCCTTGCCTGCGAATTTCGCGATAAACCTCTCCGGCCCGGTCGGCGCCACCGAACTTGGCGGCCAGATAAACGGACCGGTCCATGCCTTCGGCCGGCATGGACGGGTTCAGCTGAAAAACCCGCCAGCGGACCCTGGGCGCCAACCCGGGTGTCGCTTGGCGCATCTTTTCCATCGCCCGGTCCAACCGGCGCTTGCCGATCATGCACCAAGGGCAAATGGGGTCCGAGAAGATGTCGATGATGGGCTGGCCCAAGAACTGTCCTTACTTTCATCTCCTTGAGATCGATAGCACAGGCCCGCACCCGATGGGAACGTTCAGCGTTAATAATTGCTCAAGACTAAGTGATTATATCTAGTTTTCTAAGCCTATACGGGGCATCCCATGACCCTCTCGGGAGACCCGTGTCGTGCCTGGGAGGCCCGGGAGAATAGCAAGGTGTTGCAAAAAACCGTCAACTTCTCGGACACCACGATACTCGTGGTCGATGACAACCAATACATGCGGCAACTCATCAGCCACATGCTGCGGGCCTTCGAGGTGGGCACGGTCCTCCACGCGGACAACGCCAAGGAAGGCTTCGCCGAAATCCGCCAGAGCAAGATCGACTGCTTGATCGTCGATTGGCTGATGCCGGGGATGAGCGGCATAGAATTCGTCACCATGGTCCGGACCAGCCCGCAAAGTTCAAGGCCCGATATCCCGATCATCCTCTGCTCCGGCCATACCGAAAAAGACCTGGTCGTCGAGGCGCGCGATGCCGGGGTGTCGGAGATCCTGACCAAACCGTTGTCGCCCCGATCGCTTTTCGAAAAACTGGATTTGGCGATCTTTCATCCGCGGCCCTTCATCATCATGCCCAGCTATACCGGGCCATGCCGGCGGCGGCGGCTAAACGCCCAATATGACGGCATCGAACGCCGACGCGACAGCGGCTTGCAACAGCACGACATCGACGCCCTTCTTTATTCCTGAGGTCCGCCGCCATGCCACCCCTTACCCTCCATGACGCCGTCGCCCGCGCCGATGATCTCCTGCAAAGCGTGATCGCGGATTTCCCCATGCATCTGGAGACAACCTTCGCGGAAATGGACCGCTCCGCCCGGTCCGGGCGGTGGATTGAGATCCAGATCGCCGCCCATGACCTGAAAGGCCAGGCGGCGACCCTCGGTTGGCCGATCATCGGGTTGGTGGCGCGTTCTCTCGAGGCGGCGCTCAAGACGGGGGATAAAACCAATTTCGAGAAAGCCGCGCGAGTCCACGTGGATTGCATGCGGCTTTGCGTGGCATCCAATATCAGGAAACCTGTTCCCATGGCGGCCCGGTTCCTCGAAGAACTCGCTGAGCTCGTCGCGCGCATGGGTAAAAGCGCGGCGCGGGCCGGTTAGACCATCACCCCTCCTCGGGCTCCCTTAGGACTTTTACCAGGGTTTCACGGGGCACCAGGGTTTCATGGGGCCGTAACGAAATGAACGGCCCCGCGTCACCGGCGTCGCCCATGGCCAGCAAATGGGCCGGACAGCGGCGGCAGTCGCTCGACCCAAAACCGGGAACCGGGACCTCGCACCCTGGTCTGGCGCGCAGACGCGCGAACAGATCGCATTCATCACCCCCCGGGGCGACGATCACGCCCCTGATTTCGCCTGCCGCGGTCAACCTGTCCACGTGCCAGCGCAAGGCCTTTCGCGCCTTCAAATGGCGTCGCACCCGGGCCCGGATACCGCCCGGACCCTTGGCGCTGCCGCAATAGAGATAGCCCCCGGGGGGCAGCCTGGCGGTCCTGCCCCTGATCGACACCGCCACCGTCGCCACGGTCCCGATGAGAAGCACGTAAGCGCCGGGCAGGGGCGGCAGGTCGCGCAAAGCGCGCATCAGCCACGGGCCGATGTCGGGAAACGGCGCACGCAGCACCTTGCGCCAAACCCGTGGATGGCTATTCTAAGGCGATGGATCACATGGTCATCCTATCACCAAGCCGCCGCGCAAGGCCGTTCAAAAATCCCACGGCGCGATGCCGCCGGCGCGGGGATATCCGTCGCCCCCGGGCAATCGTTTGTGCAGCAATCCTCCTCTGGGCCGGCCTTCTTATTCTCGTCGCGCACCCCGGCCCCGCCCATGCCCAGCCCGCTCAAGCCCAGGAGGACGTTCTCACCCCCGGGGTGCGCTACGACGTCCTCAAGCATCGACTCAACCTCGCCATCCGCGCCAAGAATTCCAAGCAGACCATCGACATCATCGCCCAGCTTCGCAAGACGCGCTTGGGCGTCAGTGGGGAGACGCTTTTCTACGAGGCCCACGCGCATTACCTGTTGAAGAACTGGACCGCCGCCTACCGCGGCCTGGTGGCCTATCTCAATACCGTGGGGCGCAAGGGCCGCAACTACAAAGCCGGCATCGGCTTGTTCGTGGAGACCGAACGCGAGATCAAGAAGAATCGCCGCATGTCCAGCGATTTGGCCCGGGCGGACAGGAGTTGGACCATCGCTTCGGCGGCCTATGACCGGGTATCGAAACAAAGGAATGCCTGGAAGGAAAAGGTGAAAACCTTCGGCGGCCCCAAAGACGACACGGCCTGGGCCATGGCCCGTCGGGCCGATGGCGGATTCCTGATCGGGGGGACCTTCGAACAATCGGCCGACAAAAAGAAAAAGCAGGAAGCCGGGCGCAACATGGGGCTCATGGCATTGAGCCGCGATGGCCGCATGGCATGGAACCGCATCGTAATCGGACCGGCGAAGGACGGTTCCATCAGGTCCCTGACGGCGCTTCCAAAGGGCGGATTCCTGCTGGGTGGCGTGCATAGGGGATTTCAGATCGCGGCGCGGATCGACGCCAACGCCGTCCCCATCCGCGACCACAACGGGGACCCCTGGGTCAGCGGCTATGCCCGTTCCAAGGACGGAACCGGCGGGGTCGTCACCCGCGCCGGAAATGCCGGCTTCATCGCCATGGGCGCCGAAACCTTCGTCAAGGACGGCAAAAACCCGCGCCTGCCTTTCGCCGTGCGCTTGTCCAAGGACGGAAAAAACCTGGGCAAGACGGTCTATACCGGCAACGCCGCACGTTTCTGGCATGACATCACCGATGCCGTCGCGCTGCCCGGCGGCGATATCGTCGCCGTCGGCGAGACCCGCCCCCAAGCGGCTTGGGATACCCGCCCGGGCATGGGCTATATGTTGCGGATCACGCCGCAGGGGAAGGTCGTCTGGGCCCAGCGGATTCCCGCCCAGGGCAAGGGCGACCTTCGATTTTCCGCCGTCGCCCCGGCCCATGGCGGAGGCGTGATCGCCGCTGGCCGTCAAGGCGGGCGGTTGTTCATCTTCAAGGCCGGCGCCGATGGTCGCGAGGTTTGGCGCAAAACCATCGCCTATCGGGACCTCATGCCCGCGGCGGCGCGGGGATTGTGCAGCATCGGGCGCGTGGTGTCCTTGGTGATTGAGAGCCAAAAGCAGAAAAATCGGCCACCGCCCAGCCCTGATCGGGTGGCCGCGGTGCGCGATCTGG
Source organism: Alphaproteobacteria bacterium (assembly GCA_004356985.1). Taxonomy (GTDB): domain Bacteria; phylum Pseudomonadota; class Alphaproteobacteria; order SMXQ01; family SMXQ01; genus SMXQ01. The sequence goes on along the minus strand of SMXQ01000160.1, from coordinate 7,882 downwards.
CCTGTCGAACGGGAACGCCCTTCGTGTCGGCGGCAGCCGTTTCAACCCGCAAATACGGCTATCTCGTGCTCGCGTTCCAGGGGCGTGGGAATCGCAAAAAGACGGATATTCGGCTGATCGCCATCGATGATTCAGGCAAGGTTTTGTGGGACAGGATACACGGCCATGACGGCTTTGATCTCGCCACCAGCGCTTTGGCGACCGAAGACGGCGGGTCCATCATCGCCGGCACCACCGATTCCATCGGCACGGGAGGACGCGATTTCCTGATCTTCAAGATCGACAGGTCCGGCGCGTTCGCGCCATGGACCAAGCTCGGCCCGCCGGCCAAGCCAAGCCCTAAGCCGGCCAAAGCGAAATCGCCGGCGCCCGCGGCTGACGCAAATTCACCTGAAAAACCCAAGTCGAAATCGGCCCGAAAGCCGGAACCGGCGGCCAAGGGCGGGGGCGGGCGGGCGACCGAGAATTCCCTGGAAAAACAGGCCTCGGAAAAACAAGCCCCGGAAAAACAGGCCCCGGAAAAACAGGCCCCGGAAAAACAAGCCAAGTTGAAAGAAGAACCAACCGAAGACGGTTCCGCCGAAGCCAAGCCCCAGCCCGACAGCGCCTCACCGGCGGAGGCGGCAGGGGAGGACCCGCCCGAGACCTCCTTCGGTGAGATATTCGGCGCCGTTTTCGGCGGCGGTGATTCCGAGAAGCCTGATACCCCCGAGGAATAGAGCGCTCGGCACCGCCCCAACCGCGCCCCATGAGCCCCAATCCCGCGTGCATTGATTCATCGGGCCGGGCGCGAATTCACCGGCGCCGCCGACACCTTCAAGGGCGCCCCCCAATGGCCCCAGAGCCCGGCCGCCCTCGCCGGCAAGTTCGACCGCTTGCGACGCCCGCGCTCGGCCCGGAACCCGCGCCCGCGTTGCGCCAAACCTTCCAACGGCTCGAAGAAGCGCTGGCCTAGCGCCGGGGCGCCATGAAGCGATATAATGCAACCAAACCAACGGCGGCGCGGCGGCGGAGAAAACAAGCGGCGCCCATGCGAATAAGGGGAGATTCGAACATGATCGCCAATCCAATGCGCTACCTTGCGTTCCTGAGCGACGACCCCGGCGCGCTGGCGGATTTTTACGCGCGCCATTTCGCCTTGGACGAGCTCGGCCGCTCCAACGAAGGCGACGTTTCGCTTTCCGACGGGTTCTACAACATCACCTTCCTGCGCCGGCGCGCCGGGCTCAACGAGCTTCACAACGACACCGGGCTTCATCACGTGGGCATCCAGGTCGCCGACATCGGCGAGGTGACCCGTGAATACCTGCGCTGCATGCCCGACGGCGTGATGGTGCCGGAACCGGGCGGCCTGCATTTCGGCGAGCGCCGTTTCTTCGATCCCGAATGCGGTCCGGTCAGCATTTCCGCGGGCAGCTTCGGCGCGCCGGAAAAACGCGACCGAAGGATGCCCAGGATCGCCCATATCGCCCTCAACGCCCTGATTCCCCAGCGCATGCTGGAGTTCTATTCATCGGTCTTCGGTTTCCGCGAAGTGACCACCAGCCTCGCCTGGCGCGCCAATGGCCGGGAGAACCGGTTCGCCGGCGACGGCGTGACCAATCTGGCGATCCACCCGTTTTACTGCGATACCGAGGGCCACGAGGCGCGCTTCGGGGTCAATCATTTCGGCTTCCTGGTGGACGACATGGACCACAAGCTGGACACCCTTTCCAAGGAGATCGAGGTGGTGGCCCGGCCCGAGAGCCGGCCGTTCGCCGAATACCGCCTGTTGGACCCCGAAGGCAACAAGTTCGATCTTTCCGAGACCAAGGGCTGGGAGGTCGACGTCGACGTTTGGGATACTGCCCAATGAGCGCCGAACTGGAAGCCGGCGCGGCCAATTGCGTGATCGATTGCGCCGGCGTCGGGCGGGACACGCGGCTTTTCGTGGTGAGCGAAAGGGGCGCCGTTGACCAGGTGGTCCATGATGCCGTCGCCGCCGCCGGGCGTGATGCGGGGGCTTTGGTCGAATCACTTTGGGTCGATGCCATCCCTAAGGCCACGCCCGATGCCATCCCGGGCGAGGCTCTCGACGCCTACCGCGAAGCCGACATCGTCATCTCCCATTTCCCGTCGCTGAGCCGCGAGGCGCTTCATCCCCATTTTCCCGCGGAATCGCGGGTTCGCGTCCCCAACCGCGCGCGCTCGGCGGCGCTGCTGGGCTCCGACTGGGCGCGGTTTCCCTACGCGGTGCAGCGCGCCATCGCCGAGAGGCTGGAGGATAAGATGGCCCCGGGCCGCCATTGGCGCATCACCAGCCCCGCCGGCACCGACCTCGGCGGCGTCTTCGCCGGCGCCGGGGGCGCCGGGGGTGAAGTGGGGGCGGCGTTCTTCGTCGATGCCGGGGAACTGGGCAGGGCGCGCAAGAATTTCCCCGGCGGCGTCCACGATCCGCGTGCCTGCGCCGCCCTCGACGGGGTGATCATCGTCGAGTACATGGACCATGTGGACCAGGGGGAAGACGACCCGCCGCTGCGCCTCATGCTCGGCGATTGCCGGATCACCGATATCACCGGAGGCGCGCCCGACGGCAAGCTGCGCCATGCCATCGCCGCCAGCGACGGCTGGATCGATTCCTGGCACGCCGGGGTCAACCCGCGCACCATCGCCCCGCTGGATCGCGGCGACAATAGCCGGTCGTGGTTCGGCTTTAGCCATTGCAGTCCGGCGATCATGCATTTCCACCTGGGCCGCAGCCACGCGACCACCAACCTGGCGTCCTTCGGCCATGACCTGAGCGTCGAGGGCGAGCTCCTTTACGCCGGCGGCGCCCTGGCGCCGGCGATCCTCGACGACCCGGCGGTGGCGGCGGCCATCAAGGCGGCCGGCGCGGGCGCGGAGGACTTGGCGACCAAACCCATGGCGCTCTGGTAGGCGCGTTGTCCGGGCGGGGACAGGGGAGCCATGGAGCTCAAGACCGAAAAGATGATCGCCGAGAAAGCCGACGGCATCGGCTGGATGACCTTCAACCAGCCCGAACGCCGCAACGCCATCTCCCATGAAATGCGCGAAGGGATGCTGGCGATCCTCGAGGATTTCGAAGCCGACCCCATGGTCCGCGTCATCGTCATGAAGGGCGCCGGCCATAAGGCCTTCGTGTCGGGGTCGGATATCTCGCGCCCCACGAAAGGCGCCGCAACGCCGGCCGCCCTCCAACGCCAAGGCAAGCTGTCGGGCCTGGTGCGCGAACGTTTCGCCACCCTCGCCAAGCCCTTGATCGCCATGATCCGGGGCTATTGCCTGGGCGGCGGGGTGGCGACCGCGCTCCATGCGGATCTGCGCATCGCTTCCGACGATTCCAGCTTCGGCATTCCCGCGGCCAGGCTGGGCAACGCATACAACTGGCATTACACCCGCATGCTGGTGGATATCGTCGGCCCCGCCCGGGCCAAGGAAATCCTTATCACCGCGCGGCGCTATTCGGCTGCCGAGGCGCTGCAAATGGGCCTGGTTCACCAGGTGGTGGCCCCCGACGCGTTGGAAGACACGGTGCGCGGGGTGGCCGCCGCGATCGCCGACAACGCGCCGCTGTCGGTGATCGCCGCCAAGGCGATGATCAACGAGGCCATGAAGGACAGCGGAGCGCGGGACATGGATAAGGTCGCCGCGGTGCGCAAGGCCTGCCTGGAAAGCAAGGACTTCGCCGAGGGAAAGCGCGCCTTCAACGAAAAGCGCGAACCCCGGTGGACGGGAAGCTGACCGCCTAGCCCGCGGCGCCATCCCCGGCAATCGCCAAAAATCGCCTCGCGCCAAGCCCGCGCGCCGATATGGACAGGGCGGCGGGCCGCCTGTAGCCTTTTCCCGCCCGGCCCGAAGGGAAGATTCGCGGGCCGGGGAACTTCAGGGAGGAAAACATGGGCTTTCAACCGCCATCGAGCGCCCTCGACGGTCTCACGGTCCTCGACATGACCCAGGCGCGGGCGGGGCCGATCTGCGTGCGCCAATTGGCCGACTGGGGCGCCAACGTCATCAAGATCGAGCGCCCGGGCAACCCGCCGGACTGGGCCGGCCGCTGTGAGGCCAACTTCCAGAGCAAACACCGCAACAAGCGCTGCATGGTGCTCGACCTCAAGGGCGCCGAAGGCTTGGCCGTGCTCAACCGCATGGTGGAACGCGCCGACGTGGTGGTGGAGAATTTCCGGCCCGCGGTCAAGGATAGGCTCGGCTTCGACTACCGATCGCTGGCCCAGATCAATCCCCGGATCATTCTCGCCAGCATATCCGCCTTCGGCCAGGACGGCCCCTACAAGGACCGGCCCGGGCTCGATCAGATCATCCAGGGCATGTCGGGCTTCATGTCGGTGACCGGCGAGGCGGGGCGCGGCCCCCTGCGCGCCGGCATCGCCATCGCCGATGTTAGCGCCGGCCTGTTCTGCGCCCTGGGCATCCTGACCGCCCTTTATGAGCGCCAACACTCGGGCCAGGGGCAGTGGGTGCAGACCTCGCTCATGGAATCGCTGTTGTCGATGATGGACCTTCATGCCGCGCGCTACCTGGTCGACGGCATCGTGCCCGGGCAGGTCGGCAACGAGCACCCCACGGGGGTTCCCACCAACACCTACAAGACCGCCGACGGCTATGTCAGCATCTCCATCATGCCCCGCATGTGGCCCGACCTGTGCCGCGCCGTCGCCCACGAGGAGGCCGCCACCGACCCCCGTTTCGACACCCGCGAGGCGCGCCGCGCCCACCGCTTGGAATGCAACGCCATGATCGCCGAGGCCATGGCCGGGTTCACCACCGAGGAAATGCTGAAGCGCCTGGCCGCCGCGGACATCCCCTCGGGCCCGGTCTACACCCTCGACCAGACCTTCGACGACCCCCAGGTCCGCCATCTCGACCTGGCCCAGGCGCTGGCCTCCAAGTCCATGGGCGACTTCCAACTTTTGACCCAGGCCTTCCGGCTGAGCCGCACCCCCACCGGCGGTTGGACGGCGGTCCCCGAATACGGCGAGAACACCGAAGAGGTGCTGGCCGAATTCGGCTTCTCGGACGAAGAGATCGCGGCGCTGGAAAAGGGCGGCGTCATCACCACCCAGGAAAGCGAAACCGCCCGGGCGGGATGAGCCGCCGAATCTTCGCCCCAGCCGGGGGGGTGGGGGGCTGCGTTCAGGCGATGGTGACGTAGCGCGCGCCGTTGACGTGGAGCATCTGGCCCGACATGTAGCGGCATCCCTCGCCGCAGAGATAGAGCACCAGATCGGCGATTTCCTCCTGGGCGGCCGACCGGCCCATGGGGCTGTCGCTGCGCACGGCGCGGTGTTGGTTGCGCTCGGCCGCCGGTTTCACGGTATCGACGCGGCCCGGCACGATGCAATTGACGGTGATGTTATGGGGCGCGAGCTCGGCGGCCAGCGCCCCGGTCATGCCGGCGATGCCGGCCTTGGCGGTGGCCACGTGGCAGCGGTTGGCGACCCCCGAATGGCCCGACCCGCCGCCGATGTTGACAATGGTGCCCTTGCCGCGAGCGATCATGTGGGGCACGCAGGTGCGCACGCAGTAAAAGAAGCCGTCCAGGGAGGTCGCCAGGGTCGACCGCCATTCGTCGATCGAGATCTCCAGGAGCGGCCGGTAGCTCCGGATATTGGCGTTGTTCACCAGGATGTCGATGCCGCCCCATCGGCTGACGGTGTCGGCGACCATGGCCTCGACCTCGCCGATCTTGGTCACGTCGGCGCAATGGGCGAAGGCCCGGCCGCCCGCGGCTTCGATCTCCTTGACGGTATCCCTGGCGGCATCGGCCGAAGTCAGGTAGTTGACCACCACCGCGGCGCCCGCCCGGGCCAGCATCTTGGCCATGGTCCGCCCGGTGTTGATGGCGCTGCCGGTGACGATGGCGACCTGGCCGTCGAGGGCGCGGTTATCCTCTCCGTTGGTCATGGGCGCTCTCCTTGTCCTAGCGCAGGTGACGGTCGAAAAAGGCGAAGACCTTTTCCCAGCCCTCGGCGGCCTGCTCGAATTGGTAGCGCCCCGCGGCGTAATTGAAGAAGGCATGGCCCGCCCCGTCATAGCGGTAAAACGCGTAGTCTTTTTTGTGCGCCTTCAGTTCCGCCTCGATTTGATCGACCTGCCCGGGGTCGGGGTTCTTGTCGTCGTTGCCGAAAATACCGAGCAGGGGCATGGCGATGTCCGCGGTCATGTCGAACGGCGCCACCGGCTGGTTGTCGTTGAGTTTGCCCGGCGGCGCGGTGACGTTGCCGCCCCAACAATCGACCGCGCAATCGAGGCCCGGCATCTTGGCCGCCGCCATGTAGGCGACCCGCCCGCCCGAACAGAAGCCGATCAGCCCGACCTTGGAGTTGGCGGTTTGAAGTTCGCGCAGATAGGCCTCGCCGCCGGAAAGGTCGTCGACGATGATCGCGTCGATCTGGCCGCCCATGTCGCGGACGCGCTGGGCCTTTTCCGACGGCGTGCCGGGCCCCTGGCGGAAATGCAGGTCCGGCGCGACGGCGTTGAAGCCGTGATGGGCGACCTTGCGCACCACTTCACGGGTCCATTCGTCCCACCCGGGCATGTGATGGACCACGACCACCCCCGGCAGCGGGCCCGCCCCCAACGGCCGCGCCGCATAGGCGTCGATCAGGTCGCCCCCGTGGCCGTGGACGCGAATCGTCTCGGCGATCATTCCTTCGTAAGCCATGGATTTCATCCTCCCCTGAACCGGTCCCCTCGGGCACGAGACGCGCCGGCCCCTGAAGCTCCCTCCCACGATAGCAGGAATTCCCGGCCCGCCAACCCGAGGGCCATTTGCCGGCAGGCGTGGCAATCACTTGCGCGTGAAGAGTTGATTGCGGGCCCCGTCTTCCCAGGATCCCGCGTGGGACAGGCCCGCCCGATCCAAAAGCGGGGCGATCTCGTCATCGAAAAGGTCGCGGTTCCTGCCCTCGATCTCCATGATCAAGGTTCGGACCTTGCCCAGCACCTTCCCGGCGCCTTTGAGGATGGCGATCTCGGCGCCGTCGACATCCAACTTCAGATGGTCGGGGGACGCCAGGCCGAAGCGATCCACCAGGTCGTCGGCGGCAAAGCCCAGGATGGCCTGGCGAAATTTCGGCTTGAAGGCCGAGAATTGGCTCTCGGGCGAATCGATGGCGTTGAAGGCGTGGCCGGGCTCGAAGCTGCTGGTGAAAAGTTCCGTCGCCCGGCTGGTATCGGTGAGCGCCAGGCAATATGGGGCGACCGATTGATCCAAACCGTTCAGTTCCACGTGGGCGACCAAGAGGCCGAAATTGATCCCGCTGGGCTCGAACGCCAGCACCCGCGCGCCGGCCTTGGCGGCATAGCACGAATAAAGCCCGACATTGGCGCCGACATCCCAGACCACATCGCCGGGTTCGACCTCGTCGTCGATCCAGGAGATGGTCTCCGGCTCGTCGCCTTGGAAGGTATGCAACGCGCTGGCCGCCGCCGCGCCCCGGTTGGTATAGAAACGCAAGTCGCCGTGCCTGGTGGCGACAATGTGCACCACCGCGCGGTCGAAATGATCCTTGATGCGGGCATAGACCCGCGCCCTTTGGCGTTGGGAAGTGGGCAGGGTGATCAGCCGGGCAAAGCCGACCACCAGGCTGGCAAGGGTTCTGCTCATGGGTTCATGGCGTCAATTACTCCGCATGGCGGGCCTTCACGGCGCCGTTTCTGCGTCTGCGGTACGTCACACACACCCAGACAAGCCCATCTAGCAACGCGCACGTTTCTTCTTGGCCTCATCTGGCCGTGGCTGGCACTCAGGGGGGTCGCCAAGGGCTATCCGTTACCCTCGGGTCGACTCCACTTCGTGGACCCAGTCGCACTTGATGCCGGCCTTCGCATGATGCTTGTGTATCGCTTCGGCGTTCGGGGC
>SMXQ01000159.1 GCA_004356985.1 Alphaproteobacteria bacterium | reverse complement strand
CTGGAAAATCGTGCTCGGCGCCCTGGATCTCCCGACCGGATATGGGGCGGTGTTCCGGCTGTTCTATATCGGACAGTTTATCAATCAGGTTCTACCCGCCAATATCGGCGGCGATATCTTTCGAACCTGGAGCGTGTTTCGCGAGGGCACCAAGATTCTACGTGCCCTGATGGCCGTTGCCCTCGATCGCCTGGTTGCCCTTGTCGGGTTGGCCCTGCTGGTTGTCCCCGGCCTTTATTTCCTGACCGGCGTCACGGACGATGCGACCCCGTTTTGGATCCTTTTTGCTCTTGTGCTGGGGGTGGCGGCGGGCGTCGTCCTGTTCCTGGCATTGGGCGTTCTGACCCTGCCGGGCCGGCTTCTTGCCGTGTTCGGTTTGGGCGGTTTGATGGCTTGGATCACCGAGGCGAGCATCCTCGCCCGCGCCGTTCTTATGAAATGGCGAACGGCGATCCCGGTAATCGCCCTTGCCGTTGCCGTTCATGGGCTCGCCGTCATTAGTATCTTGGTGCTTGCCGAAGGGCTGGGCATCCCCTTGGCCGCTGGAGCGGCGTTTGCCCTGATTCCACCGGTCATTCTGGCCTCGGTGATTCCCATCTCCTATGCAGGGTGGGGCGTGCGTGAAGGCGCAATGGTGGTATTTCTGGGCTATGCCGGCATGGCGCCGGAAGCCGCCATCGGCCTTTCGCTACTTTTCGGCGGCGTGAATTTTTTAGTCTCCCTGCCGGCCGCTATTTTCTGGTTGGGGGCCTCAGAGCTACGCGCCCACAACAACTGATGATGCCATGATCCTCCGTCCCCCTGTCCCCTTGACTCCATGTTTAGCTATTAAGTCGATTAAACAGATGCCCTATGCTCACGCTTCGGGGGGGACGGATATTAAATCCTCTGAAATAAAAACAGAGGACAGGCTGCCATGCCGATAAAAATCACCGATAACGGGCGGCTCATCGCACTTATTCTCCGCAAGGATTTCACCCAACCCGGGGTCAATTTTTTTACCGAAAGCAGTTCGTCACTCCAGGTAGGAATGTTGAACCACCCGAAATCAACCAAGATTGATGCCCATACCCACCAGGTTCACCCCCGAACGATTGAAAACACCCAGGAAGTTCTGTTCTTGCGGCGGGGGCGCATGCGCGTTGATTTTTATACGGATCAACAACAATACTTGGAAAGCGTCATCATGGGAGCGGGCGACGTGCTTGTTCTGGTTTCCGGCGGACATGGGTTCGAGGCCCTGGAAGATATCGATATGATAGAGGTCAAGACCGGGCCCTATATGGGAGCGAAGGACAAGATCCGTTTTCAACCCAACCTTCCCGACAAACTCACGATCCGGGATTGACATGTTCCTGATGGAACCAGCCGCCCGATGAATAAGATTACGCGTTTCTTTAGGCGCCGCGGACTTGGCCTTGTTCTGATTTGCTCTCTGATCGGCGGGCTTGCGGCCCACACGACGTTCCAGTCCCAGGATGTAAGGGGGACGGACGACAACCTGATCTTTTACATGGGTGGGCTTAACGTCTTTCACGCCGAAGCCCTGGAACGGTTGAATGATCGCGCCATCGCGCTCTTCGAAAAGAAGGGCACCGATCCGCACGCGATGATGCGCCTCAGACTCCACAAGGTAAGCCTCAACGAATATGTCCTGCCGGGGACCATCTATTATGGCGTCAGCCGCGTTCTGAAAACCCTGTTTGGACGGGTGCCCGACCTTTATCCGCTGTTTCTTTCCCAGTCCATCGTCTTCGGGTTTTTCCTGACTTTCCTGCTGACCCTGCTTGTTCTTCTCGGCGTTTTCGCCTTTATCAATCGGCCCCTGTTCATCTGGGCCCTTGGCCTGACCCTTGGCCTTTATGGCCTGTCGGAGCTTCTTCCATTGCGCCACAATTCCTATGCCACCATTTTGATGCATGATTCCCTCGGCGGAATTTTCACCCATACCAAAGATCTTCTGTTGCGCCCGGGCAGCCAGTTTTCGCCCCTCGCATTCACGCCGCGAAGCAATTTCACCCTTCTTTTGATCGGTCTTTTCGCGCTCCGCTGGAGCAAGCACTATCTCGCGGCCTATGGGCTATTGTTGGTACTTTCCTATTATCACCTGAGCGCATCGGGCCTTGTCCTTGTCATGCTGGTGGGAATCGATCTCGTGGTTCGGCCGCAGGTTTTCCGGTCGATCCCGGTGGCCGGCGCGGTCGCCCTGACGACGGCGGTATTTCTCTACCGCGAAAATATGTGGGAACACCTTTTGGGCAAGGGGCTGGGGCCGCTGATGGCCGCTGCCGGGATTATCATAATGATCGCCGCGATCATGGTCGTACCCAGAGTCCGGCGACGGATATTCGGGCCGGATTCGTTTTACCTCCGTGTCCAGAAATTCCTGGTGAAACGCGGCGGCGTGGCCGTGGACCTTATCTTGATCTCCACGGCCTGGGTTGTCAGCCTTGTCGCCATCTATTTCCTAATCGGGCAAATGGACCTCAAGGCCTTTTCCAGCTGGTCCCAAGCGTTCTATTTCTGGGGCCGCGTCAACGGGCGGCTCATGACCCTGTTGTTTCCTTCTGTTCTTTTCGGCCTTTGCATCCTTCTTCTTGGTCGCATGGCGCGCCGGGATAGCTGGCACATCCGTCGTCTTGGACATGTGGTTTTCCCCGCCATCGTCGCGGCCATGACCCTGGTTGTGGTGTGGCATAGCTTCGCCATGGTCCAAAAATACAAGGTTCTCCCCATGGTCGCCGGAGGGTTTTTCAGGGTGGAACGGGCTCTCCAGAAAGGGACCATGCCGCGGCTGAGGGCCATGGGGTTCAGTGAAACCCTGCTTTATTACGCTTTCGCCAAGTCCGTGGACGGCTATCCGCGTCAATTGAACGCCATCATGCCGTAACGCGATGATCCCCGTATCCATCATCCTGCCGACCTACAACGAGGCCGAAAATATCCTCGGATCGATCGCGGATATTGCCGATACTCTCGGCATGGCGACCTATGAAATCATCGTTGTCGACGATGATTCGCCGGACGGCACATCGGCACTGGTCAGGGAGGCGGCCGAGACCAGACCCCATCTGCGGCTGATTACGCGGAAGTCTGAACGTGGCCTGATCCCTTCAATCCGCGAGGGCATCAAAGCGGCCCGCTATGATACCTGCGTCTGGCTGGATGCAGACCAATCCATGAAGGCCGAAGCCATCCCCAGGCTGGTTGCGGAAATCATCGGCGGCGCCGATCTCGCCATCGGTTCGCGCTATATCGAGGGCGGCGGCGTAAAGGGCAGCAACGGCGAGACCAAGGCCCTGATCCCGATCCGCAGACGGCTGAAAAGTACCGGCGATTCGTTTTTCCAGGTTGTTTTGTCGATGATGGGAAACTGGTGCCTGCGGCGGCTTTTGACCCCGGCCGTGACCGACTATACGAGCGGCTATTACGCCGTCAAAAAGGATGTGGCGGAAACCCTTGACCTTGAGGGCACCTATGTCGATTACTGCATCCGCTTCGCTTACAAGGCCTGGCTGTGGGGATACGAGGTACGGGAAGTCCCGGTTGTCATCTACCCGCGCATCGGCGGCGAATCAAAGACCGCCGTCAGTATTTCCGGCCTGTGCGCCATTTCTTTGGGCTGCCTGTGGGTGGCATTTACGTTAAAAATGAACAGGAAAAAAATCCAGGCGGCGAAACCCGGGTGAGCGTCGCACCGTCACCGGCGTAAAAGGGAAGGCCATCGGCCATGAACGACTTCATCCCGGTATCCACCCCTGAACTGCAGGGCGGCAACGAAGAAGCGTATGCTCTCGACTGTATCCGGACGGGCTGGATATCGTCGGCAGGGGCGTATGTCAAAAAATTCGAACAAGCCTGGGCCGAGTACTGTTCCATGGCCGAAGGTGTCGCCGTATCAAGCGGCACGGCGGCGCTGCATGTGGCGATCAAATGCTTGCCGCTTGAGCCCGGCGCCGAAATCATCCTGCCGTCATTCACCATCATTTCCTGTGCCACGGCCATTCTCGACGCCGGTGCGAAGCCCGTGCTGGTGGACTGCGCCGGCGATACCTGGACCATGGACACGGCTGCCATCGCGGCAAAGATCACCCCGCGCACCCGCGCCATCATGGTGGTTCATATCTACGGGCACCCGGTGGACATGGACCCGGTTCATGCCCTGGCCGAAAAACACGGCCTTTACGTGATCGAGGACGCCGCCGAAGCGCACGGCGCCGAATACCGGGGGCGCCGTTGCGGCGGCCTTGCCGATATCAGCATCTTCAGTTTCTATGCCAACAAGATCATCACCACCGGCGAAGGCGGCATGCTGCTGACCGACAACCCGGAATTTGCCCAACGGGCGCGGGCGCTCCGCAACCTGTGTTTTCGGCCCGATCGCCGGTTCCTGCACACCGAAATCGGCCATGTCTATCGCATGACCAACATCCAGGCGGCCATCGGGCTTGCCCAGACCGAACGGATCGAAACTTTCGTCGCCAAAAAACGTGAGATCGCCCGCATCTACGGCGCCCTCCTCGGTGACGTGGCGGGCCTGCAATTGCCGGTGGAAAAGGACTGGGCGAAAAACGTTTACTGGATGTACGCCGTTGTTCTTGCAAATGATCCGGGTCTTGATGCCGACGCGGTTTCCAGGGAAATGCGGGTCCACAAATGCGATACGCGAGCATTTTTCCTGGGCCTGCACGAACAGCCGGTTTTCCACGATATGGGGCTGTTCAATGGCGAGGCCTATCCGGTGACGGAACGCATTTCACGCAAGGGCCTGTACCTGCCGTCCGGCGTGCAGATGACCGAAGCCCAGCAGGGTGCCGTCTGCGAGGCGTTGCGGGAGGCGCTGGGGTAATGGGTGCAGGTATTTTGGCCCGGTCATGAAAGCATCCGAATACCCGCGGTTCTTCGAATTCGAGACAACCCATTGGTGGTTTCGCGGTCTGCACGCCATGCTGCTTCAAACCTTGGGCGGCCTTGGCATGGGCGCGGATGCACGCATCCTCGATGCCGGCTGCGGCACCGGCGGACTGATGGCGGGGCTTCGCGACAAGACCGATGGCACGGTGTTCGGCTTCGACCTGTCGGCCGAGGCCGCCGCTTTCTGGCCGGAACGGCGGCTCTCCACCGCGTGGCGTGCCTCGGTCAACGCCATCCCTTTGGCATCCGACTGCATGGACGCCGTTTTTTGCATCAATGTCTTTGAATGCGACGAGGTGGACCCGGCCGCAGCCTATAGGGAACTGTGGCGCGTCACTAAACCGGGGGGCTACCTGATCCTGAGCATGCCCGCCCATCACTGGCTGGGCAACGAAGTCCACGACGCCGCCATCGATGGTTCGCGCCGCTTCGTCCGCAAGGAACTCGCCGCCATGGTCGAAACGCGGCCGGTGGAAATCCAACGGATGACCCATCTTTTCCCGTTTTTTCTGCCTGCCATCGCCGCCTGGCGCTTCGTCGCGGCCCTGCGTCCGGGCGAGGTGGAGGCCCACACCGACCTTTCCCGGCTACCGAAATGGATCAATGAGCTTTTATTCCTCGTGACCCAGGCAGAACGGTCGCTCCTGAAGCACATGGACTTTTCTTTCGGCTCGTCGCTGCTTTGCGTCGCGCGCAAAGCCGGGGGCGTCCATAGAGGACAAAGCCCGCTATCCCACGACCACGCCGTCTAGAGCGGTTTCAATGAACGCGGAATCATTTTGAGGATTCCCTTGGGGCTTGATCTGTGATTCCCTTCTCTGTGGTCCAGCGAGGAGGGTTCGATGTCACGGAGCTACAGTACAGACCTTCGGGTTCGGGTGATCAGGTCGATTTCAGGCGGTCTTTCGAGGCGCCGGGCGGCGGCTCATTTTGGGGTTGGGGTTTCGACGGCGGTGACTTGGTATCGGCGCTATGGCGAGACGGGTGAGGTTGCGGCGCGCAAGCAAGGTCAACCGGGCGGATCGAAGCTGGATGCCCACGAGGCTTTCATTCTGGCGCTGGTGAGGGAGCGGCCGGACGTCAGCCTGGCGGAGATCGCCGCGCACCTGGCCGAGAAGCGGGCGGTGTCGGCCTGTCCGGCGACGGTGTGGTATTTCTTTGACCGTCGCGGGATCAGCTTCAAAAAAAACCGCGCACGCCGCCGAGCAAGAGCGTCCTGATGTCGCCGCCCGCCGCCAAGCCTGGTTCGACGCCCAAGCCGATCTTGATGCCAAGAGGCTCATCTTCATCGATGAGACCGGTGCCTCGACCAAGATGGCCCGCCTGCGGGGCCGAGCCAAGCGCGGCGAGCGCTGCCGGGCGGCGGTTCCCCACGGCCATTGGAAGACCACGACCTTCACCGCCGGCCTACGCTTGGGAAGCCTGAGCGCCCCCATGCTGCTCGACGGGCCGATGGACGGAGATGCCTTCCGCGCCTATGTGACCCACGTGCTGGTGCCCGAGTTGACACCCGGCGACATCGTCGTCATGGATAATCTGCCCGCCCACAAGGTCACCGGCGTGCGCCGCGCCATCGAGGAGGCCGGGGCAACCCTGCTCTATCTCCCGCCCTATTCGCCAGACTTCAACCCCATCGAGATGGCCTTCTCCAAGCTCAAGGCGATCCTCAGGCAGGCCGCCGCGCGAACCATCGACGATCTATGGGACGTCATCGCTCAATCCCTCGACGAATTCACCCCAGACCAATGCCAGAATTATTTCATCGCTGCAGGATATGGACCGGAGTAAATTGAAACCGCTCTAGCGGATCGACCTCCAGCGGCGAGTAAACGAAGGCTCTAATATTATATGAAACCACGCGTTTGGTTTTGTCGTTGGTCTGCAACAAGATCCGCCACTTCCAGAGCCCGATGACGCTGCGCGTATCGATATATGCGATCACATTGGCCGTCTTCCCCGGGGGGATCGACCGCGGAACGCGAATTTTCAGCCCCTTTCCCGAGAGCTGAACGTTTTCAATGCGAAGCGGCGCCGAACCAGTGTTGCGGAGCGAGAACAGGTGCTCTAAAGGGGTGCCCGACTCGACGCGGCCGAAGTCCCAATACTGTTGTTCCGCGATAGCCTTCGGAGCGGCAATCTCCGCTTTCGCGGTGCCCATGCCGCTCAACAGCGCCAGCGTCAGGAAAATCGTGCGGACGAGCATTGGTCGCAAGCCTTCGGAAGAATAAAAAAGAAGGAGAGCCGCAACCCGAAGGCCGCGGCTCCCCCTGAAATATAAGGCCTCGGCTGCTTAGCCTTTAATGTCCGAGGTCAGGTAAAACCGGATCTGGGCGAGACGCAGCCCCTTGTTGTCGTAGTTCCAGAACCAGTCCTGGGTGCCGCTCGCGAAGAGGGCGACCCGGACTGACTTAACCATAACACCGCATGCACCAGTGGTGGGATCGAACCCCGTTGAGCAATACTCAAGCCTCAAAGATGTGAGTTCG
>SMXQ01000158.1 GCA_004356985.1 Alphaproteobacteria bacterium | reverse complement strand
CGCCGTTGATCGGCCACACCCTGGTGACCATTAGGCTGAGGAGCCGTTACGGGGTTAATCTGCTGGCCGTGTCCCGCGCCGGAACACCGATTCGCAACCGGCTCAAGAATTTCCGTTTCCGGGAAGGCGACGTACTGCTTTTGGAAGGCGACGCCGAGAACCTGCCCGACGCCGCGGCCCGCCTCAGGTGCCTGCCCCTGGCCCAACGGGACATCACCCTCGGCAAGCTTCACCTGACGGGCATGGCGATCCTTGTTTTCGTCATCGCCATTGCCGCCGCGGCGCTCGGCCTAGTCGCCCTGCCCGCCGCCCTGGCGGTCGCGGCCACCGCCATGGTGCTGTTCAATATCGTCCCCCTGCGCGACCTTTACGAGGCCATAGACTGGCCGGTGGTGGTGCTGATCGGCGCCATGATTCCGGTGGGCGGCGCGCTGCAGACCACGGGCGCCACGGGGTTCCTGATCGACGGGCTTCTGAAGGTGGCCGCGGGGGCCTCGCCGGTGTACGTGCTGGTGATGGTCATGGTGGTGACCATGACCCTGTCGGACGTCATCAACAATGCGGCGACGGCGGTGGTGATGGCGCCCATCGGCGCCGGGCTCGCCCATGGCCTCGGCGTCAGCCCCGACCCTTTTTTGATGGCCGTCGCCATATCCGCCTCCTGCGCCTTCCTGACCCCCATCGGCCATCAGAACAACACCCTGATCATGGGACCGGGCGGCTATCATTTCGGTGATTACTGGCGCATGGGGCTGCCCCTGGAGGCAGTGGTGATCGTCGTCAGCGTGCCGCTTTTGCTGGTGATCTGGCCGCTGTGAGGGACCGGCCCGTCAACACTCCTTGAACGGCGCCACGGTGTGGGCGTGGTTGAGAGGACCGTGCCCGGCGCCGAAGCCCGGCGCCGTGGCGATGGCCTTTTGCACGTAAGCCCAGGCCCGGGCGACGGCGGGCTCGAGGGCCAGGCCCTGGGCCAGGCCCGCGGCGATGGCCGACGCCAGGGTGCAGCCGGTGCCGTGGGTATGGCGGGTGTCCAAGCGCCGGCATTGGAATTTGCGGACGCCGTGGGGCCCCACCAGTACGTCCACCAGCGTATCGCCGGCCAAGTGGCCGCCCTTGAGAAGCACCGCCGCCGGGCCGAGATCGCGCAGCGCCCGGGCGGCGGCCTCCATGGCCCCAGTGCCTTCGATGGCCTCGCCCAAAAGGGCCTCGGCCTCGGGGATATTGGGGGTGGCCAGCGCCGCCTTGGGCAACAGCTTAGTCTTGAGCGCCTCCACCGCGTCGGGCCGCAGTAGGCTTGCCCCGCCCTTCGCCACCATCACCGGGTCGACCACCAGGGGCAGGTCCGCGCCATGGGCCTCCAAGGTCGCCGCCACTCTCTCGATCACCGGCGCGTCCACGAGCATTCCGGTCTTCACGCAATCGGCGCCGATATCACTGAGCACGGCGACCATCTGGGCTTCGATGAAATCGGGCGAAACCGCTTCCACACCATGGACGCCCAAGGTGTTCTGGGCGGTGAGCGCGGTGATCGCGGTGGCGGCGAAGCCGTCCAGCGCGGTGACCGCCTTGATGTCCGCCTGGATGCCGGCGCCGCCGCCGGAATCGGATCCGCCGACGATCAGCACCCGTCCCTGCATGGCATCCTCTCGTCTTGGAACCAAGGGATAAGGCGCGGTTGGCCGCGGCTTGGCAACGGCTTAGCGCCCGCCCGCGGAGGCGATCGCCGCGGCCACGTCGTCCACCACCGCGCCGATTAAAATCTCGTCGGCCCCTTCGGCCATGATCCGGACCACGGGCTCGGTCCCCGATTCGCGGATCAACAGGCGCCCCTTGCCTTTGATGCGCTGCTCGCCCAGGGCGATGGCTTGCTTGACCGCCTTGGTCTCCAGCGGCCGGCCCGGCCCCATGGGGACGGATTTGAGGATCTGGGGCTTGGGTTCGAAGGGGCGGAGAACCCCGGAAGCGGGGCCGCCGGAATGCACCAAGGCGGCAAGCGCCTGGAGCGCCGCCATCAAGCCGTCGCCGGTGGTGGCGTAATCGCCGAGCACGATGTGCCCCGACTGCTCGCCGCCGAGGTTGATGCCGTCCGCGGTCATGCGTTCCACCACATAGCGGTCGCCGACCTGGGTGCGGACCAAGCCGATCCCCAGGGTCCGCAGGTAGTCCTCGAGGCCGATATTGGACATCACCGTCGCCACCACGGCACCGCCAGCCAGCCGGCCGGATTCGCTCCACGACCGCGCGATCACCGCCAAAAGCTGGTCGCCGTCCACCAGCGCCCCGGTTTCATCGGCCATGACGATCCGGTCCGCGTCGCCGTCCAGGGCAAGGCCCAAATCGGCGCCCCTCTCCACCACCGCCCGGCACATGGCCTCGGGCGCGGTGGAACCGCGTTCCGCGTTGATGTTGTAGCCGTCGGGTTCGACACCGAGCGCCACTACTTCGGCGCCGAGCTCGTGAAGGATGGTAGGGGCGACCTTATAGGCGGCACCGTTGGCGCAATCGGCCACGATCTTCATGCCTTCCAGCCTGAGCCCCTTGGGGAAGCAAGCCTTGACGTGTTCGATATAGCGGCCGACGGCGTCGTCGAGGCGGGTGGCACGGCCGAGATCCGCCGGCAGGGCGAGCCGATCGGACATGCCGGCGCCCATTCGCGCCTCGATGCGGCTTTCGGTATCGTCGGAGAGCTTGAAGCCATCGGGCCCGAACAGCTTGATGCCGTTATCCTCGAACGGGTTGTGGGAGGCCGAAATCATGACCCCGAGATCGGCCCGAAGCGAGCGGGTGAGCATGGCCACCGCCGGAGTGGGCAATGGCCCGACCAGCACCACGTCCATGCCGACGGCGATGAAACCCGCCGTCAGCGCCGGTTCCAGCATGTAGCCCGACAGCCGCGTGTCCTTGCCGATCACCGCGCGATGGGGCTTGGCGCCACGGCTGAATTCGAGCCCCGCCGCCATCCCCACCGCAAGGGCGATATCGGCGGTCATGGGTGCGACATTGGCCTTGCCGCGGATGCCGTCGGTACCGAAGTATTTTCTCGCGCTCATGATTCCATCACCGAAAGGTTTGCGGCGGCGCCGCACCTTCCCCATGGTCCACCTTGCCCGTCGTCAGTATCCATGACCTTAGAGCGCAATCCGGCCAAATGGAACCATTTGGCGCGTCGTCCCCTAGGCGGCGGCGAAACCACCGGAGCGAACGGTTACGCTCCCTCCCCGCCGCCGTGGAGCGCCCGCCACACTTCCACCGCCTGGCGGGTTTCCGCGGCATCGTGGGCGCGGACCATTTGGACGCCCTGATTGAGCCCCGCGACGGTGGCGGCGATGGAGCCCGGCAATCGGGCCTTTGGCCGTTGCTCACCGGTGAGTTGCCCGATAAAGCTCTTGCGCGACACGCCGATCAGGACGGCGCAGCCCAAGCCGTGGAACAGCGACAGATGGGAGAGGATGGCGAGGTTGTGTTCCAGCGACTTGCCGAAACCGATTCCGGGATCGATGGCAATGCGGGCGCGGGCGATCCCCGCCGCCTCGCACGCTTCGATGCGCCCTTCCAGGTAATCGAATATTTCCGCCGGCGGATGGTGGTAGGCGGAGGCCGCCTGCATGGTCTTGGGTTCCCCCTGGCAATGCATGAGGATCACCCCCACGCCCAAATCGGCGGCCACGGCCAGCGCGCGATGGTCGCCCGCCAAGGCCGAGACATCGTTGATGATGGACGCCCCCGCCGCCACCGCTTTTTCCATCACTTCGGCCTTGCGGCTGTCGATGGAGATCACCGCCCCCAATGGGGCGGCGGCCAGGGCCTCGATCACCGGAACCACGCGCCGCTGTTCCTCCGCCGCGGCCACCGGGTCGGACCCGGGCCGCGTCGATTCACCGCCGATATCGAGGATCGCCACGCCGGCTTGGACATGCTCACGCCCCCGTGCGATGGCCGCCTCCAGGGTCGCGTAATCACCGCCGTCGGAAAAGCTGTCGGGGGTGACGTTGAGCACGCCCATGATGCGCGGCTCATCGAAGCAGATCCCCGCGAAGGGGGGCCGTTGATCGGTAAGCCGCGCCAGCAGGCCATGGATCCGCGCCCGGTGATCCTGGCCGAGTCCGGCGGCCCAGGCCGCCAGATCGTCCAGGCTTCCACGCCCGGTGACGCTATGGCAGCCGTCGCGCGCCACCACTTCGATTTGGTCGAACCCGGCCCAGGCGCCGCCAATCCGGGCGGCGGGCCGCGCCAAGGCGACCGCCCCGCAAAGCGGGCGCAGGTAAAGGGCGGTTCTATCGGTGGGATGAAGATCGGAAAGCGGCGTCGTCACGGCCGGGGGCTCCCCAGGTCGATGCCCGTCGCCGCAAAATGCGGCACCGTCACGATCAGCCTTCCGGCTGGGGTTCCGGTTCGATGACCGGTCCCTTGGATTTAGCCTTATGCCCGGAACTCGGCACCGAGGAGCGCGTGCCGGCGTCCGATGGCGGTTCTTCGGATACACGGACGATGGTGCCGCCGGCCAGCAGGATCTTGACCTCGTCACCCGACAGGGTTTCGTAATCCAAAAGCCCCTTGGCCAATTTATGCAGGTCGTCCTCGTGTTCCGTCAGGATCTTGCGGGCGAAGGATTCGCCCTTCTCGATGATGACGCGGATTTCCTCGTCGATGATCTTGGCGGTGGCGTCGGACACGTTCTTGCGCTGGGTCACCGAATGGCCGAGGAAAATCTCTTCCTCATTGTCCGAATACCGGAGCGGCCCAAGCCTGTCGCTCATGCCCCACTCGGTGACCATGCGGCGCGCCATGTCGGTTGCCTGGCGGATATCGCTGGCCGCCCCGGTGGTCACGTTGTCGGGTCCGAAAACCATTTCCTCGGCGACCCGCCCACCGAACGCCATGGCGATGGTCGAGTGCAACTCGATCTTGGCGTAGCCGTAACGATCCCTCTCGGGCAACGATACGGTCAAGCCCAAGGCGCGGCCGCGCGGAATAATGGTGACCTTATGCAAGGGATCGTGCTTGGGCGCGTGCAGCGCCACCAGCGCGTGGCCGGCCTCGTGATAGGCGGTGAGCTTGCGTTCCTCCTCGGTCATCACCATGGACCGCCGCTCGCTGCCCATCATGACCTTGTCCTTGGACTCTTCCAGTTCCGCCATGGTGACCATGCGGAGGCCCTTACGGGCGGCAAGCAAGGCCGCCTCGTTCACCAGATTGGCGAGATCGGCGCCGGAAAAGCCGGGCGTGCCCCGGGCGATCACTCGGGGCTCCACATCGGGCGCCAACGGCACCTTGCGCATATGGATCTTGAGGATTTTCTCGCGGCCGAGAATGTCGGGATTGGGCACCACCACCTGGCGGTCGAAACGGCCCGGCCGCAACAGCGCCGGGTCGAGCACGTCGGGCCGGTTGGTGGCGGCGATGAGGATGACGCCTTCATTGGCCTCGAAGCCGTCCATTTCCACCAGCAGCTGATTGAGGGTCTGTTCACGCTCGTCATTGCCGCCACCGAGGCCGGCGCCCCGATGCCGCCCGACGGCGTCGATTTCATCGATGAAGATGATGCAAGGCGCGTTCTTCTTGCCCTGTTCGAACATGTCGCGCACGCGGCTCGCCCCGACACCGACGAACATCTCGACGAAATCGGAGCCCGATATGGTGAAGAACGGCACGTTGGCCTCGCCGGCGATGGCCCGGGCGAGAAGGGTTTTCCCGGTGCCCGGCGGCCCCACCAGCAACAGGCCTTTGGGAATCTTGCCGCCCAGGCGCTGGAACTTCTGGGGATGCTTCAGGAAATCGACCACTTCCTCCAGTTCCTGCTTGGCCTCGTCGATTCCCGCCACGTCATCGAAGGTGACCCGGCTCAATTTCTCGGTCAAGAGCTTGGCCCGTGACTTGCCAAAGCCCATGGCCTTGCCGGCACCCGACTGCATTTGACGCATGAAGAAGATCCAGATGCCGATCAGCAGAAGCATCGGGAACCAGGACAACAGGATGCCGAGAAGCGATGGCGATCCTTCCTCGGACGGCGCCGCCGTGATCTTCACGCCCTTCTTGGTGAGACGCTCGACCAAAGTGGGGTCGTCGGGTGCGTAGCTTTTGAAGGGCGCCCCGCCTTCGAAGGTGCCTTCGATGCTTTTGCCCCTGATGGTAACGTCATTGACCTCACCCCGATCCACCGCCGCGATGAATTCGGAAAAGGCGAGCTCGGTGCTGCGCGGCCCGCCGCTCGGCGCTTGGAAAAGGTTGAAGACGGCGATCAAAAGGAGCCCGATAATGACCCACAGCGCCAGATTTCGACCGAACTTATTCACCCTCTATCCCTCAAATCCACGATCAAACCTACGCGGCAAATGCGGACCGTCGGTTGACGGCGACCAATCCGCATATGATATCCTGGTAGATAGTGATTCCTGGGCCGATTCACAAGCTCTTATCCCGGGGCCCGATCACACCGGAGACTCCGTCTCCGCCATCGTCTCTGCCATCCCGAAAACGGTACCCGCCAACGGTTCGGGGGGCAAGGGGCGGATTCCCTTGATAGTCAGACTAGCAAGACTACCGGCGCGCCGTCTATAGCCGAGGTGCGGCACCTCGACCACGCCCAAATGATCCCCCAAGGCGGGCAACCCCACCCGGACCGCGCCGGGCAGGAGCCTCGGGCGCCCACCGGCGGCCCCCGAAAAACCCGCGGCGTCGGTCTTGATGCGTGCCCAGCCGTCGCGTCCCAGCGGCGCCAGGGTCATGGATGCCCGCTTGCGCCTTCCCTTTACGGCACCAAGTTCGACCCGGAAACGTCCGTCCCAGAGGACCGTCCCGGGGCCGTGGACCCTCATGGGCGGGCCCTGCGCCGCCGGTTCCCGGCAGACCAGCAGCGCCCCGGCCGGCGCCTTCCGGATGGCACAGCCGCCGAGTGTCCGGGCCCGGCCCGGGCCGGCGATTTCACGGTAGAGCCTGGCCAGGCGTTCGAAGCGCGGCGCATAGGCGGCCCCGCCGACCACGGCTAGCACCCTGGAAAGCGCCCTCAACCCCACGGGCACCGGCGCCGCCAACAGCCCATGGCGGTCGAGAAGGACGAATCCCGCCGGATCGGGCGCCGCCGCCAGGGCCAGAAGCCGGGCGACGGCTTGGTCCATCACCACGCGGTCGCGGCCCAGGCGTCCGGCGGTCCCGGCAATCCGCTCCGGCGTAAGCCCGGCCGCCTTCAGTTCCGGCAGGGCGCGGCGCGTGCGCACCCGGGCGAATCGGCTATCTTGGTTTGACGGGTCCTCCAACCAGTCCTGACCGCATCCCTTGAGATAGGCGCGCAAGTCGTCTTTCGGCACCGTCAAGAACGGCCGCAACAATCGCACCCCTTGGCGCTCCACCACCGGCGCCATGGCGGCCAGGCCGTAGAGCCCGCTGCCACGTTCCAGCCGCATGAGAAAGGTTTCCGCCTGATCGTCGAGGTGATGGGCCAACAGCAGGTGCAGGATCCCCTTGGCGCGGCACCGATCTTCCAACAAACGGTACCGCGCGCCGCGCGCCGCCGCCTGAAGATTGGCCCGCCCCGCCGAAGAACCCCGGTCCCAGGTGAGGATGTGGTGCCGAATGGCCCGTGCCCCGAGCGCGCGATGGACCCAAAGGGCCTCGCGCCGGGAAGCCGCCCGCAGCCGATGATCGACGGTGAAGGCGGTCACCGCCCCCCCCTTGGCCCGGGCCCATCGGTCGGCCAGCAGGACCAGCGCCATGCTGTCGCCCCCGCCCGAGACGGCGACGGCCAACTCGACCCCGGGCTCGAAGGGGAAAAATTCCTCCATGGCCGCGGCGAAACGTCTCCCAAGACCGGACCCGGGCGGGGATGTCCTGATCATGGGACCGCTCGGCTGAATCGACATTCCGGGTGCGGAGAAAGCAAGGCGCGGCCCGCCCTCAGCGGCAGCGAAACTTCTTGCGCTGGGCCCGGGCACGGGACCGGACCGACCGCGAAGCCTTGGGAAATTCCTTGAGAAGCCGCTTGAAGGTGGTGCACGCGCTTTTTTGCTTGTCGATCGCGGCAAGGGACATGCCGAGCTTCAGGAGATTGTCCGGCGCCTTGGCGCTGCCGGGGTACTTTTGATACCCCTTGGCGAAGACCGCGGCGGCCGCCCGGAAAGCCCTCCGCACGTAATGGGTTTCCCCCAGCCAGTATTGAGCGTTGCCGGCCAGCCGGTGCTTGGGATGGACCGCGACGAAGGCCGTGAAGGCCCGTTCGGCGCCGCCAAAATCGGAACGGAATAAGAGATCGGATGCGTATTTATACTGCACCTCCGGCGTGCCCTTGGGCAGCACCGGGGCCGCCTTGGCCGTCGACTTGACGGGCCTATTGAGTGTTTGCGGGAGCCGGGCGGTTCCCGGCTTCGCGGCCCCGGGGCGTTCAAGCGCTCGAAGCGGGATGGTGCCCAGCACGCCGGGTGGCGCGGGCGCGGCGCTCAAATTGGGAGCGGCAACCGGCGCCGCGTTGGTCGACCCGCCAGGGGGGGGAGCGCCAGACGCCACGGGCCCAGCCACGGCAGGCCGGGCTTCGAGGGCCTTCAGGCGAAAATCGATGTCCGAGGTCAGTTTGTCGAGACGTTTCCTGACGCCGTTGATGGCGTGTTGCAACTCTTCCATCTTGCCCGTGAAACCGCGCATCTGGGATTCGAATTCATCAAGGCGTACCTGCATCGCCGCGGCGAGGTTGAGCGCGCCCGTAACCCCCACGGCAGCGGCGCCGGGCCCAGGCACGCCGGCGCCACGGTAGACTTGGCGCTGCAGCGTCGTCATTTCCCGTTGCAGACGATCTATGCGGTTGATCAGGGCCTGGACGTCGCCCTGGCCGGCACGGGACTGGGCCCACGCCGCCCCGGGGCCCGTCACGGTGGCGGTACCGAGGGCCATGGCAAACGCCAAAACCCCGAGCATCCCGGCGGCGCGGCTTTTGGACGCGACCGGAAAAGGCCCCGATCCGGCGGGTTTGGGACAACGAGTGGTCGGCTGCATGACAAAAAGCATGGGCGGGATTCTAGGCACAATTAAGGCGCCCGCCCAGCGCACCATCCGGTTGACCGAAACTTGGCGACCGGATGGCGGCCGCGGAACCGGCGGGCGCCCGATATTTACCGCGCTGGTTTCGGGTCAGGCCCCGGGGGCGCGAACAGCACTCACGGCGCGGCGATTTTGCGCCCAAGCGGCATCATTGGAACCGGCCACCGCGGGACGTTCCTTGCCGTAGGATATGGTCCGGATGCGGTTCGGATTGACGCCGAGCGCCACCAAATAGTTCTTGGCCGAATTGGCCCTCCGTTCACCCAGGGCGAGGTTGTATTCCCGGGTGCCGCGTTCGTCGCAATGGCCTTCAACGGCGATCAGCACACTGGGATACCTTTTCAGCCACACCGCCTGACGCTGCAGGATCTTGCGCGCCTTCGGCCTCAGATTATACTTGTCGAAATCGAAAAATACCCGATCACCGACATTGACGACGAAGTCTTCCGCCGAACCGGGTTTCGGCCCCGGCAGAGTTTGGGAGGTAGTTCCGCTAGCCCCGCCACCGCCACTCGATACGCTGGAACCGCCAGCGCCGCCAGCGGATTTGGTCTTTTCAGGAGTGGTCTCGCAAGCCGCAACAAGCAACAGCGCGGCCAGTATGCTCACAAATCGCAGAGCCATTTTTTTCTTCCCCTTATGTTCACATAGCCGGGAATAGAACGCCCGCCTGAATTCTGGTCTAAGACGGGACAGGTTTCGCTTTAATTCCTTAACGCCTGGTAAACGCGTCCGCCAAACATGGTTAATGCGGAATCACTATAAGACACAATGAACTAGACTGACAACCGCCCAGCGTACCGGAACCCGGATTGTTCATGGAATAAGTGGTGACCACGCCGGATCGGAGGCGTCGGTTGGGGTCACCAGTTCTCGTTCGTTA
Organism: Alphaproteobacteria bacterium; assembly: GCA_004356985.1. GTDB lineage: Bacteria > Pseudomonadota > Alphaproteobacteria > SMXQ01 > SMXQ01 > SMXQ01. Next base: position 17,847 of record SMXQ01000158.1, on the reverse strand, counting down.
TACCCTGTTATATCGATGGTATAGAGCTTCGAGGTGCCGCCCCGGCCGCGATCATCGGCAGGGGTCTGGCGGAAGAACATCAACACCCTGCCGTTGGGCGCCCAACTCGGACCCTCCACCAGGAAACTTTCCGTAAGCAAGCGTTCGCCGCTGCCGTCGGGACGCATGACACCGATGAAGAACCGGCCCTTGCGCAGCTTGGTGAAGGCAATGAGGTCGCCCCGGGGCGACCATACTGGGGTCGCGTAACGGCCCTTGCCGAAAGAGATGCGGTGCACGTTGTCGCCATCGGCGCTCATGACGTAAATCTGCTGCCGGCCGCCACGATCGGATTCGAAGGTGATAGACCGGCCGTCGGGGGAAAACGACGGCGCCGTGTCGATGGCGGGATGACGGGTCAGCTGCCGCACCCGCCTGGTGCGCAGGTCCATCAGATGAATATCCGTGTTTCCGTCCCGCGCCAGGGACATGATGACCTTGTTGCCGTCGGGGGAAAAGCGCGGCGCGAACGTCATGGATGGGAAATCGCCAAGCACCTCTTGGCGGCCAGTATCGATGTTGAGGAGATAGACCCGCGGACGGTTGCGGTAATAGGAGAGATAGGTGATTTCCTGGGCGGTGGGCGAGAACCGCGGGGTCAGCACGAGGTCGGCGCCGTCGGACAGGAAGCGGTGGTTGTAGCCATCCTGGTCCATGATGGCGAGACGCTTGACCCGGCGCTTCTTGGGGCCGGTCTCGGAAATGAACACCACCCTGGTGTCGAAATAGCCGTTTTCACCGGTGATCCGCTTGTAGATGGCGTCGGCGATGATATGGGCCACCCGGCGCCAGTTGCCGGGCATGGTGAAATAGGCGAGCCCCATCATCTGCTGTTGGGCGAACACGTCCCAGAGCCGGAATTCGAGCCGGAGCCGCCCATCAGGCTGCAGCCGCGCGCGGCCCGACACCAGGGCCTGGGCGCTGATGACGCGCCAATCGGCGAAACGAGGCTGCACCTGGAGCGCTTCCGGTGTCTGGATGAAGGCCTTGGGGTCGATGGAAAGGAACAGGCCCGAGCGCTCCAAGTCCTTCCTCAGGACCGAGGAGAGTTTCGAGCCGATGAATTTCTCGCGGGGTGAGTTGCCGAGAAAATCGGTGATGGCGACGGGCATGGGCTCGACCTTGCCGCGGGTGATGTCGATCTTAATCTCGGCGGCGGCGGGGCGGATCCAGGCGCCTTCGGTCAGCACCAGAAGCACCGCCAATGACAACACAAGCAGAACCGCGCGGGGCAAGGTCCTTTCGTCCAGGCGCGGTGCGGCGGCCGATTTCGCGATTTTTCGGGGATCAAACATGTTGTTGCGGTCTTTAAGGGGCATCTATGGCGGAATTATGGCTTGGCGGAGCGATTAGGGACCGGCGGCCTCCCTGGGGTTGAAGTTGAGGACCATCACCTTGAATTGGTCGTACTTTTTAGGCGGAAACCGTAATGGACTGCACCGGGGATGGCGAACCGCGCGCATGGCGCTTTCCGCCGCGCTGCGGTAAAACGGGTCCACCCCCATGCGCGCGCGATCGAGGATCTCGGCCCTGGCGACGCTGCCGTCGGGATTGACCCAGACACGGATGCCGACCACCAGGTTTTCGGCACTGCGCGCACCGGCGGGAATGCTCCAGCAGGCTTCGATCTGGCGCCGTATGGCATCGATTTCGGTCATGGTCGCCCGGGCATCGAGAGGCGCCCGCCGAACCGGGGTCTTTTTTGCCGCCGGCGGCGGACGCGGCGTTTCCCTCTTCACGGTTTTCTTGGGCCGCTCGGCGCGCTTTTCCGGCGCCACGTCGCGCAACACCGAGCGCAGGAAATCTTCCCTCGAGGGCGGCGGCCGGCGGCGCGGGCGGGCGCGGGCGATCTGGCGCGGCGGCGGGGCCGGTTTGGCCTTGGGCTTGACCTTTTTCCTTGGCTTCTTCCTGAGCTTTTTCTTTGCTTTGATCAGCGGCACCTTTTCGGCCTTGGGCGCGTCGGCCTTGGGCGCGTCGACCTTGCGCGCCGGGGGCGGCGGCGGCGGTTCGGCGGTCTTCCGGACCCGCGGGGGCTCCGGCGGCGGCGGGGTCTTGACGGCTTTCTTTTTGGGCGGCTTCGGCTTGGGCGTGTCCTCGGCCTTGGTCTGCTTGTCGATGGTGACGAGCTCGACGATCACCGGGGTATCGGGCGGCGCCGGGGTATCCCAAAGCCGGGGCAATCCCACCAGGGCCAGCACCAGCACCAGCAGATGAAGTCCCACGGACCATATCAGGCTGCGCCGCATGCCCCGCCGCCCTATCGTTCGGGCCGGTCCGTGGGCAGTTCGGCAATCAGCGCCACGCGCTTGAAGCCGGCGGAATTTATGGTGCCCATGACCTCCATGATGAGGCCGTAAATCACCGAGCGGTCACCGCGCACGAAGATGCGGGTGTCGAGCTTGTTGCGGGTGATGGCGCGAAGCCGCGCGCCGAGCACATCGAGCGTCAATTCCGTTTCCTGAAGGTAGATGTGCCCGCCGCTATTAATCGTGATCACCAGGGGTTCGTCCTGACCGGTGATGACCGCGGCCTCGGTCTTGGGCAGGTCCACCGGCACCCCGACGGTCAGCAGCGGCGCCGTGATCATGAAGATGATCAGCAGCACCAGCATCACGTCGACCATGGGCGTGACGTTGATCTCGCTCATCGGCGGGCGGCGATGGCGCATCCTTCCGCCGCCACGGGATCCCGGCTGGGCCAGTTGGCCGGCCATTCACGCGCCCTCCTGCAGTTGCCGCGACAAGATCGCCGTGAAATCACTGATGAAAGCGTCCATGCGGCCGGCGTAGCGGTCGAGATCGGAGGAAAACTTGTTGTAGGCGATGACCGCGGGGATCGCGGCGACCAAGCCGAGCGCGGTCGCGAACAGGGCCTCGGCGATGCCCGGCGCCACCACCGCAAGGGAGGTGTTCTTGGAAAGCGCGATGGCCTGGAAGGAGTTCATGATCCCCCAGACGGTGCCGAACAGGCCGACGAAGGGGGCCGTCGATCCCACCGAGGCGAGGAAGATCATGTAACGCTCCAAGGTCCCCATTTCACGGGCCATGGTGGTCTGCATGACGCGCTCGATGCGCGATTGCAGGGCGGTCTTCGACGAAGACCCGGTGACCAACCCCTTTTCCGTGGAACGGTGCCATTCACCCATGGCGGAAGCGAACAGGCTTTCCATGGGATCGTTGGGCCGGGCGCCGATGCGCGCATACAAATCCTCCAGCGCGCCGCCGGCCCAAAAGGCGTCCTCGAAGCTTTCCGCCTCTTTGTCGACGCGGCGCAGACGACGGAATTTTTCGAAGATGATCGTCCAACTCCACAACGAGGCCAAAATCAACAGGATCATCACCAGCTTGACGACGATGTCGGCGCGAACGAACAACGCCCAGACCGAGAGATCGAGCGCCGCCTGTCCGCCGAGCGATACGGCTTCTATCACCGCTGGCTCCATGAATTCCTACCTTTCCTTGCACGTCCCGGCCGCCTGCCCGGCGATTCCTGGGGTGCTCTGCTTGATGGTAACCTGCCTCGCCGCCGGGTCTACCCCATCAAATTGATTCCCTGGGGCCGGGGCGTGCACGAGCCACGGCATCGGCGAAGTGACCCGCCAACGGCTCCGGGATGCGGGTCGCCCGGCCCTTGGCGTTGACGCAGGCGATCTCGACCTGCAGGCGCACCAGATCCGCTTGGTCACGGCCGATCACCTGGCCCATGGCGACGCGGGCGCCGCCATGTTCCAAGACCGTGGTCCGCACTTGCAGTTCATCGTCGAGATAGGCGGGAGCGAGAAAATCGGCCTCCACCCGGCGCACGGTGAAGAGGGGACCGCCGGCCGTGGCCAACGCTTTTTGGGAGACCCCGAACGCGCGCAGCAGTTCGGTCCGCGCGCGCTCGGCGAATTTCAGATAATTGGCGTAATAGACCACCCCGCCGGCATCGGTGTCCTCGTAGAACACGCGCAGGCGGTAGACGTGATCGGCGCCCATGGCGGCGGGCGATGTTTGCTCACTCATGGCGTCTCCCCGCCCTCGCCCTCACCCCCTTCCAGCAAACGCAACTGGCGCGCCTCGGCCGGCGGCGCCAAACCGAGATGCCGCCAACCGCCTTCGGTCAAGACCCGGCCCCGGGGGGTGCGCTGGATCAGGCCCTGCTGCAGAAGGTAAGGTTCGATGACCTCTTCCAGGGCGTCGCGCTGTTCGGACAGGGCCGCCGCCAGGGTTTCGACGCCCACCGGGCCGCCGCCGTAATGCTCGGCCATGGCGGCAAGATAGCGCCGGTCCATGGCATCGAGACCGCGGCCGTCGACCTCGAGACGGGTGAGCGCCTCATCGGCGACCTTGGCGGTGATGGTCCCGTCGCCGGCCACCGCGGCGAAATCACGGACCCGGCGCAGGAGCCGGTTGGCAACCCGGGGCGTGCCCCGCGCGCGGCGGGCGATTTCCCCGGCGCCGTCATCGGCGAGCTTGACACCGAGGATGCGGGCGCCGCGGCGCAGGATCCGCTCCAATTCGTCGGCGTCGTAAAAATCGAGCCGCAGCAGGATGCCAAAACGATCACGCAGCGGCGTCGTGATCAGCCCGGTGCGGGTGGTGGCACCGACCAGGGTGAAGGGCGAAAGATCGATGCGCACGCTGCGCGCCGCCGGGCCCTCGCCGATGATGAGATCGAGCTGGAAATCCTCCATGGCGGGGTAGAGAATCTCCTCCACGGCGGGTTGCAGGCGGTGGATCTCGTCGATGAAGAGCACGTCCCGGGGCTGCAGGTTGGTCAGCAGCGCCGCCAGGTCGCCGGCCTTGGCGATGACCGGACCCGAGGTGCCGTGATAGCCGACCCCCAGTTCGTGGGCGACGATGCGGGCCAGCGTCGTCTTGCCGAGACCCGGCGGACCCGACAGCAGCACATGGTCGAGGGCGTCGCCGCGCGCGCGAGCGGCGCTGACGAAGACATCGAGGTTTTCGCAGATCCGGGGCTGGCCGGTGAAATCATCGAGGCTTTCGGGGCGCAGGGGATCGTCCCCATCGCCACCGTGTGGGGCCGCGGGATCCATCAGGCGATCCGAATTCAAAGGGTCGTTGTCCACCATGGAACACCCATCCTGACGCCTCGGGCCGCCGGCCCTAGGCCGCCGCCCCGAGACGGTTGAGCCCGGACCGGATCAGCACCTCGACCTTGGCCACGCCGCCCAGTTCGCGGGCCGCCTCCATGACCGCGCCGAAAGCCTCGGCGCGCCCGTAGCCGAGATTGACCAGCGCCGAGACCGCCTCGCCCAGGGCCGGATCGAGGCCGTCCCCACCGCCGCGAGGACGGGCCGCGCCGCCGCCCTCGGCACCGCTGAATTCCAGCGTGGCCCCCTTGTCCTTGAGCTCGGTGACGATCCGCTGGGCGAGCTTGGGCCCGACCCCGGAGGCCCGGCCCAGCATCGCCTTGTCGCCGGCCGCCAAGGCGCCTGAAAGTTCCGCCGGCGACAACACCGAAAGGATCGCCAGCGCGACCCTGGCGCCGACGCCCTGGACCGTGATCAGGTGGCGGAACCAGTCGCGCTCGGCGGTGCTCGCGAACCCATAGAGATGGATGTGATCCTCGCGGACATGGGTTTCGATCTTCAAGGCCACCGCCTCGCCCACCCGGGGCAGCGCGGTTAGGGTGCGGGCCGAACAGAACACCAGGTAGCCGACCCCGCCGACCTCGACCACGACGCTGTCCTCGGCGACGGCGTCGAGAAGGCCCTTGAGCGAGGCGATCATCGCCGCGCCGCCAACGCGGCGCCGGCACCGGCGACGGACGCAGCCCAGCGACCCGCCGTCTCGAAATAATGGGCATGGCAGATGGCGACGGCCAGCGCGTCGGCGGCATCGGTGGTTTCGATCTCGGCCGTGGGCAACAGGGTCTTCACCATCATCATGACTTGTTCCTTGGCCGCGTGGCCGGTGCCGGTGACCGATTTCTTGACCCGGTTGGCGGCGTATTCGGCAACCTCGAGGCCGGCCCGGGCCGGCGCCAGCAGCACCACCCCGCGGGCAAGGCCCAGCTTCAGCGTGCTTTGGGGATTGCGGTTGACGAAGGTTTCCTCGACGGCCGCGCATTGGGGACCATAGGTCTCGATGACATGGCGGATGCCGTCATAGATGGCGCAAAGGCGCTGGGCCATGGCATCTGCGGCTTTGCTGCGCACGACGCCGTTGGCGATATGACGGAGCCTGCCGTCGGCCGCCTCGATGACACCCCAGCCGGTCACGCGCAATCCGGGATCGAGACCGATCAGCCTCATGGCGGGGCCGTCCCCGGCGCCCGTGGCGCAGATCCGATTCGGTTGGAGAGATGGGCACCTATGTGCATCCGACGGGCCATGGAAACCAAGACATAGAACCTAGGTTCTGTGGAACATTGCGCTATTCCTACCATATCTTGTATGGCATCATAGCGATAGCTTCGTTTCTATGCGCCGATTATGGCGGTTCTTTGACCATGCGGGGCAACCGGCGATCGCCGGTTTTGCGATGGTCGGGATAACCGGCGGCAATGGCCGATCGCCGATCACGCTCCCCATGGCCGCCGCGGGCAACGGGCCGCGAAGCTCAGGCGCCCAGCTTCTCCATGACATCGTCGGGAATTTCAAGGTTCGAGGCCACCGACCGCACGTCATCGGAATCCTCCAACGCGTCGATCAGGTTGATCAAATTCCGCGCCTTCTCTTCGTCGACCTCGACCGTGTTGTGCGGCTGCCAGGTGAGGCCGGCGCTTTCCGGCGCCCCGAATTTTGCTTCCAGCGCTTCCGACACGGCGGCGAAATCCTCGACCGCGGTGGTGATCTCGTGGCCGGAGGCGCTCGATTCCACGTCTTGGGCGCCCGCCTCCAGTGCGGCTTCGAACATGGTATCGGAATCCGCCGCCGCCGCCGGATAGCTGATCACGCCGACCTTCGAGAACTGGAAGGCGACGGAGCCGCTTTCAGCCAGGGCGCCGCCATGCTTGCCGAAGGTGGAACGCACCTCGGCGGCGGTGCGGTTGCGGTTATCGGTAAGTGCATCGACGATCAGCGCGACGCCGCCGGGTCCATAACCCTCATAGGAAATCTCTTCATAGACGGTGCCGTCCTCGCCACCGGCGCCGCGCCTGATGGCACGGTCGATCCGGTCCTTGGGCATGTTGGCCGCCTTGGCCAGCGCCACCGCCGCGCGCAGGGCCGGGTTGAAGACGGGATCATCGCCGTTGCGCGCCGCCACCACCAACTCGCGCCCGATCTTGGTGAACATTTTGGCGCGTTTGGCGTCCTGGGCACCCTTGCGGTGCATGATGTTCTTGAATTTGGAATGGCCGGACATGGCGCGGGAACGTCCCCGGACGTGATCAAAGACGACGCCCTTATATACCCCATCTACGAATAATTCGCAGCCGACCCAAAAAAAACCGGCCGGATGCCGCCTGCCCCGCCTACCGCCGGGGTCATTTCAGTCTCACGCGATTAAACCTTTGTTAATTATTAAAATATAGAACTTTCTACGTAATCAAACTACGTGAAATTGCATAATGCTACTCACCAGGTTTTGACTCCTCGGTCGCCGGTCCGTCACCACCGCCCCAGCCGGTCCCGCCGTTCACCCGTGGCCGATCACCATAAACGACCATAAACACAAGGACGACCGCCATGTTTTCAGCCCTCAAAGCCATCAAACCCAAAGTGCCCGACGCCGCGACCAAAGACGCCGGCATGGCCCTCGAAGCGTTCCGCCAGATGGTGGACCAGATGCCGATCAACGTCATGACCTGTGACCTGGAAACCTTCAAGATCGACTATGCCAACAAAGCGACGTTGGATACCGTCCGTGAGCTGGAACACATCATGCCGGTCAAGTCGGCCGACCTTATCGGCACCTGCATCGATATCTTCCACAAGGACCCGAGCCACCAGCGCCGGCTTCTGGCCGATCCTTCCAACCTTCCCCACCGCGCACAGATCGAGGTCGGCGGGGAAATCCTCGATCTCCTGATCAGCGCCGTCACCGATGCCGACGGCACCTACATGGCCCCCATGGTCACCTGGAGCGTGATTACCGATCAGGTCAAAAAGGAGGCCGAATCCTCCCGCTTGGTGAACATGCTCGACGAAATGCCGATCAACATCATGACCTGTGACCCCAAGGATCTGACCCTCAACTACATCAACAATACCAGCATCGCGACCCTGAAAAAGTTGGAGCACCTGTTGCCCTGCCGGGCCGATGACTTGCTGGGAAAATGCATCGATATCTTCCACAAGAACCCCGAACACCAGCGCCGCATCCTCGCCGACCCGGCCAATCTTCCCCACAACGCGAAGATCAAGCTGGGCGACGAAACCCTTGATCTCAGGGTCTCGGCCATTCGCGACAAGGACGGAACCTACCTCGGCCCGATGCTTTCTTGGTCGATTGTGACCGAACAGGTGAAGCTGGCCGACGATTTCGAACACAACGTCAAGGCTGTGGTCGATGCGGTTTCCGCGTCCGCCACCGAGATGCAAGCCTCGGCACAAGCATTGTCAGCGACGGCCGAGGAAACCAATCGTCAATCCGCCGCCGTCGCCGCGGCATCGGAACAGGCCACCTCCAACGTCCAGACCGTGGCCTCCGCGACCGAGCAATTGTCCGCATCGGTGGCCGAGATCGGCGGACAGGTGGTCCAGTCGACCCGCATCGCCGAGAGCGGGGTCAAGGAGGCCGAGCGCACCAATGACCAGATCCAGGAGCTGGCCCAGGCGGCCCAGAAAATCGACGAGGTGGTCAAGCTGATCAGCGACATCGCCGGTCAGACCAACCTGCTTGCGCTCAACGCCACCATCGAGGCGGCCCGCGCCGGCGATGCCGGCAAGGGCTTCGCGGTGGTCGCTTCCGAAGTCAAGAGCCTGGCCAATCAGACCGCCAAGGCGACCGAGGAAATCGCCTCGCAGATCGCGGCGGTGCAGAACGCCACCACCAATGCGGTGACCGCCATCGAATCCATTTCCAAGGTGATCGGCGAGATCAATGAGATTTCCACCTCGGTGGCCTCCGCGGTCGAGGAACAGGGCGCGGCCACCCAGGAAATCGCCCGCAATGTACAGGAAGCGGTGAAAGGAAATCAGGAAGTCACCACCAACATCACCGGCGTCACCAAGGCCGCGACGGAAACCGGGGCCTCGGCCAACGAGGTCCTGGAGGCCGCCGGGGAGCTGTCCAAGCAGTCGGAAACCCTCGCTGATCAGGTCGACAGGTTCCTGGTCCAGGTTCGGGCGATGTAACCCCAGCCATCGACCGGACCCAAACGGAGGCGGCGCCCCCCCTTGCGCCGCCTCCACTTTTTTTGCCATGACGCCGGTTGTTCCCGGCGCCATTGGACGCCGAGCACTTACCGGCCAAATTGTTTCGATTTGGTGGGAGAGTGCTCCAGCTTCCAGGGACCGCGACGGCCCGGGCCCGGACCTATGCCGCGCCGTGGTGGGTTTCCTCAAGCGCACCGCCGATACGGACCGGGGCGACCAAGCGGGCGAGCCCGGTGGCATCGTCGGTTTCCACGAACACCGCCGAGAGGGTGCCTTCCCCCATGGCCGGCGTCAGGCGATCCCTGCGCATGCGGGTGACGAAGCGGGCGATCGCCTCTTCCTTTTCCATGCCGATCACGGAATCGTAATCCCCGCACATGCCGGCGTCGGTCATGTAGGCGGTCCCGTTCTCGAGAATACGGGCATCGGCGGTGGGAACATGGGAATGACTGCCGACGACCAGGGAAACGCGTCCGTCGAGAACGTGGCCCATGGCCGACTTCTCGCTGGTGGCTTCGCCATGGACATCGACGATGATGGCATCGACGCTTTCGCCCAGACGGTGATCGGCAATGGCCTCCTCGACCCCACGGAAGGGATCGTCCAAGGCTTCCATGAACAGCCGCAGCATCACCTGGATGACGAGAACCTCCTTCCCCCGGGCCGTCCGCACCACCGTCGCACCCTTGCCCGGCGTCCCCGGCGGGTAGTTGGCGGGCCTGAGAATGCGCGTGTCGTTGTTCAAATGAGGAATGATTTCACGCTGGTCGAAGGCGTGATTGCCGGTGGTGATCACGTCGACCCCACAATCGTGAAGCTGGCGGCAAATCTTGGCCGTGATGCCAAACCCGGCGGCGGCGTTCTCGCCATTGGCGACCACGAAATCCAGCGCCAGGCTATCGCGCAGCCCGGGCAGATAGGCCTCGATGGCCTGGCGCCCGGAGCGGCCGACGATATCTCCACAGAACAATAGATTCATGGCGCGCGCGGCCTTTCCCTCGACCTTGTTGTTTCCAGACGGCGGTAATTCAAGACGACTGGCCAAAGCGGCGGCAGCCGGATTCGGTGACGACCCAGTCGAGCCGCTCATCATGGTCGCCCGCCGGTAGGCTGTCCACCTCCTGGTCGGAAAAGGCGATGCCGATGGCCTCGACGCCGCCCGCCCGGCGCAGGGCCGCCAGGGTGCGGTCGTAAAAGCCGCCGCCATAGCCCAACCGCAAGCCGGTCCCATCGAAGCCGAGCAAGGGCACCAAAAGCACTTCAGGGTGAATTTCCTCGGCCCCCGCCGCGGGCTCGGGGATGCCGCCGAATCCCGCCTCGAGGCGATCGCCGGGATGCCAGCGGAGGAAGCGCAGCGGGGCGCCGCGGGCCATGACCCTCGGCAGGGCGAGGCGGTGGCCGCGCTGATGCAGCGCCGTCATCAGCGGGCGGATGTCGGCCTCCTCATTGGTCGGCCAGTAACCCGCCATGTCGACGCCCGGCGGGTGGCTGAACTGGGCGAGGAAATTGGCGGTGAGAATGGCGCCCACGCGTTCGCCGAAACGTTCGAACGCTCGGGCCCGGGTTTGCCGCGCCGCCGCCCTGACGGCGGTTTTGGGTTTGGGGTCGGTTGCCGGCACCGGGCCGCCTTTCTTGCGGCAGATGGATCACTTGCTGGTCGAGTGAACGGAGCCGCCCGGCCGTCGATCTCGCTTATTCTCTAAGGCCCTCATGTACAGGTGGGCACCATATACCGGAGCCACGACTCCGGCAGGGACAGTTCCCGAGGGTAAAGTGTTGGCCCCAGGTATATAGCTGCCTAACGCACCGGGCAGCGTCCGTTCCAGGAGAATTTACGCTTGTTCAAGGCCCGCGGCAATATCCTCTATGCGTTTTGCCAAAATAGCGATGCCTTCGGCGGCGGCGGCTTGATCGGCGTCGGCGGGCGAATCCGGACCCGCGCCGTTGCTTTCGAGCTTCGCGTGGGTGTCGGATAACTCATCGGCGATCAACAGGGCCGTCATCACCAGGAGCCGCGCATCGCCGACCTGCCCCATTCGGGCGACCAGCTCGGAAAATTTCTCGGCCACATACTGGCCGAGCTTTTGGACGCGGTCTTCTTCGCCGTCGTCACAGGCGATTTCGTAATTGCGTCCGTTGATGTAAATGTTGACTTGCGCCATGACATTCTACCCTTGTTCCTGCCCCCCAACCGCGCCTCAGGCGCCGCGGCCCGCACTCTCGCCCCCCGCACTCTCCCCCAGGGTCGCGCGAAGACGCGCGATAACGTCGTCGATGCGTCCGGAAACGCTTTCGGCCACCTCACGCAAGTTTTGGTAATCGGCGCGGGCCTCCCGGAGCGCTTTTTCCAGCGCCGAATTTTCCGTCCCGCCAGGTTGGTCGGACAGGGCCGTCTCGAGGCGCGCGATCGCCTTTTCCAGCTGTTCCCGCGCCGCTGTCAGATCACTCATTGGAAACGTCCCCCTGGGGCCCCTTAATTTGAACGCGCGCAATCCCGTGACCAGGCTGGGGCCGGCGGCACCGAACGGTGGCAAGATTAAGACGGCGCATGGCCAAGCGTCAACCGCGACCAGCGGTTTCACCGGCGGGCGCCTTGCCAGGGCCGCCCCCCGCGCCTAGCTTGCCCGTTCGGCGCCCGCGCCTGCCTTGCCAGGGCCGCCGCCCGCGCCTACAAGGGATGAACCCTGACGAGTATCCGGCCCTGACGAAATTGCTGGAGGACGCCTTGGCGGGACCGCCCACCATCATCATTCACAATCTCGGCCATGCGTTGGGCGCGCTCGCCGCCGCCGAGGCGGCCGGCACCGCCGTGCGCCTTCTGAGCGCGCCGGGCGCGGCGGCCCATGGCGGCGCCGCTTGGTTCAACGAAGTGGTGGCCGCCGCCCGGGCGCGGCACCCCGGCGCCGAGGCCGAAACGGTGCTCGATTGCGGGACCGAGCCCGGCCTCGCGCTCGGTGCCATCCGCGCCGGTGTCGAAGCCATCCGCATCAAGGCGCCGGCATCGGTGCGCGCGCGCATCAAAGCCATGGCCGGCGCCGCCGGTTGCCGCTTGGTTGCCGACACGCGCATCCAGGCGCTTGATCTTCTCGACGCCTGGGACCCCCAAACGAAGGTCGATGCCTGGCTCCGCGCAACGCCGCGCCGCCACCGATCGCAAAACCATCGGGGCTAGAGCACTTTCCGGCCAAATGGTTCAATTGGGCAGGAATTTGCGCTAGGTTATCGCCGAGATGGAACGAAGGGGACGGCGCTTTGCAGGGCGGACCCGCCAAGCGTCCCCAGGAGAGGGAAAAGGGAAAAGGGAGAAGCGACAGGCGATGAAGATCACCCAGCGTGTCAAAAAAATCCTCAGTTATTATGAAAGCGACAATCCCGGCACCAAGGGCAACCTTGCCCGCATATTGATGCATGGCAAGCTGGGCGGCACCGGCAGGCTGGTGATCCTGCCCGTCGACCAGGGGTTCGAGCACGGCCCGGCGCGGTCCTTTGCGCCCAATCCCGACGCCTATGACCCCCATTACCATTTCAAGCTCGCGGTCGATGCCGGCCTTTCCGCCTACGCGGCGCCGCTGGGCATGATCGAGGCGGGCGCCGACAGCTTTGCCGGCGCCGTGCCGACGATCCTCAAGGTGAACTCTTCCAACTCGCTGGCGCGGGCCAAGGAAAATCCCGACCAGGCGGTCACCGCCTCGGTCAACGATGCCCTCAGGCTCGGCTGCTCGGCCATCGGCCTGACCATTTATCCCGGCTCCGACGCCGCCTTCGAGATGATCGAGGAAGCCCGGGAAATGGCCGAGGAAGCCAAGGCCGCGGGACTTGCCGTGGTGATCTGGTCCTACCCGCGCGGCGGCGATCTTTCCAAGGCGGGCGAGACCGCCATCGACATATCGGCTTACGCGGCGCAAATAGCGGCCCTGATCGGCGCCCATATCATCAAGGTCAAGCCGCCCACCGAGGCCCTCGAACTGGAAGCCGCCAAGAAGGTCTACGAGGAACGCAACATCCCCCGGGCGACCCTGGCCCAACGCATCGCCCATGTGGTGCAATCGGCCTTCAACGGCCGCCGGCTGGTGGTGTTCTCGGGCGGTGAAGCCAAGGATCTCGACGGCCTTCTCGCCGAGGTCCGGGCCATCAGGGATGGCGGCGGCACCGGGTCCATCATCGGCCGCAACACTTTCCAGCGGCCCCGGGACGAGGCCATCGCCATGCTCAACCAGATCATCGACATCTACCGGGGGAAGGACTGAGGCCGGGGGAAGGACTGCCGGCGCGGCATGACAGGGGCCGGCCAAGGCCGGCGATGAAGGGAGAAATACCATGGAACTGGTGAAACGCGTGGATCATCTGAACGTCCAGGTTCCGCCCGAAAAGGAACAGGAGGGGATTCGTTTCTACGGCGAGATCTTAGGCCTCAAGCGGCTCAAGAAGCCCGACAGCCTGGGCCCCGCCGGGGCGCATTTTTGCATTTGCGAGGACCCCTGGTACGAACTGCACCTGGGGGTCGCGCGCGGTGTCACCCAAGCCGACGTCAACAAAAACCTGCGCAATCACCTGGGGTTCCAGGTCGACGATTTGGCCGCGGCCCGCAAGGTCTTCGAAGCGGCCGGAATCGAGATCGACGATGCCGTGCCGGCCTATTCCAAGGAACGCGACTTCCACCAGGAACGGTTCTTCATCTTCGATCCCGGCGGAAACCGGCTCGAGATCCTGGAGCCGCGCCGCGCCTATGCCAGCGCCGAACATTGACCGGCACGGCACGGGTTTGAACGGACAACCGTGACCGAATCCTGCCGGCTTTACCTGATCACGCCCGAGCGGCTAGATCCCGGCCCCTTCGCCGATACCCTGGCCCTGGCCCTGGATGCCGGCGAGGTCGCCTGCGTCCAGCTTCGTCTCAAGGGCATCGACGACGACGCCATCCGGCAAGCCGCCCTCACCCTTGCCCCGGTCGCCCAATCCCGCGATGTCGCCTTCCTCCTGAACGACCGCCCCGATCTCGCCGCCGAGACCGGCTGCGACGGGGTTCACGTGGGCCAACACGATACCTCCTATGACGAGGCGCGCGCCTTGGTCGGCGACGATGCCATCGTCGGCGTCACCTGCCACGATTCGCGGCATTTCGCCATGGTCGCCGCTGAGAGAGGCGCCGATTACGTCGCTTTCGGCGCCTTTTATCCCACCGCCACCAAGGATGCCATCGGCCACCCCGATGCGGAAATTCTCAAGTGGTGGTCGGAAATGATGACCGTGCCAAGCGTTGCCATCGGCGGCATCACGGCGGCCAATTGCGCGCCCCTGGTCAAGGCCGGGGCCGATTTCATCGCCGTTCTCTCGGCGGTGTGGAGCCACGCCGAGGGCCCGGGCGCCGCCGTCGAAGAGTTCAACAAGACCATCGCTGAAGCCCAGGCCGCCGCGCCCTAGGCGGCCCGCGCCAGGCGCGCCATTGCGCGCGTTGCGCTGGGCATGGGAACCTGATAGTTTCCGCCCGCTTCCGACTGCGCCGGCCGCTGGCGGGAAAGCATCCCGGCAGCTAAAAATCCTAAGGTGCGACCATGAAGATCAACGGCAACGCCATCCGTCCCGGCAACGTGATCGAGCACAAGGGCCGCCTGTGGGTGGCGGTCAAGACCCAGCACACCCAGCCCGGCAAGGGCGGCGCCTATCTCCAGGTGGAGCTCAAGGACATCCGCGACGGCACCAAGCTCAACGAACGATTCCGTTCCTCGGAAAGTGTCGAGCGCGTGCGCCTCGACCAGAAGGAATATCAATACCTTTTCGCCGAGGAAAACATTTACACCTTCATGGACACCGAAACCTACGAGCAGATCGCGCTGGCCAAGGGCATGATCGACGACCAACAGGCGGCCTACCTGCAGGACGGAATGATGGTGAAGGTGGAAAGCTACGAAGGGGAGCCGCTCTCCATCGCCCTGCCCGAACAGGTCACCATGACCGTGCTCGAGGCCGACCCGGTGATCAAGGGCCAGACCGCCGCTTCCAGTTACAAGCCGGCGCAAATGGACAACGGCACCCGGGTCATGGTGCCGCCCCATATCGAGACCGGCATGCGTATCGTCGTGGCGACCGCCGACGGCACCTACGTGGAACGCGCCAAGGGCTAGTCATCCGCCCATGGTCGTCAAATCACCCCTTATCAACGTCATGGAGCGGGCCGCCCGCAAGGCGGGCCGCGGCTTGATTCGTGACTTCGGCGAGGTCGAGCAACTGCAGGCCTCCTACAAGGCGCCGGGCGGATTCGTCATCACCGCCGATCTCAAATCGGCGGCCTTGCTCAGGGAGGAACTGGACCGGGCGCGGCCCGATTTCGGGTCTCTGACCGCGGTGGACGGCGACGTCGCCGGCCGGGACTTTGAGCACCGCTGGATCGTCGATCCCCTGGACGGCGCCGACAATTTCGTCCATGGCATCCCGCGCTTTTGCATTTCCATCGCCGTCGAGCGCAACTTCACTGCGGCGGGACGGGTGCGGCGGGAGATCATCGCCGGGCTCGTCTACAATCCCCTCACCGACGAATCCTATTGGGCGGACAAGGCCCAGGGCGCCTACCTCAACGACCGCCGCATGCGGGTTTCGGGGCGCCGCGCCATGGCCGAAGCGCTGGTCGCCATAGGCTGGCCCACCCTTGACGAGTCCGGCCGCCAGGCGCTTCTCGCCCACGCGGCGGCGCTCTTGGCCAAAGCCGGCAGCCTGCGCCGGTTCGGCGCGGCGGCGCTGGATCTGGCCTACGTGGCAGCGGGCCGGTTCGATGGCTACTGGTCCGAAGGGCTGGCCCCCTGGAACCTGGCGGCGGGCGTTCTGCTGGTCCGCGAGGCGGGTGGATTCGTCTCGGAACTGGGCGGCGGATCGGCCATGATGGAGTCCGGATCCATGGTCGCCGCCAACGATCACCTTCATGAGGACTTGCGCCGTATCCTCGAGGCGGCCGAACCCGGGCCGCCCTGACATCGCCGGCCCCGGGGCCGGGGCCGGGGAAGGCAGTTGTTTGCGCCGCCGTCGTTAGTCTATTGTGCGGTTGGGGTTTTCGGGCGCGATGCGGGATCGCCCCGGCCCCGAACAGGCCCCTACCGAGGGAGTTGCCCTGTCATGACCTTCACCACATCGCTCCGGCGGGCCGCCATCCTTGCCCTGCCGGGCCTGGTGGCCGTCACCCTGGTCTTCACCGGGATCGCCGGCGCGGCCCTGGCCCAGGATCGGACACTCGTCATCGGCAACCGCGGCGGAAACCCGATCCAGGTTGACCTCTCGGTGCTCGACGGCGATGGCGGCGAGGTCTCACCCGGGCCAAGGGAACTGCTTTTTCCCGGCAGCACCTTCATCCCCGGACAGCGCATCATCCTGCGGCGGCCGGGAACGAGGCCGCAGCGCGTCAAGCTACGGAAACCGCGGCGTCAACCGGCCCAAAGGTCCATACGCCGGATGGTCGCCGCGCCGCCGATGGCGCCGAAGCGCGCCACCGCGAAGCTGAAAGCGCCGCCGCCGCCCGCCGTGGTGATGCCGGCGGCCAAGCCCCGGGTCAAACCCAAGAAGAAATTATCCGCGCCGGCCAAGGCGAAGCCCACCCGTGAACGGCGCCGCACGGCCAAGGTAGTGGTTCCGCCGCGGACCAAGCTCAAGCCCAAACCCAAGTCGCGGGCCACCGCCAAGCCGAAAGCGCCGCCGCCGCCCGCCGCGGCGATGCCGGCGGCCAAGCCCGAACCCAAATCGCGGGCCACCGCCAAGCTGAAAGCGCCGCCCCTGGCGCCGCCGACGGTGATGAAGAAACCGAAACCCACCGCCGCGCCCCCGCTCGCCGCCGTCCCGCCGATCCCGGCCCCGCCCAAGGCCGTGCGCAAAGCGATCCCGGAACCGCCCAAGGCCGTGGCCAAGCCGACCCCGGCCCCGCGGCGGGTCGCCGCCGCGCCGCGCGCACCGGTGACCTCCACGCCGCTGGCCAAAACGGCACCGGCCAAGGCCAAAAGCCCGGCCAAGCAGGTCGCGTCCATCCCCAGACTCGGGCCAATCGCCAGCGGCTCCAAGCGGCGCATCCTGTTCGTGCCGGGCTCGGCCCGCCTGGAAGCGGACGGCCAAGCCATCCTCGGGCCGATATCGGCGGCCCTGACCAAGAACCCCAGGCTCCGGGTCGAACTCAAGGCCTACGCCCGGGGCAACGCCGAGACCTTTTCCCAGGCCCGGCGCCTTTCCCTTAGCCGGGCCTTGGCGGTCCGCTCCCATTTGATCAAGCGCGGCATCAAGGCCACGCGAATCGATGTCCGCGCGTTGGGCTCCAAGGTCGCCGACGGCGTCCCCAACCGTGTAGACCTCTTGGTATTCACCCGGTGAACGCGAACGCCGTTCCCGTCACGTCGCCGCCTGCCCCGGAGCGGACCGGCGCGCGCCCGTCCCCAACAGCCACAAAGCGGGCCCAAGCCATAGGCTGAACCCCGCGCATCCTCAGGCAGGAAACATGTTCAGTCTGGCCCCTTACCTCAAACGTATGGCGCTCTTTCTGGCCGCCGTCGCCGCCGTGGCTGGGGCCCTAT
>SMXQ01000157.1 GCA_004356985.1 Alphaproteobacteria bacterium | reverse complement strand
CACCAGCCAAGGCAAAAGCCGTGCCCGCCCCTGCCGCGCCCATTGCCGCGCCGGCGCCGATGCCCGGCATGCCGCTTTCGCCCGCCGTGCGCAAGCTGGTCGAGGAAAACCGGCTGGATGCCGCCATGATCCCAGCCACCGGCAAGGGCGGCCGGCTGGTCAAGGGCGACGTGTTGGCATTCCTGGAAAATGGCGGGGGTCAAGCGCCCGCGCCGGCACCGGCATCGCGCGAGCCAGCGGCGCGCGAGGTGGGGGCGCGCGAGGTGGGGGTGCGCGAGACCGGCGCGCGCGAGGAACGGGTCAAGATGACCCGCTTGCGCCGGCTCATCGCCAAGCGCCTCAAGGAAGCCCAGAACACCGCCGCCATGCTCACCACCTTCAACGAGGCGGATATGAGCGCGGTGATGGAGATCCGCACCCGCGTCCAGGACGACTTCGTCAAGAAACACGGCGTCAAGCTCGGTTTTATGTCGTTCTTCGTGAAGGCCTGCGTGGTGGCGCTGCGCGAAATTCCCGCGGTCAATGCCGAAATCGACGGCGAGCACATCGTTTACAAGAACCACTACGACATCGGCGTCGCCGTGGGCACAGAGCAAGGGCTGGTGGTGCCCGTGTTGCGCGACGCCGAGGCCAAGGGCTTCGCCGAGATCGAGGCGGAAATCGCCGACCTCGCCAGCCGCGCGCGGTCGGGCAAGCTCACCATCGACGACCTCACCGGCGGCACCTTCACCATCACCAACGGCGGGATTTACGGCTCGCTGTTGTCCACGCCGATCCTCAACCCGCCCCAATCGGGCATCCTCGGCATGCATGCCATCACCAAGCGGCCGGTGGTGATCGACGACCAGGTGGTGGTGCGGCCGATGATGAACCTGGCGCTTTCCTACGATCACCGCATGGTCGATGGGCGCGAGGCGGTGACCTTCTTGGTGCGGGTCAAGCAGTGCATCGAGGCGCCCGACCGCATCCTGTTGGAGGTCTGACATGGCGGGCCGCGACAACGCCTTCGACCTGTTGGTCATCGGCGCCGGGCCGGGCGGCTATGTCGCCGCCATCCGCGGCGCACAGCTTGGTTTCAAGACCGCCTGCGTGGATTCCGGCGCGGCGCTGGGCGGCACCTGCCTGAACGTAGGATGCATCCCGTCCAAGGCGCTTCTGCATTCATCCGAGCTTTACCACCAAGCCAAATCCAACCTCGGCGCCCACGGCATCAAAGTCGGCGGCGTCAGCCTCGATATCGCCGCCATGCTGGCCCACAAGGACAAGGTGGTCAGCGATCTCACCCAGGGGATCGAATACCTGTTCAAGAAGAACAAGGTCACCTGGCTCCGGGGCAAGGGCGCAATCACCGCGCCGGGAGAGGTCCTGGTCACGCCCGCCAAGGGCAAGGCCACCGCATATACGGCCGACAACATCCTCATCGCCACCGGCTCCGGGGTCGCCCGGCTGCCGGGCGTGGAGATCGACGAGAACCGTATCGTGTCGTCCACCGGCGCGCTCTCACTGGCCAAGGTGCCCAAGCACCTGGTGGTGGTGGGCGGCGGCTATATCGGCCTGGAGCTGGGCTCGGTGTGGTGCCGGCTCGGCGCCAAGGTGACGGTGGTGGAGTTTCTCGACACCATCTTGGCGACCATGGACGCCGAGGCCGCCAAGCAGATGCAGCGGCTGCTGACCGGCCAGGGCATGGAATTCCGCTTAGGCACCAAGGTGCTGGCGGCCAAGACCACCAACCGTGGGGTGAGCCTGACCGTGGCCCCGGCCCATGGGGGTCAAAATGGCGGCAATGATCACCAGGAGATCAAGTGCGACACCGTTTTGGTGGCCATCGGCCGGGTGCCCTATACCCACGGGCTGGGTCTGAAACGGCTCGGCGTGGAGATGGACGCGGGCGGCCGGGTCAAGACCGATCGCCGTTTCCAGACCAACGTCGCCGGCATCTACGCCATCGGCGACGTGATCGCCGGGCCCATGCTGGCCCATAAGGCGGAAGAGGAAGGAATCGCCGCCGTGGAAGCCATGGCCGGCCAGGCGGTCCACGTCAATTACGACGCCATCCCCGGCGTCGTCTTCACCGCGCCCGAGGCCGCCGCCGTGGGCAAGACCGAAGAGGAATTGCAGGCGGCGGGCATCGATTACGCCACCGGCAAGTTCCCCTTCATGGCCAATTCCCGGGGCCGCGCCAGCGGCCAGACCGACGGCTTCGTCAAGATCCTGGCCGACGCCAAGACCGACCGGGTGTTGGGCGTCCATATCGTCGGCCCCGATGCCGGCACCCTGATCGCCGAATTGGCCCTGGCCATGGAATTCGGGGCCTCGGCGGAAGACTTGGCGCGCACCTGCCACGCCCACCCCACCCTCAACGAGGCGGTCAAGGAAGCGGCCCTGGCGGTGGCCGGCCGCGCCATCCACGCCTGACCCGCGCCATGACCCCGGTCCGCAAGCGCAAGTTCTTGGTCTTAGGCGGTTGGATTTTTCTCACCCTCGGATTCCTCGGCCTGTTCCTGCCCATCCTCCAGGGAATATTGTTTCTTTTGGTGGGGCTGATCCTGCTGGCCAAGACCCAGCCGCGCTTCCGGCTTCTCAAGATGCGCATCAAGAAACGCTATCCTAAAACCGCCGCCGCCTTCGAATCCGCCGAGGCCCGCGCCGCCGCCTTGGCCAGGGGAAAATTGTTCAAATTTTTCCGCGACGAAAAGCCCGGCAAAGACTGATCCGGCGGCGTTGCTAACCCCCGCGCGCGCGGGCGCGGGGATGGGCGGCGGCGATGCGAGTGCCGGGCGGGTGTAAGTGCCTAACCCCCGCGCGCGCGGGGATGGGCGGCGCGGTAGATTTCGGCGAGGCGCCCCATGTCCACCTCGGTATAGCGCTGGGTGGTGGTCAGCGAGGCGTGGCCGAGAAGCTCTTGGATGGTGCGCAGGTCGCCGCCGCCGGCCAACAGGTGGGTGGCGAAGGAATGGCGGAGCGCGTGGGGCGTCGCCGTCTCGGGCAGGCCGAGCGCACGCCGCAGGCCGCGCACCAAAGCCTGCACCTGGCCCGGTTGCAGGCGCTTTCCCCGCACCCCCACGAACAAGGGATCGTGGGCGCCAAGGGCGTGGGGGCAGGCGTCGAGATAATCGGCGACGGCGTCGGTCACCACTTCCAATAACGGCACCAGGCGTTCCTTGCCGCCCTTGCCGACAATCCGCATGGCGGTGCCCGTGGGCGCTTCGCCGCGGTCGAGCCCCAAGGCCTCGCCGATGCGCAAGCCCGCGCCGTAGAGAAGGGTGAGGATGGCGGCATCGCGCTTGCCCACCCATGGCGCCTTGGCCTGGGTCGCGGCGGCCTCGATCACCGAAAGGGCCTCGCGCTCGCTCAGCGCCTTGGGCACCGCGTGGGGCACCTTGGGCGTCCGCAGGTGGGTAAGGGCGGCGTTGTGCACCAGGTCTTGGCGTTCCAGCCGGCGGAAGAAGCCGCGCAGGGTGGACAAGGCCCGGGCCGTGGAGCTTCGCGCCAGGCCGCGCCCGGCGCGCACCGAAAGCCAGGCGCGGAAGTCGGCGGCCGCCAGGTCGCCCAGGGCCGCCAGGGTCAGCGGCCCGCCCACATGCATGGTGAGAAATTCGAGGAAATCGACCAGATCGCGGCCGTAGGCTTTGAGCGTGTGGGGCGACAGCCGGCGTTCATGGGCGAGCCAGGCGCCCCAGTCACTGACCGCGGCTTCGAGCGCCGGGTCGAGGGGCAGGCGCCCCGGCAGGCCTATGATCGGGGCAGGCCCAGCCATGTGCGGATGCAAAGCTCCAGCACCCGCGCCAGAAAGCCGAGAAACTCCGAGCCCTGGTCGGGGCCGAAGCGGTGGCGGTGGCGGGCGCCCAGGGCCAGGATGCCGGTGGGCGCCTCATTGCTGGCGTGGAGGCGCAGCAACGCTTCCGACGCCACCAATCCGGTGGCCGAGCCATAGAGCATCTTGTCGCCCTTGATATCGGCGTTGAGAATCACGTCCCGGCCGGTGCCCATGAGCCTTTCCACGCAGCCCGGTTCCAACAGGCGGATGCCCGACACCGAGCGTTCGGCGATGCCGTTCTCGTTCTCGACCCCAAGGACGATGACGTCGACATCGAGCAAGATGGCGAGATCGGTGGTGGTGACCTCCATCAATTCCCGGAAGGAGCGGGCCTCGAGCAGGCTCAGCACGGCGCCGTGGATGCGGCTTTGGCGGGTCAGGTTGGCGCGCCCGGTGGCCAACAGATCGTCATGCAAGTCCTGAAGCCGCGCGTTGTCGGCGCGCAGGCGCTGGATCAAGATGCTCTGGATGTCGACGATCCCGGCCCCGAGATCCCGCCGGTCGGGGGCCAGGCCGTCGAGGATTTCCGGGTGATCCTTGATGAAGCCGGGATGGGCCGCGAGGAAGGCGCCGATATCCGTCGCCCGGGGAGCCCGGGCGACGGCCTTGCTGGGCGCCGCGGGGACCTGGGGGGTCTTGCCGGGCGCCCGGAGAACCCGGGCGACGGTCTTCTTGGGCGCCGCGGGGGCGCTTTTCTTGCCGACCCTGGTCATTCAGCCGCCGCCGAACTCGCCGAGTCCTTGTCGTCGAGAATGGACTGTCCGGTGGTCTCCCAATCGGCGAGGAAGGCGGCCAGCCCCTTGTCGGTGAGCGGATGATGGTAGAGCGCGCGCAGCACGCTGGGCGGGATCGTCACCACATGGGCGCCCAGCTTGGCCGCTTCGATGACGTGGCCCACCGAACGGATGGAAGCCACCAGGACTTCGGTCTTGAAGGCGGCCTGGGCACGGAAAATGGTGCAGATGTCGTCGATCAAATCCATGCCGCGGAGGCCGATATCGTCGAGCCGGCCGATGAAGGGCGAGACGAAGGTCGCCCCCGACTTGGCGGCGAGGATCGCCTGGCCGGCGGAAAAGCACAGCGTCACGTTGACCTTGGTGCCTTCCCCGCTGAGCATCTTGCAGGCCTTGAGCCCCTCGGGGGTGAGCGGCACCTTGATGGTGACGTTGGCGGCGATCTTGGCGAGCTTGCGCCCTTCGCTCACCATGGTTTCGGTATCCGTCGCCGTCACCTCGGCCGATACCGGGCCCGGCAGAATCTCGCAGATTTCGGCGATGATGTCCTCGAACTTGCGCCCCGCCTTGGCGACCAGCGAGGGGTTGGTGGTGGCGCCGTCGATCAGCCCGGTGGCGGCCAGGTCGCGGATTTCGTCAAGGTCGGCGGTATCGATGAAAAATTTCATGTCCGGTTCCAAGGGTTGCGTGGCATCGGCGGGCGGCGCGCGGGTTCCCTTGGCGCCGCCGCCGCTCCGTCGTTAAAGTGTAGCCCATGCCCAAGGGCCATACCAGTTCCGATGCGGTCCCCGGCCCCGGCACCTCGGCGGTGGAACGGGTGCGCGTGTTGTTGCCCCTGGGGTTGCCCGGGGCGCTCGATTACCGGGCGGTCCGAGAGTTGGGCCCGGGGCCGGGCTTGCGTCCGGGCGCCTTCGTCCGGGTGCCGCTGGGTAGCCGCGAACGGCTCGGCGTGGTCTGGGACCGGGATGCCGACGCCGATGGCGGCGGCTTCGACGAGGCGCGGCTCAGGGACGTGCTCGAGGTGCTCGACGCCCCGCCCTTGGACGCGGTCATGCGGCGCTTCATCGACTGGGTCGCGGCCTATACCCTGGCGCCGCCCGGGGCGGTCCTGAAGATGGCCATGAGCGTGCCCCAAGCGCTGACCCCCGAAGCCGGGGTGATCGCCTATCTCGGGGTCCCCGGCTGGACGCCGCCCGAGGGATTCCGGGCCACCCCCCAGCGCCACAAGGTGCTCGAGTTGTTGGCCGCCGGCCCGCCCAGGACGCCCGCCGATATCCGCGCCGAGACCGGCGCTGGGGCCGGCGTGATCAAGGGGCTCGCGGCGGCCGGCGCCTTGGCCGTCCATCGCCTCGCCGCGGGCTCGCCTTTCGCCGCGCCCGATGCCGATCGCCCCGGTCCGGCCTTGACCCCGGCCCAGGCGGCGGCGGCGGCGAAGCTGCGCGACTCAGTGCGGGCGGAGGCGTTTTCGGTCACCCTTCTCGACGGGGTCACCGGCTCGGGCAAGACCGAGGTGTATTTCGAAGCCATCGCCGAAACCCTGCGCCGGGGCCGCCAGGCCCTGGTCCTGCTGCCCGAGATCGCCCTTTCGGCGCAATGGTTGGAACGTTTCGAGGCCCGCTTCGGCTGCGCCCCGGCATTGTGGCACTCGGAATTGGGCGCGGCGCGGCGCCGGCGCACCTGGCGGGCGGTCGCCGAGGACCGTGCCCCGGTGGTGGTGGGCGCGCGTTCGGCCCTGTTCCTGCCCTTCGCGGCGCTCGGCCTGATCGTCATCGATGAAGAACACGACGGGTCGTATAAGCAGGAAGACGGGGTCTTCTACAGCGCCCGGGACATGGCCGTGGTGCGCGGGCAACTGGGCGCGCTGCCGGTGGTGCTGGCCTCGGCGACGCCGTCGCTGGAGACCGTGGTCAACGTGGCGCGGGACCGCTACACCGCCCTTCACCTGCCCGAGCGGATCGGCGGCGCCACCCTTCCCGAGGTGGACCTGGTGGACCTGCGCGCCGCGCCGCCGCCGGCGGGCCGCTGGTTGTCGCCGCCGCTCGCCGCGGCCTTGGCCGAAACGCTGGATGCCGGCCAACAGGCGCTTTTATTCCTCAACCGCCGGGGCTACGCGCCGCTGACCCTGTGCCGCGCCTGCGGCCATCGCCTGGAATGCCCCAATTGCTCCGCTTGGCTGGTCGAGCACCGCGCTGCCGGGCGTCTCTCCTGCCACCATTGCGGTTACGCGCTGCGCCCCCCGGAAAGCTGTCCCGATTGCCAGGCCGAGGCCAGTTTCGCCGCCTGCGGACCGGGTGTCGAACGCATCGCCGAAGAGGTCTCGGCCCTGTTCCCCGAGGCCCGCCAATGCATCATGGCTTCCGACACCGTGGCCGGACCGCAATCCTTCGGCGATATCGTCGCGGCGGTGGTGTCGGGCGCGGTGGACATCCTGATCGGCACCCAGATCATCGCCAAGGGCTATCATTTTCCGCTGCTCACCCTGGTCGGCGTGGTGGACGCCGATCTCGGCCTCTCGGGCGGCGACCTTCGGGCATCGGAACACACCCACCAGCTGTTGACCCAGGTGGCCGGGCGCGCCGGGCGCGCGGAGTTGCCCGGGCGGGTGCTGGTGCAGACCTACATGCCGGAACACCCGGTCATGGCGGCGCTGGCCTCGGGCGACCGCGCGGCCTTCGTCGCCGCCGAAATGGCGGAGCGGAAAGCCGCCCACATGCCGCCCTTCGGGCGTCTCGCCGCGGTGATCATCTCGGGCCCCCGGGAGGGCGAGGTCGACGCCACCGCCCGGGCCCTGGGCCGGGCGCGGCCCGAGGGGCCCGGTCTCGAGGTGCTGGGCCCGGCGCCGGCGGCGCTCGCTCTGCTGCGCGGCCGCCATCGCCGCCGCTTCCTGGTCAAGGGCGCGCGCGATCGCCGCCTCCAGCCCATCCTGCGCGACTGGCTCGCCCGGGTCCGGCCCGGCAAGGCGGTTCGCGTCCAGGTCGATGTGGATCCCGTGAGCTTCCTGTGACGCCATCACTAACTCATTGATGTGAATATATAATTTGGAACACTTCCGGCGTCCCTTCACCGGTTGCAACAGGGTTCGACGTGTGCTACGAAAAGCCCGCCTCGGGAGGGGCGGCGGGGACGGTTGTTCCCCGGTTCCAGGCGAGGCCAGGAGGGCCAGGCCTCATTCTACGATTCGGGAGCAAATCCTAGTGCCATCCCAGTCCAAAGACGCGGGCGGCGTCGCCGGGCGTTACGCCAGCGCTCTTTACGAATTAGCCGATTCCGCCAAGGTGCTTGACGCGGTCGCCGGCGACCTGCGGGCGCTGCGGACCATGTTGGAGACCAGCGACGATTTCGCGCGCCTGGTCTCCTCGCCGGTGCTGACCCGCGGCGCCCAGGTCGCGGCGGTGACCGCGCTGGCGGACAAGGCCGGGTTCGATTCGCTCACGGTCAAGTTCGTGGGACTTCTGGCACAGAACCGCAGGCTCGGCGCGCTGCGGTCCACGGTGGCGGCTTTCCTCTCCCAATTGGCCTTGCGCCGCGGCGAAGTGACCGCCGAGGTGACCTCCGCCCAAGCCATGGGAGCCAAACATTTGGATGCGGTGACCAAGGCGCTGGCGACATCCCTCGGCTCCAAGGTGGCGCTCGAAGCGCGGGTCGATCCGGCGCTGTTGGGCGGCATGGTCGTGCGTGTCGGTTCGATGATGATCGATTCGTCGCTCGCCACGAAACTTCAGAAACTCAGGCTTTCCATGAAAGGGATCGGTTGATGGACATCCGGCCGGCGGAAATTTCCGCGATTCTCAAGCAACAAATCGCCGATTTCGGCACCGAAGCGGAGGTTGCCGAGGTTGGCCAGGTGCTTTCGGTCGGCGACGGCATCGCCCGCATTTACGGCCTCGATCAGGTCCAGGCCGGCGAAATGGTCGAATTCGCGGGCGGCATCAAGGCCATGGCGCTCAACCTCGAGGAAGACAACGTGGGCGTCGTCATCTTCGGCGACGACCGCACCATCAAGGAAGGCGACACCGTCAAGCGGACGGGATCGATCGTCGACGTGCCGGTGGGCAAAGGGCTCCTTGGCCGGGTGGTGGACGCCTTGGGCAACCCCATCGACGGCAAGGGGCCCATCGAGGATACCGAGCGCTCCCGGGTCGAGGTCAAGGCGCCGGGGATCATCCCGCGCCAGTCGGTCCATGAGCCCATGCAGACCGGTCTCAAGGCCATCGACAGCCTGATCCCCATCGGCCGGGGCCAGCGTGAACTGATCATCGGCGACCGCCAGACCGGCAAGACGGCGATCGCCATAGACACCTTCATCAACCAGCGCGAGTTGAACCAGGACGACGACGAATCGAAGAAACTTTATTGCATCTACGTGGCCATCGGGCAAAAGCGTTCGACCGTGGCCCAGATCGTCAAGACCCTGGAAGAGCATGGCGCCATGGAATATACCATCGTCGTCGCGGCAACCGCGTCGGAGCCGGCGCCGCTGCAGTTCCTGGCGCCCTATTCGGCCTGTACCATGGGCGAATATTTCCGCGACAACGGCATGCATGCGGTGATCGTCTACGACGATCTTTCCAAACACGCCGTCGCCTATCGCCAGATGTCGCTGCTGCTGCGCCGCCCGCCGGGCCGCGAAGCCTTCCCCGGCGACGTTTTCTATCTCCATTCCCGGCTGCTGGAACGCGCCGCCAAGATGAATGCCGACCACGGCTCGGGCTCGCTGACGGCGCTGCCGGTGATCGAGACCCAGGCCGGCGACGTGTCCGCCTATATCCCGACCAACGTCATTTCCATCACCGACGGGCAGATCTTCCTGGAAACCGAGCTGTTCTACAAAGGCATCCGGCCGGCGGTGAACGTGGGCCTGTCGGTGAGCCGGGTGGGTTCGGCGGCCCAGGTGAAGGCCATGAAGCAGGTGGCGGGTTCCATCAAGCTGGAACTGGCCCAATACCGCGAAATGGAAGCCTTCGCCCAATTCGCCTCGGACCTGGACGCCTCGACCCAGCGGCTGCTGGCCCGCGGCGCGCGCCTGACGGAGCTCCTGAAACAGCCCCAATATGCCCCGATTCCGGTGGAAGAGCAGGTGGTCATCCTGTTCATCGGCGTGCGCGGCTATCTCGACGGGATCGATATCGCCGACGTCGCCCGGTTCGAACAAGGGGCGATGGCGAAACTCAAGGACAGCCACGCCGATCTTCTCGCCGCGATCCGCGACACCGGCGAGATTTCGTCCCAAGTGGAGGAGGGCCTCGCCGCCGCGTTCGAAGAATACAAGCGGGCTTTCGCCTAGATATTCGCGGCCATGGACTGCTGAAACCCGATGCCGAATCTCAAAGACCTTCGCCTTCGTATCACCAGCGTGAAATCCACGCGGAAGATCACCGCGGCCATGAAAATGGTCGCCGCCTCGAAGCTCAAGCGGGCCCAGGAACAGGCCGAGGCCGCCAGGCCCTACGCCGAGCGCATGGAGCGCATGCTGGGCTCTCTCGCCGCCTCCATTGGCGAAACCCAGAGCGCCCCCCCACTGCTCGCCGGGACCGATCGGGACCACACCCATCTGCTGGTCGTGGTCACCTCCGACCGGGGCCTGTGCGGCGGCTTCAACGGACAGGTGGTGCGCGGCGCCCGGGCGCGGATCAACCAGTTGCGGGCGGACGGCAAGGAGGTCAAGATCCTGTGCCTCGGCCGCAAGGGCCGCGACGGGCTCAAGCGGTACTTCGAGACCATCATCGTCGACACCGTCGAGGGGCTGACCCGGCGCCACGTCCTCTTCGAGGATGCCGATGACCTCGGCGCGCGCCTCGCCAAGATGTTCGAGGACGGCGAATTCGACGTCTGCACCTTGGTCTACAACCGCTTCAAATCGGCCATTTCCCAGGAATTCACGGTGCAGCAACTGATTCCCTTCCCGGTCATGGGGACCGAGGAAGAGGAAAAGGACCAAGAACCCAAGCGGGATGACGCGCTGGCGGCCATCTATGAGTTCGAGCCCGACGAGGAAACCATCCTGGCCGACCTGCTGCCCCGCAATCTCGGCGTCCAGATGTACCGGGCCATGCTGGAAAGCTATGCCGGCGAACACGGCGCGCGCATGGCCGCCATGGACAGCGCCACCCGAAACGCGGGCGATATGATCGACCGCCTGGAGCTCAGCTACAACCGCAAGCGCCAGGCCGCCATCACCACGGAAATGATCGAAATCGTGTCCGGGGCCGAGGCCCTATAGCGGCCGACCACGCCATCAGGAGAACACAATGGCAAAGAAAATCGTAGGACGGATTTCCCAGATCATCAGTGCCGTCGTCGACGTGCGGTTCGACGGCGAACTGCCGCCCATCCTGAACGCCATCGAATGCCAGAATCAAGGCAAGCGCCTGGTGCTGGAGGTGGCGCAGCATCTGGGCCAATCCACCGTCCGCACCATCGCCATGGATTCCACCGAGGGCCTGGTGCGCGGCCAGGAGGTGGTCGATACCGGCGCCCCGATCACCGTGCCGGTGGGTCCGGCCACCCTGGGGCGGATCATCAACGTGGTGGGCGACCCGGTGGACGAACGCGGCCCCCTGGAGACCGACAAGCGCCTTCCCATCCACCGTCCGGCCCCGAACTTCGAGGCCCAATCGACGGAATCCGACATCCTGATCACCGGCATCAAGGTCATCGACCTTCTGGCGCCTTACGCCAAGGGCGGCAAGATCGGCCTATTCGGCGGCGCCGGGGTCGGCAAGACGGTGATCATCATGGAGCTCATCAACAATATCGCCAAGGCCCATGGCGGTTATTCGGTGTTCGCCGGGGTCGGCGAGAGGACCCGGGAAGGCAACGACCTCTATCACGAGATGATCGAATCGGGGGTCATCAATCTCGACGGCGAATCCAAGGCGGCGCTGGTCTACGGGCAGATGAACGAACCGCCGGGCGCCCGGGCCCGGGTGGGGCTCACCGGCGTGACCCTGGCGGAATACTTCCGCGACGAGGAAGGCCAGGACGTGCTCTTGTTCATCGACAATATCTTCCGCTTCACCCAGGCGGGGTCCGAGGTTTCCGCCCTTCTCGGGCGCATGCCCTCGGCGGTGGGGTATCAGCCGACCCTGGCCACCGACATGGGCACCCTGCAGGAACGCATTACCTCCACCCGCAAGGGTTCGATCACTTCGGTGCAGGCGATCTACGTGCCCGCCGACGACCTGACCGACCCGGCGCCGGCGACCTCGTTCGCCCATCTCGACGCCACCACGGTGCTCAGCCGCCAGATCGCCGAGTTGGGCATCTACCCGGCGGTGGACCCCCTGGATTCGACCTCGCGCATGCTCGATCCCAGGGTCATCGGCGAGGAACACTACCTCATCGCGCGCGACGTCCAGAAGGTGCTGCAGACCTATAAGTCGCTGCAGGACATCATCGCCATCCTCGGCATGGACGAGCTGTCCGAAGAGGATAAGCTGACCGTCGCCCGGGCGCGGAAGATCCAACGATTCCTGTCCCAGCCGTTCCACGTGGCCGAGGTGTTTACCGGCTTGCCGGGGGTCCTGGTGGGGCTGTCCGATACCATTTCCGGCTTCAAGGGCATCGTCGAGGGGAAATATGACCATCTGCCCGAATCCGCCTTCTACATGGTCGGCACCATCGAGGACGCGGTCGAGAAGGCGAAGAAAATGGCGGCCGAGGCCGCCTGACCGGGGGGAGCCCGCAAAGCCATGGCCGATCAAGTCGAATTCGAACTGGTCTCGCCGGCCAAGCTGTTGGTATCGGAAGCCGTCGAAATGGTGGTGGTGCCGGGGGTCGAGGGTGATTTCGGCGTGCTGCCGGGACACGCGCCGGTGATTTCCCAGGTCCGTCCCGGGGTCATCGATATCCATGGCGACGGCAAGGTCATCCGCCGTATCTTCGTGGCTGGCGGTTTCGCCGAGGTCACCACGGAACGCTGCACCGTGCTGGCCGAGGAGGCCCGGCCGGTGGAGGATATCGACGCCGCCCAGGCCGAGCAACGCCTGGTGGCGGCGCGCACCGCCGTGGAGCACCCCACCGACGATGCCGACCCTGGCGAGGCGCGCGCCCGGGCCCGCGAACTGCGCGTCGCCGAGGCGCAGGTCATGGCCGCCCAACAGGGCTGATCGCCGCCGCGCGCATTACCGGGGGCGCCCTGATGGCGCGCCCATTTTGAGGACCGCACCATGGCCCATTGGTCGCCGCAAGATATTCCCTGGGAATCGTTCGACCCCGCGCGAGTGGACGCGGATATCGTCAAGCTGGTCAAGGCGGCCGCCATGGTGGAAAAAAATTCAGCCGATTACGCCACCTATCTGTGCAACGTCTTCGCCGGTGACGCGGCCTTCCAGAAGGCCGCCCGCCACTGGGCCCGCGAAGAGGTCCAGCACGGCGACGTGCTCGGCCGCTGGGCCGAGATGGCGGATGCGGATTTCGATTTTCCGGCGCGCTTCGCGACCTTCCAGCGGGGCTATCGGATCGACGTCGAGCGCGTCTCTTCGGTGCGCGGCAGCCGGGCCGGCGAGTTGGTCGCGCGCTGCGTGGTGGAGGTGGGCACCTCGTCGTATTACAGCGCCCTTGGCGACGCCGTGAACGAGCCGGTGCTCAAGGCCATCTGCGGGCGCATCGCCGATGACGAATTCCGCCATTACAAGCTGTTTCACAGCTATCTCCAACGCTATCAGGAGGCCGAGCGGCCTTCGCGCTGGGCCAAGGTCAAGGTGGTGGCGGGACGGATCGCCGAATCCGACGACGACGAGTTGTCCTATGCCTATTGGGCCGCCAATAACCAGGGCGAACCCTACGACCGGCGGGCCAGTGCCGCCGCTTACGAGGGCCTGGCCAACGGCTTGTACAATCGGCGCATCGTCGGGCGCGGCGTGGCCATGACCCTCGATGCCGCCGGTCTGAAGGCCGATGGCTGGCTGGCGCGGGCGCTCTCGGCCCTGGCCTGGCGGGTCATGCAGTGGCGCCGCTGGCGCCTGGCCCACGCCGCCGCTTGAGCGAAATTCGCCGATCCATCGGGTGGTAGCGCCGGGCTTGTGAAGCGGTTCAAGATTCGCCGCGCGGTCCTTCCGCCAGGTGGCCGAAGCGGCGGACCAGTTCGGCGTAAAGGTCGCGCTTGAAGGGGACGATGAGGTCCGGCAGCGCCGCCGGTTCGGCCCATTTCCATTCGCTGAATTCAGGCGTCTCGGTGGCGATGTCGATGTCGCCATCGACCCCGGTGAAGCGCATGGCGAACCACTTCTGGGTCTGGCCCCTGAACCGTCCCTGCCACAGCCTTGGCACCAGGTCGGGGGGAAGATCGTAGTCGAGCCAGTCTTCGGCCTCGGCCAGCACTTCCGCCTTGGCGGTGCCGATCTCTTCCGCCAATTCCCGGAAGGCGGCGTCGATGGGCCGCTCGCCTTTCTCGATGCCGCCCTGGGGCATCTGCCAGGCCTCGGACACCATGTCGATGCGCCGCGCCACCAGCACCAGGCCGGCGCCATTGAACAGCATGATGCCGACGCCGGGGCGGTAAGGGAGGTCGGCGATACTGGTCATGGCCGGCGGCTCAATTGCCCTGGGTGTTGACCAGTGCCGAAACCGGGGCCAAGGCCAGGCCCTTGCCCTCCAGGGTCTGGACCCAGCGCTGAAGGCGGTCGATGGTGACCGGGAAGGCCGAGCCGATCCCCACCGCATAGCCTGCCGTCTTGGCGATCCGCTCGATCTCTTTGAGCCGGGTATCGATGGCGGCGCGGGAGACCTCGGCGTCGATGAAGCGATTGTTGATGGCCCTGGGCAGGCCGACCTCGCCGGCCATGCGCGCCGCGACCGAGTGCAGCGAGGAACGCGAATCGACGAACAACAGCCCGCGCTGCCCCAGTTCCTTCAACACCGGCCGGACGTGGGTTTCCGACGTGGTGAAGCGCGATCCCATGCGGTTGACCACGCCGACATAGCCGGTCACCCGCCCCAACAGCCAATGCAGCCTCACCTTGTTCTGCGCCGCCGTCAGGCTGGTCAGCAGGGTATGGGGGCCGGGGTCGTTGGCGGGGAAATTGAGGGGCTCCATGGGCAGGTCCAGGAGAACCTCGTGACCGGCCGCGCGGGCCAGGGCGATCCATTGGGCCAAGCCCTTGGCATAAGGGGCGAAGGACAGGGTCACGGCGCCGGGAAGGCGCTGGATGGCGGCCTCGGTGGCGGCGCCGGAGAGACCGAGCCCGCTGATGATAATCGCCAGGCGCGGCCTGCGGTCACCGGTATCGAACGGCCGGGCGTAGGTCTGCCAGGCCTTGCGGCCGTCGGGCGACACCCGGGGCAGGAGGCCGAGCCGAGTTTGTTCCACCAGCGCCGGGTCCGGCGCCGGACGCAATCCCCCGCCCGCCGTCACCGGCACCAACGCCTTGGTGGCCGGGGCCGGGGCCCGCCGCGGCGGGGCCGCGCGTTTTGCCGATTCCGGCGGCGGCGGCGCGGCGGCGATTGGTTTCGCGGCCGGTGGCGGTGCCGGCGCGGCCGCGGGCGCCTTTACCGTTGCGGGTGCCGCCGGCGCGGACTCGGGCGCCTTGACCGTCGCCGGCGCCGCCGGCGCGGCCTTGGGCGCCTTTACCGTTGCGGGCGCCGCCGGCGCGGACTCGGGCGCCTTGACCGTCGCCGGTGCCGCCGGCGCGGCCTTGGGCGCCTTGGCCTTGGGCGCCTTGGCCTGGGCGGGCGGTGGCGCGGGCGCCGCGGGTTGGGGCGGCGGTGACAGCTTCACCACCACCGCCGGCGCCCCCGGACCGCGCTCCGGCGGGCCGCTCATCTGCAGCCAGACGGCGGCCCCGCCGGCAAGCATCACCAACACCAGAGAGACCGCGGCAAGGGGGCTCAACCCGGTTTTCTTAATTTGCCGGGCGTGGCCTCTGGGTGCCGTCGATTTTGCCTGACGCATCCGTTCCGGTGCCGAATTCAGTCGGCCGATCGCTTGTAAAAAGCGATGCCGCGAAGAATAGAAATGGCGCGCACCAGTTGGTAATCGCGGACCTTGGCGGCGGTCTTTTCGGCATCTTCGTCTTTTTCCGGAGGCGTCTTGGTGTCCTTTTCGCCATCGCCGCTGAGCGCGCCCCGCAGGTCTTTTTCGCGCCGCCGGCCGTCGTCGGATATTTCCTCGAGACGCAATTGTTCGACGGCGATGTCCGGCTCTATCCCCTTGGCCTGGATGGATCGGCCCGAGGGGGTGTAATAGCGCTGGGTGGTCAGCCGGAGGGCGCCATGGCCGGGCAAGGGGATGATGGTCTGGACGGAACCCTTGCCGAAGGACCGGGTGCCGAGAATGATCGCCCGGCGGTGGTCTTGAAGGGCGCCGGCGACGATCTCCGAGGCCGAGGCCGAGCCGCCGTTGACCAGGACGACGACGGCCAGGCCCTTGGTGATGTCGCCCTTGGAGGCGTTCCAGCGTTGGCCCCGGTTCTTCTTCCGGCCTCGGGTGGAGACGATCTCACCGCGGTCGAGGAAAGCGTCGGAGACGCTGATGGCTTCCTTCAGGAGCCCGCCCGGATTGTTGCGCAGGTCCAGCACCAGGCCCTTGAGCCCCCCCTTGGCTTGCTTGGAAATTCGCGCAAAGGCGCGCTTGAGGCCGATGGTGGTTTGTTCGTTGAACGAGGTGATGCGGATATAGCCCATGTCCTCGTCCTCGATTCGGGCCTTGATGGGGGTGATTTTGATCTTCGCCCGGATGATGGTGACGTTGAACGGCTGCTTTTTGCCACGGCGGATGGTCAGCTTGATCTTGGTGCCCACCAGGCCGCGCATCTTTTCCACCGCCTGCTGCAGGGTCAGGCCGCGCACCTGCTGGCCGTCGAGATGGGTGATCATGTCGCCGGTCTTGATGCCCGCCTTGAAGGCCGGGGTGTCGTCGATGGGCGACATCACCTTGACCAACCCGTCTTCCATGGTGACTTCGATGCCGAGCCCGCCGAATTCACCGCGGGTCTGGACCTCCATGTCCCGGAAGGTCTTCTCGTTGAGATAGCTGGAATGGGGGTCGAGGGAGGACAGCATGCCGTTGACCGCGTTTTCGATCAGTTTTTCGACATCGACGTCTTCCACGTAATCGGACCTGACGCGGTCGAACACGGTGCCGAACAGTTCCAGTTGGCGAAAGGTTTCCCGGTTCTTGTCCTTCTTCGTAGTGTCCGCGGCCCCATGGGCGGACAGGCCGGTCATTCCAAAGACGGCGATCAACGCCACCAAAATCACAAATCTTTTCATCCGCTTACCTTGTTGGTTGGTGCCGCCGCCAGCCATGGCAGGGGATCAACGGGCCGGCCGTTGCGGCGCAGTTCTAAATACAGCCGGGGATTTCCTTTCCCCGACAGGGCCATGATACCGATGGGCTCCCCGGCCAGCAGCCGTTGATTGACGGCCACGTCGATCCGGCCGAGCCCAGCGAGCAGGGTATGGTATCCCTCACCGTGATCGATGATCAAGAGCCACCCATACCCCCTAAACGGTCCCGCGAATACCACATATCCGCCATGGGGCGCGACCACCCGCGCGCCGGGCGCGGTGGCGAAGCTGAGTCCCTTGGCCCGGGTGCCCATAGTGGGCCTCGCCCCGAAGCGCCCGACCAGCCGCCCGACCACGGGGCTGGTGAGCCGCCCCCGCGCCCCACGGATCGATGGAATTGGGCCGAGGGCAAGTTGGCGCCTTACCTTGGCCGGAGTTTCGCCAAGGTATTCGGGCGCCGTGGAAGGCGATGGCGGGATGGCCATGGCCGGCGGGGGCGGCTTTACCCGGAGCTTTCTGCGGTCTTTTTCGATGCGGCGCAGCAGCCCGCGCAGGCTCTTGGCGGTAGCCGCCAGCCGGGCGCCGGCAACCTTGGCGCGCCGTTGCTCGCCCCAGGTGGCACGGGCGAGCTGTTTTTTCTGCGCCACCAAGCGGTCGAGTTTTCGCCGCTTGGCGGCGAGCCTGGCGGCCGCTTTGGCAAGGGCCGCCTGGCGGCGGGCGGCGGCGTTGCGCAGGCGCCGGAGGGCTTGAAGCTCGGACCTGAGGGCCCCGGCCTGGGCTTCCATATGGGGCAGGATGGACCGGAGAAGCAGGGCGCTGCGCAGGGTATCCTGGGGAGAGCTGGAATAGGCCAGCACCGCCTCGGGCGGGTTGCGGGCGATGCGCTGAAGGGCGCCGAGAAGCTTGGCGAGCCGCGCGCGTTCCCGCCTGAGATCTTCCTGCTTGGCGCGCCGCAGCTTGCCGATGGCGGCGAGCCGCGCCCGCAGGTCGGCCGTGCGCCGCTCCAGGGAACGGGCCTCGCCGGCCAAATCCACCAGGGTGCGGCTCAGGGCCGCGGTCTGCCGGGCGATGCCGTCGGCTTCGCGGGCCAGGGCATCGGCGCGGCTCCGCTGGTTCTCCATGGCGCGCTCGATGGCCTTGATCTTGGTCTCGGCTTGGGCCGGCGCGGCCCCGCCGGCAAGGGGCGCCGAAAGGATCAAAGCGAGGGCGAGCGCGGCGCAGGCCGAAGCACCAGCGCCGGGGCCCGGGGCGCGGCCGTCAGGCACTGGCCTGGGCCTCTTGGGCTTCACCTTGGCCTCGCCCGGCCACCAGCAGGGACCGGCCGGTCATGTCTTGGGGTTGGTCGATGCCCAACAGGGCCAGGATGGTCGGCGCCAGATCGGCGAGCCTGCCGTCGCCGACGCCGGTGACCCATGGGGGCGGGTTGACCAGGATCAGGGGCACCGCATTGGTGGTGTGGGCGGTATGGGGCTGGTTTTCCTTGCCATCGATCATCTGTTCCACATTGCCGTGATCGGCGGTGATCAGCAGTGTTCCGCCCGCCGCCGTGACCGCCTGGGCAAGCCGCCCCAAACATTGGTCCACGGTTTCCACCGCCTTGACGGCGGCATCGAAATTCCCGGTATGGCCGACCATGTCCGCGTTGGCGTAATTGACCAAGATGAAGTCGAATGTCCCGCCCACGACCGCGGAGACCAGCCTGTCGGTCACCTCGGGCGCCGACATTTCCGGCTTCTCGTCGTAGGTCGCGACCTTGGGCGAGGCCACCAGGATGCGTTGCTCGCCGGCGAAGGGCTCCTCCACCCCGCCGTTGAAGAAGAAGGTGACGTGGGCGTATTTCTCGGTTTCGGCGATGCGCAGCTGGGTGAGCGACGCCTCGGCCAGCACCTGGCCCAGGATGCCGTTAAGGACCTCCAGCGGGTACAGCGCCCCAAGGTGCCGATTGAGCGCCTTGGAATATTCCGTCAGCCCCAACGCGGCGGCGAACGCGACCGATGCCGGGCGGGCAAAGCCGTCGAACCCCGGATCGACCAAGGCGCCGAGGATTTCCCGCGCCCGGTCGGCCCGGAAGTTGCCCATGAGGATGCCGTCGCCATCGGCCATGCCGCCATAGGCGCCGATGCCGGTGGGGGCGATGAATTCGTCGGTTTGGCCGGCTTTGTACCCGGCATCGAGGGCGGCGGCGGCATCGGCCGCGGTTTCGCCGCGCCCGCAAACCATCACGTCGTAGGCACGCGCCACCCGGTCCCAGCGCTGGTCCCGGTCCATGGCGAAATAACGCCCGGCGACGGTGACGATGCCCGAGCCCGCCACGCCTTCGATGTCGGCTTCGAACTTCTCGAGATAGCCGCGCGCGCTCTTGGGCGGGGTGTCGCGTCCATCGAGCAAGGCATGGATCGCCACCGGCACGCCGGCGCTGCCGATGATCCGGGCGAGGCCGGCGATCTGGTCCTGGTGGGAATGGACCCCGCCCGGCGAGATCAGCCCGATCAGGTGACAGGTGCCGCCGGTTTGCCGGAGACGGGAGATGAACGCGGCCAGTTCCGGTTTGGCGGCCAGGGAGCCGTCGCGCAATCCCGCGTCGATGCGCCCCAGGTCCTGGCCGACGATTCGGCCGGCGCCCAGGTTCATGTGGCCGACCTCGGAATTGCCCATCTGGCCCACCGGCAGGCCCACCTCCAGCGCCGAGGCCTGGATCAGGGCGTTGGGGGACTCCGCCATGAAGCGCCGCCAGTTGGGCAATTCAGCGGCGGCGATGGCATTGTGGTCGGTGTCATCGGCCAAGCCCCAGCCGTCGAGCACGCACAGCACCACGGGCCTGGGGCGATGGGGATCGGCGTGGGGTTCACCTGGCATCGGCTATGGATCCGGCTCGGCGGTCAAAACATTCACCAAGAGGCCGCTGGCCCCCGGTCACGTGCCCGGAACCTACTCCGATGTTCCCTATCTCTCAAGGCGTTAGCGCCCCTAGCCCGGTGGCGGGCCGGGCCGGTGGTAGGGATGGCCGGCGAGAATCCGCTCGGCCCGGTAGAGCTGCTCGGCGAGCATGCCGCGCACCAAAAAATGGGGCCAGGTCATGGCGCCGAGCGATAGGGTCAGCGCCGCGCT
>SMXQ01000156.1 GCA_004356985.1 Alphaproteobacteria bacterium | reverse complement strand
GGAACTGGCGTTGCCTGGCTGAGCAGGGACCATCATTCTCCGCGCCGTCACGCCTTCTTGCTTGGGCTGGCGATTTTCCGGAGGCGCCCACGCCAACGACGACAGGGAAGAAAACCGACGAGGGCTTAGACCTTCAGTATGTCCGCTTTTGGCTAAAAGCAGACATTAGGTTAACAGCACAATCGGGGACGTCACGACAGGGCATTAGACATCAAGGTTGAATGGCCACCGGCCACCGATCAGCTCCCCTCATACGAATATGACTCAGGTAACGGCCCTCAGAGGCGTTCCACAGAGTCATGTCGGCTCTCGCCTATACCTCCCTACCCAATATGGTCTCGCGACTCTCAACGTGGCCCCCAGGGCCATTTGAAAAATCCAACGTAGGTTGGGGGGACAAAGGGAGCGTTCAACATGAACTCAAGTTCATGCAACTGGTACAGTAAACTGGTACAGTAACGCCATCGCATTGGAAGGCGGTGGGGCCTAAGCCCTTGAGATACAAGGCCCCAAAAACTGGGCATCTTCTCCGTCGGGGGAAGCCGCTTTGGGCGGGGGCTTTTCCGGCAGGGTGATGGTCACCGTGGTGCCGGCCTGGGGCTTGCTTTCGATGCGAAAAGCGCCGCCCAGGATTTCCGTGAAGCACCGGCTCAGGGGCAGGCCCAAGCCGGTTCCCTTATGGGTGCGGGTGAACACGTTCTGGACCTGGCCGAAGGCGGATTGGGCGATCGGGATGTCGTCCGCGCTCATGCCGATGCCGTTATCGATGACGCGAATCACCAGGTCGCGGGTTTCCGAATCCTGGTGGATTTCGATGCGCACCTCACCCCCCTCGGGGGTGAATTTCAGGCCGTTGTTGACGATGTTGATCAGAACCTGGCGGAGCTTGCCGGCGTCGGTCTCGATGACGCCGATCTCACCGATGGGCGCCACCGTCAGTGTATTGCCGAAACTAGCCGCCTCGGGCGCCAAGCTGCGGCTCACGCTGTTGGCGAGCGAGACCACGTCGGTCGGCTTGGCGTCGATGACCATGGTGCCGCTTTCGGCCTTCACCAGATCGAGCACCTCGTTGATGATGTTGAGCAGATGCCTGCCGGACTTTCCGATGTCGTCGATGTATTCCTTGTAGGAG
Source organism: Alphaproteobacteria bacterium (assembly GCA_004356985.1). Lineage (GTDB taxonomy): Bacteria > Pseudomonadota > Alphaproteobacteria > SMXQ01 > SMXQ01 > SMXQ01. Next base: position 31,034 of record SMXQ01000156.1, on the reverse strand, counting down.
GCATGCCCCAGCGGGCCCATGATCTCATTGCCGAGGATTTCGGCGAAGCCGATGATGGCGTTGAGAGGGGTCCGGAGCTCGTGGCTGATATTGGCGAGGAACTGGGTTTTTTCCCTGGCGGTGGCTTCCGCCTGGGCCATGGCGCGGGCCAGGGAAAGCTTGGCTTCGTGCTCCGCCTGGGTTTTGCGCTCGGCGCGCCAAACCATGGTCACAAGCAGGACGAACAGCAGCATGAAGGCGCCGGCGATGACCAAGGTGGTGTTCATGGATAGCCGTTCGATGGACGACCGGAGCAACGTCAGGTCGCGGTAGATTTTGATCACGCCGATCACCGCCCCGTGGTCATGCCCCGCCAGCATCGGCATGTGGCCCGACAACAACCAGATATTCTGCCGCGGACCGGACCACGCCGTGAACCGGCGCCGGTACTCTTGCTCGGTGGGTTCGCCGCCGGCGAGAGCCGCCTTGAAGCTGGGGTTGGCGCTGTAATCCTGCCCCAGTTCTTCCGGGTTGGTTGAATAGACGGTCCGCCCGGCGGTGTCGTAGATCTTGACCTTGAGGATGGGCGTGCCGGCAAGATAGGTATGCACCGCCGAATCCAGGTCCCGGTAGGCGGGGTGGGATTGGCGCGGCTCGTCGGCCATGACGCCCAGGTCGAAGACCCGCATGGCCTTGTCCAGAAGGCCGTTGGTCAGGGCCCGAATCACGTAGCGGTTGGTCTCGGCGGCGATGCGGTCGGTCTGGTCGGAGATTTCGCGCTGGTGGATATGCACCAGGAAGACGGCGGTCAGGATGATGATGATTCCCGCCCCCCCGGCGAACTTGCGGGTCAGGGAATCGGCCGGTTGCACCCCATTGGGAGAGCTGTGAGATTCGATCTTCGTCGGCATGGCCTTGGTCGTCAATCCTTGGACCAGGCCCCCCCGGCGCGTTTCGCCGCTTTCCCCTGGTCGAGGGGAAAAAGCAATAATAATAAACACCTATGCCGAGGATTCGTAAAAATTGACTTAATTTCGCCGCCGTATCCCGGCCGAAGGCTTATTCCGGTCCGGCGCTTCGAATGGGCCGGAAAATGCTCTAAGGCCAGATCGCCTGGGGCGGCAGGGACATCAGGATCGCTTCGGTATTGCCGCCGGTCTTGAGTCCGAATTGGGTGCCGCGGTCGTAAAGCAGATTGAATTCAACATAGCGGCCCCGGCGGATCAGTTGCTGACGGCGCTCGGCCTCGGTCCAGGCGGCGTTCATGCGCCCCGCCACCAGCGGCGGATAGCAGCCGAGAAAAGCCTCCCCCACCGCTTTGGTGAAGGCGAAGTCGGCATCCCAGTCGCCGCTGTCCAGGTCGTCATAGAAAATCCCGCCCAGCCCCCGGCGCTCATTGCGGTGCGGCAGATAGAAATAGCTATCGCACCAGGCCTTGTATTTTTCGTAATAGGCCGGATCGGCTCCGTCGCAGGCGGCTTCGAGGGCCGCGTGAAAGCGCGCCGCGTCGGCCCGCGCATGGTCGGATTCGGGAAACATCGGGGTGATGTCGGCGCCGCCGCCGAACCAGGATTTGGCGGTCACGATATGGCGCGTGTTCATATGAACCGCGGGCGCCAGCGGCGAATGCAGATGGGCCACCAGCGATATGCCCGAAGCCCAGAATCGGGGATCCTCCTGGGCGCCGGGAAACTGGGCGGCGAATTCCGGCGTGAACCGGCCTTCGACCGTGGACACGTTGACGCCGACCTTTTCGAACACGCGCCCGCGCATCACCGCCATCACGCCGCCGCCGCCTTCGCCGGCGCCGCCCGCGGCATCCCGGGTCCAAGGGGTGCGTTCGAACCGCCCCGCCGGCGCGTCCCCCACTGCCTTGAGCGCCGGGCCCGAGAGGTCGTCCTCCAATTGCTCGAAGGCGGCGCAGATGCGGTCGCGCAGGCTTTGGAACCATTGGCGCGCGGTGTCCTGTCTAAGTGCGGGGTCGGTGGCCAAGGCTCGATTTCTCCCGATCGGTGGTGAACCTGTTCAAGGGCGGCGCAAGCCCGGGCCTTCACGGCCTGTGCGCCGGAGTGTCGCCGGGAAAGCCGCCGGTCTGGCGCAGGGCCTCGCCCAGCACCATGGCCGCCGCCGTCGCCACATTAAGGCTGCGCATTCCCGCCGCCAAGGGGATAGTGAGCCGCAATTGGGCGGCCTCGTGGACGAAATCGGGGACGCCGGCGCTTTCCCGGCCCAGCACCAAGATATCGTCGGCGCGGTAGGCGGCGGCGCGGTAATCGGTATCGCCGCTGGTGGTCAGCAGCACAAGGCGGCCGTCGGGCGCCAAGGCGGCTGTGAAGGCCGCCCAGCCGTCGTGGGCGGTCAGCACCGCGTGGGCGGCGTAATCCAGGCCGGCGCGCCGGAGCTTGGCGTCGGTGAGCACGAAACCGGCGGGCCCGATGATGTCGAGCCCGACGCCGAGGCAGGCGCAGAGCCGCAGGATGGCGCCGGCATTTTGCGGGATATCCGGCTGGAAAAGCGCGACACGCATCACCAGGGCCTTTCGCCGTGAATTATTGAATTATTGAGTATTACCCGGCCAGAATAGGACTTTGCTTGCCGTGGATTTTATATTACACCCTCAGCCACCGACGCCACCCATGAGACGGTGGATGTGCCGTCCCCGCCTCCCCGGGTGGATCGTGAAAGGGAATTTGAGAGATGTCACAAACCGCAGAGGGCACCGCCCCCCAAGGCCCGGCCGGCGACGATTCCCAGACGCGCAGGGATTTCCTGACCTTGGCCACCGTCACGGTGGGGGCCGCCGGCGCCGGTCTCGCCGTGTGGCCGCTTATCGACACCTGGAATCCGGCCGCCGATACCCTGGCGCTGTCGTCTGTGGAGCTTGACATCAAGGCCATCGAGCCGGGCCAGCGGATCACCGTGAAATGGCGCGGCAAGCCGGTCTTTGTCGACCGCCGCACGCCCGAACGGATCAAACAGGCCCGGGCCGACGACGGCGCCAAGATGCCCGATCCCCAAGCCGACAAGGACCGCGTCAAGAAAGCCGAATGGCTGGTCTTGGTCGGCATCTGCACCCATCTCGGTTGCGTGCCGCTGGGCCAGAAAACCGGACAGCCCCGGGGAGACTACGGCGGCTGGTTCTGCCCCTGCCATGGCTCCCATTACGATGTTTCCGGGCGCATCCGGAAGGGGCCGGCGCCCAACAACCTCGAGGTGCCCGAGTATAGTTTTCTCAACGAGACCACCCTGCGCATAGGCTAACCTAAGGAACCGCCATGACCGCGCCCAGCGAGCCGCCCCCGGCATCGTCGACGAAGGGCAAACCCGGCATCATCGAACAGGCCAAGGACTGGATCGATTACCGGATGCCCATCTTCACTTTCATGGAGCATGAGCTCAATGAATACCCGACGCCGAAGAACCTGAATTACTGGTGGAATTTCGGTTCCCTGGCGGGAATCGTGCTGGTGATCATGATCGTCACGGGGATCGTGCTGGCCATGAACTACACGCCCCACGTCGATCATGCCTTCGATTCGGTGGAACGCATCATGCGCGACGTCAATTACGGTTGGCTGATCCGCTACGTGCATATGAACGGCGCCTCGATGTTCTTCCTGGTGGTCTATATCCATATCTTCCGGGGGCTCTATTTCGGCTCCTACAAGCCGCCCCGGGAATTGTTGTGGTGGCTCGGCATCGTCATCCTGCTGCTGATGATGATGACCTCGTTCATGGGTTACGTGTTGCCTTGGGGTCAGATGAGCTTCTGGGGCGCGACGGTCATCACCAACCTGTTCTCGGCCATTCCCTTGATCGGCGACGCCATCGTGACCTGGCTGTGGGGCGGTTTCTCGGTCGGCAATCCGACCTTGCAGCGTTTCTTCTCGCTGCATTACCTGCTGCCCTTCGTCATCATCGGCGTGGTCTTCCTGCACCTGTGGGCCCTCCATACCCACGGCTCCAACAACCCGCTGGGCATCGACCGCAAATCGGCCAAGGATTCGATCCCCTTCCACCCCTATTACACCATCAAGGATCTCTACGGGCTCGGCGTCTTCCTGATCTTTTACATGGGCATCGTGTTCTTCGCCCCCAACGCCTTGGGCGAGGCCGAGAACTACGTGCCCGCCAACCCGCTGCTGACCCCTTTGGAAATCGTGCCCGAATGGTATCTTCTGCCGTACTACGCGATCCTGCGATCGGTGCCCGATATCGCCATTCCGTTCACCGGGATCGTCCTGATGGAAGCGAAACTGGCCGGTGTGATCGCCATGTTCGGCTCCATCCTCATTCTCTTCGCCCTGCCGTGGCTGGACTGGTCGCCGGTGCGCTCGGCCAGGTTCCGGCCCATCACCAAGCAGTTGTTCTGGATCTTCGTGGTGGTCTGCGTGGTGCTGGGCTGGGTCGGCGCCAACAAGCCCGAAGGCTGGCCGCTGATCATCGGCCGGATCGGCACGGCGTATTATTTCGCCTATTTCCTGGTGCTGATGCCCTTGTTGGCCAAATTCGAAAAAACCAGGCCCCTGCCCGAAAGCATCTCCGAACCGGTGCTCAGGGACCGCGGCGAGAGTGGGGAGTGAGCCCATGACGATCGTCAAACCGGCCTGCCGCGCCGCTGTCCTTTCTCGATGGGCCCTTGCCTTCGGGGCCCTTGCCCTCGGGTTCGCCCTTGCCGGCCCCCTGTGGTCTGCCGAGGCGCCCAAGCCCAAGGCCCAGGACTGGTCCTTCAATGGGCTCTTCGGGACCTTCGACCGGGCCGCGCAGCAACGCGGCTTCCAGGTCTACAAGGAGGTCTGTTCGGTCTGCCATTCGCTCAACCAGGTGGCCTACCGAAACCTCTCCGCGCTGGGCTACAACGAAGACCAGGTCAAGGCCATCGCCGCTAGCGTGGAGATGCAGGGCGGCCCCAACGAAGCCGGCGAGATGTTCATCCGCAAGGGCAAGCCCTTTGATAAGTTCAAGAACCCGTTCCCCAACGAGAATGCCGCCCGGGCCGCCAATAACGGCGCCTTCCCGCCGGACCTTTCGGTGATGACCAAGGCGCGCCCCCATGGCGCCGACTACCTCTATGCGCTGTTGACGAACTACCAGGATGAGCCGCCCAAGGGCGTGAAGTTGGCCGAGGGCATGTTCTACAACAAGTACTTCCCCGGCGCCCAGATCGCCATGGTGCCGCCGCTTGCCGCCGATGCCGTCGAGTACCAGGACGGCACCAAGGCCACGGTGGCGCAGATGGCCAAGGACGTGACCACCTTCCTGGCCTGGGCGGCGGAGCCTGAACTGGAAGAGCGCAAGTCCATGGGGCGGTCCGTGATCCTCTTCCTGCTCGTGCTGACGGCGCTTTTGTATGCGCTCAAGCGCAAAATCTGGTCCGATCTTCACTAAGGGGCCGCATGAGGAAGGGAGGCCTCCCGTGGCGGCGATTAGGGACTCCGTTCTCGGCATCATCGGCGGGTCCGGCCTCTATGAGATCGAGGGCCTGATCGACACCAGCTGGCGGGCGGTGGAAAGCCCCTTCGGGACGCCTTCCGACGATTTCCTGTTTGGCCGGATCGGCGGCAAAAAGGTGGTGTTCTGCCCGCGCCACGGACGCGGCCACCGGCTCCCGCCCGGCGCCGTCGATTACCGCGCCAACATCGATGCGCTGAAGCGTGCCGGGGTCACCGAGATTCTATCGATCAGCGCCGTGGGCTCGCTCGACGAGGAATTGGCGCCTGGCACCTTCGTCATCGTCGATCAGTTTATCGATCGCACCGTGGCCCGGCCGGCGAGCTTCTTCGGCACCGGCATGGTGGCCCACGTTTCCATGGCGCACCCGGTCTGCGCCCGGCTGGGGGCGATGGTCGAGGCCGAGGCCCGGGCCCGGGGGATCCCGACCAAGCGCGGCGGCACCTACCTTGCCATGGAAGGGCCGCAATTCTCGACGCTGGCGGAATCGGAGCTTTACCGGTCCTGGGGGGCGCAGGTCATCGGCATGACCAATATGCCCGAGGCCCGGCTCGCCCGCGAGGCCGAGATGTGCTACGCCGCCATCGCCATGGTCACCGATTACGATTGCTGGCGTGAGGGCCACGAGGACGTGACCGTGGACGCCGTGGTGGCCATTATGGCGGCCAATGCCGATGCCGCCCGCGGGCTTATCGGCGCGCTGGCCCCGGCCTTGACCGACGCGCCGGATCCCTGTCCCGAGGGCTGCCACCGGGCCTTGGACCAGGCGCTGATCACGGCGCCCGAGGTCCGCGACCCGGCGGTGTGCGCGCGGCTCGACGCCGTCGCCGGGCGGGTGCTTGGGGGGTGATGGCGGGCGGCGGTCCAAAAATTACGGCCGGCAAGCCCACCGGGCCGCCGGCCGGGCCAAGCATGATGCAAAAAGACTAAGCGCTCACCGTCTCGGAGGCGATGTGCTCGGCCAGGAAGTCGAGGGTGCGCTGGCGCGCGGTCTTGGCCGCTTCCTCATGGAATGAGCCGCGTTGGTCGCAATTGAAACCGTGGCCCGCGCCTTGGTACAGGTAGACCGGCACTTCGGGCCGCGCCGATTTGATCTTTTCCACCTTCTCCGAACCGATGCCCCGGTCCTCGGTGCCGATATGGCAGATGATCGGGCATTTGGGCTTCTCGTCGGCGAAGTCTGCGGCATTGCCGCCGTAATACGATACCGCGGCGTCGAAATCGCCCCGGGTGGCCGCCAACCAGGCGATCGACCCGCCGAAGCAATAGCCGATGACGGCGACCTTGCCGGAATTCCGCACCGCCTCGGCGGCGGCTTGCGTGTCGGCGAGGGAGTCGTCCCAATTGAGTTGGCCCCGCGTGCTCTTGCCGGTTTCCTGGGATGCGGGATCGTAGCCCAACTCCATCCCCTTGCCGACCCGGTCGAACAGGGCCGGTGCGATGGCGACGTAACCGTCGGCGGCGTAGCCGTCGCAGACTTCCCTGATGTGGGAGTTGACGCCGAAGATTTCCTGAATGATGACCACCGCGCCCTTGGGCGTGCCCTCGGGGTCGGCGCGGTAGGCGTCGAGCTCAAATCCGTTGGCGGAGGTCAGTGTCACGTTTTGTCCCATGTTGGGTTCTCCCTGTTTTCGATCGATGGAACGATCACACGTTTGGCGTCCCGGGCCACGGCCGGGGCTTGAAATCGCCGGCGATTGTAGTGGTTCGCCGCGGCCCGCGCAATTGCCTGGCGGGACCGTCAGACGTTGAATTTGAACTCGATGACGTCGGCCTCGGCAAGCACGTAATCCTTGCCCTCGGTGCGCATCTTGCCCGCTGCCTTGGCCGCCTGTTCGCCGCCCAGGGCGACGTAATCGTCGAAGCCGATGGTGTCGGCGGCGATGAAGCCGCGTTCGAAATCGGTATGGATGCACCCCGCCGCCTGGGGCGCCCGGGTGCCCGCCGGCACGGTCCAGGCGCGGGTTTCGTTGGGTGCGGCGGTGAAAAAGGTGATCAGGCCTAGAAGGCGGTAGCCCTCGCGGATCAAGCGGTTGAGCCCGGGTTCCTCCAACCCCATCTCGGCCAGGAAGGCGGCGCGCTCCTTGGCGTCGCCAAGCTCGGCCACCTCCGCCTCGATGGCCGCCGATATGATGACCATCCCGGCACCTTGGGTCGCCGCCATGGCGGCGACGGCCTCGGTCATGGCATTGCCGCCCTTGGCCGCGCCCTCGTCGACGTTGCAGACATAGAGCACCGGTTTTGCGGTCAGCAGTTGCAGGGCGCGGAAGAGGGGCTTTTCCAGGGCCCCGAGGTCCAGCGCGCGGGCCGGGGTGCCGTCCCTCAAGACGGCGATCGCCCGCTCCGCGAGGGCCAGGGTCGCCGCCGCCTCCCGGTCCGCCCCCCGGGCCCGTTTGGTCAGCCCTTCGGCGCGCCGTTCCAGGCTTTCGAGGTCGGCCAGCATCAGTTCGGTGTCGACCACCTGGGCGTCGGCCACCGGGTCCACCAAGCCGGCGACATGGGTGACGTCGTCATCCTCGAAACACCGCAGCACATGAACGATGGCGTCGACCGCGCGGATATGGCCGAGGAACTGGTTGCCCAGGCCCTCGCCGCGGCTCGCGCCCGCCACCAGGCCGGCGATATCGACGAACTCCAGATGGGTGGGAACGATGCGGTCAGAGCCGGCCAGCGCGGCAAGTTTCTCCAGGCGCGGATCGGGTACCGTGACCTGGCCGGTATTGGGTTCGATGGTGCAGAACGGGTAATTCGCGGCGTCGGCCGCCGCCGTCGCGGTCAACGCGTTGAACAGCGTCGACTTGCCGACGTTGGGAAGCCCGACGATGCCGCAGTTGAAGCCCATCAGCCGGAGTCCCGGCCGCCGGGATGCTGGGCGGGCGGCTCGGCTTCCTTGGGCGCGAGGATCATGGCCAGGCGATTGGAGAACCCGGCGCCGTCCCCCGCGGCCAGGCGCGGGGCGGCCTCGGCAATGGCCGCCAGCAGCGGCGCCACCCATTGCAATTCCGCCTTGGAAAAATCGTCGAGCACGTGGCCCGTCACCCGGTCTTTCAAGCCGGGGTGGCCGACGCCGATCCTGACCCGCGCGAAATCGGCGCCGATATGGGCGGCGATGTCGCGGATTCCGTTATGGCCGGCATGGCCGCCGCCCAACTTGAAGCGCACCTTTTCCGGCGCCAGGTCGATCTCGTCGTGGATGACGGTGAGATCGCCGGGTTCGAGCTTGTAGAAACGCACCGCCGCCCCCACCGCGCGTCCCGATTCGTTCATGAAGGTATCGGGCTTGAGGGCCAGGATCTTTTCGCCGTCGAAATTCCCTTCGGCGCATCGGCCCTCGAAGCGCTTGCGCCAGGGGCCAAAGGAATGGCGGCGGACGATTTCGTCCACCGCCATGAAGCCGATGTTATGCCGGTTGCGGCTGTGCTTTGCGCCGGGGTTGCCCAGCCCCACCAGCAGATGCATGGCTCAAGATCCCTGGAACCGGGAGGCTCAGGCGCCCTTGCCGCCGCCCTTGCTGTCGCCCTTCTCTTCGCCTTCGGCGGCGGCGCCCTCTTCGCCTTCGGCCTTGGCACCTTCTTCGCCTTCGGCGGCGATGTCCTCTTCGCCCTCTTCGACTTCCTCGCCCTCGGCGGCGGCGGCCTCAAGGGCCTCGTCGCGCACCACCGTGGGCGCGGCGATGGTGGCCACGGTGAAGTCGCGGTCGGCGATGGTCGGCACCACCCCGTCGGGAAGCCCGATCATGGAGATATGGATGCTGTCGCCGATTTCGAGCTCGGCGAGGTTGGCCATGAGCGCATGGGGGATGGCGTCGGCGCGGCAGACGACCTCCACCTCGTGGCGCACGATGTTGAGCACGCCGCCCCGGCGCAGGCCCGGGCATTCCTCTTCGTTCTCGAACACCACCGGGACCGCCACGGTGATTTGCGTGCTTTCCGAAACCCGCAGGAAGTCCACATGCATCGGCTGGTCGGTGACCGGATGGTATTGCACGTCGCGGGCCAATACCCGGTGCGCCGTGCCGTCGAGGTCGATATCGGTGAGCGTGGTGAAGAACCCCGTTTGCGCCAACTGACGGTGGAGCCCCTTGGTGTCCAAAGAGATGATGATGGGGGATTCCTTGCCGCCGTAAATGACGGCGGGGATGGATCCTTCGCGGCGTATGGCCCGGGCGGCCCCCTTCCCGGCCCGGTCCCTGGCGCGCGCGATGAGCGAATTGACGTCGGCCATGGGTCATGTCTCCTGGTTCGAGCGCCGGCCTCCAGGGGTGCCGTCGCGTTTGCGCGGGTTCCTATACGGCAAATCGCCGGATTTGAACAGTGCGGAATGCGATTTTTAGTCGAACAGGCTGGAAATCGAGCTTTCGTCGCTGATTCGGCTGACGGCGTCGGCCATCAACGGGGCAATGGTGAGCTGTTCGATGGTATTGGAAAGCCGCACCGCCTCGGTCACCAGGATCGAATCGGTGACCACCAGTTTTTCCAGGGACGAGGCCGACACCCGCCCCACCGCGTCGCCGGACAGCACCCCGTGGGTCACGTAGGCGGCAACGCTCTTGGCGCCGGCCTCGGTCAGGGCCTGGGCGGCATTGCACAAGGTGCCCGCGGAATCGACGATGTCGTCGATCATGATGCAGCAACGGTCCTTGACGTCGCCGATGATATTCATGACTTCCGATACGCCCGCCCTTTCCCGGCGCTTGTCGATGATGGCCAGGTCGGCATCGAGCCGCCGCGCCATGCCGCGGGCGCGCAGCACGCCGCCGATGTCCGGCGACACCACGGTGATCGGCTCGCCGTCGTAGCGGGACCGGATATCCTTGGAAAAATCCGGCTCGGCATAGAGGTTGTCCACCGGGATGTCGAAAAAGCCCTGTATCTGGCCGGCATGCAGATCCAGGGTGAGAACCCTGTCGGCGCCGGCGGTGGTGATCAGGTTGGCCACGAGTTTGGCCGAGATGGGGGCCCGGGGCGCCGTCTTGCGGTCTTGGCGGGCATAGCCGAAATAGGGGATAACGGCGGTAATGCGGCGTGCCGAACCGCGCTTCAGCGCGTCCAGCATGATCAGCAATTCCATGAGGTTGTCGTTGGTGGGAAATGACGTGGACTGGATCACGAAGACGTCCTCGCCGCGGACGTTCTCCAGGATCTCCACGTAGATCTCCATATCCGAGAATCGGCGCACGTCGGCTTGGGTCAGGCGCATCCGGAGGCACGCCCCCATGGCTTCCGCCAGTGGCCGGTTGGAATTACACGAAATCAGCTTCATTTTTTGCCCTGAGTAAAACGAATTGGGCATCTGCCGGGGTTGCCCCGGAGACCCGCCGCCGTCCCCCTCGCCGGGCGCGCGCACTCTATCAGCGAGGCTAAGACGTGGCAACGCCTGTCTAGAGCCGGCGGTGTGATTATGGCGCGGCGGGCGGGGCCGTCGCCGCGCCGCCGATGATCTTGGTGATTCCCGGCGCCGCGGCCCGCGCCGCCAGCGCCGCGGTGACGCCCCAAAAGCGGGTAAGGCTACCCGATTTCACATGATTGATCTGTTTGGTGGTGCCGAGGACACGGCCCCCGGCGGCCAGAACCGTCCAGGTGATCTCGACGCGCTGGGTGGCGCCCTTGTCGGCGGGGGTGATCTTGACGGCGCCCAGAATCACCATGGGCGTGGCGCCGCGGACGACGGATTCGGCGACGCGGTAACCCAGTTTCCTGAGCTCGAAGGCAAGCGACCGGCGCAGGGCGACGCGGCCGTCCCCAGGGGCGCCGTCGACGTCGAAGACGGTGATCGACTGGGTCTCGGTGACGGGGATGTTGCGGGCGCCGGAGATCAGCGGCGCCAAGCCCGCGACCGCGTCCCGGGCCAGGCGTTTGAAAAGAGGCGCCTCGGCCCGATCCCAGGCGGCGCGGTCGACCGTGAGTTCCTGGTGGTGGATGCCGCCGGGCCGGCCCCGGAGATTGAGAACCAGCCAGAGCAGCCGTACCCGGGTTTTGGCCTTGATCTTGGCCGGCCCGATGGTGGCCCGGCCCACCAGGGTATACCCGGCGCTCAGGCCGGGCTGTGCCTGGGCGGCAAAGTCCTCGTCACGGAAGGCCTGGGCGACTTCCCTGGCAATCAATTTGCCATGGGGCGTTCCCGCCACCGTGACGACGTTGATGCCGGCGTGCGCACCCGGCGCCAGCAAGGGGTTGTCGACGTCCCCATCACGGGAAAACGGCTGCGGCAGGGCGCCGCAGGCCGCCACCGAAAGACAGGCGACCATGGCCGCCCAGCGCGCCGCCGGCGCGGGTAAGATAAATCTAGATAAGAACACAGCTCACCATGAGGCCAAGGACCAGGGCGGTGATGAAATGGATCATGTGGGGCATGGGCTCATTCCGAAAGCGCGATCACCGATATGTTGCGCCCATAATCGGGCTCGCCGTCGAGGACCGAACGCCGGTAACTGAAAAACCGGTCCTTGAGGACGCAGGTGTCCAGGGTGGACGGCGGCACCGGCCTCAGCCCGGCGCGAACCAGACACGCCGCGACAAAGCCGCCCAGATCGAAAAGGTAATGGGCTTCCCTGGGCGCTGCACGAAAAAAAACCTGGTTGGCGGGATTTTGGTCGAGGAAAGGCGCGGGGAATTCCGCGCCGACCTCGTAGGAGGGCTGGCCGATACAGGGCCCGATGGCCGCGGTGAGCCGGCGCGGCCGGGCGCCCAGCGCCACCATGGCGTCGACCGTGGCCTGGATCACGCCGGCCAGGGCGCCGCGCCAGCCGGCATGGACCGTGGCGATGACGCGCGCTTCGTTGTCGGCCAACAGGACCGGGGCGCAGTCGGCGGCCAATACCCCCAGGCCCCACCCCGGCACCCGGGTGACCAGCCCGTCGGCGCGGGGCGCCGCGCCCATCTGCCAGGGGGTCTCCACCGTCACCACGTCGGCGGAATGGGTTTGATGGGCGGTGATGATGCGCCCCCGCCCGAGGCCGAGAGCGGCGCCGGCACGGTCGCGGTTGGCGGCGACATTGGCGGCCGTGTCGGCGGAACCCGGCCCGGTGTTGAGCGAGGCATAGATGCCGGTGCTGAGCCCGCCCGCGCGGCTGAAGAAACCATGAACCAGGCCGTCATGGGCGTCCAGGCGGGGGTCGCGGATGACGGGGGGGAGGGATTGGTCCATGGGCATCGCGTGGCGGGATAGCGGTTATGCGGTAAATCCAGGCAGGGCTTCGGCGTCCGGGGAGGCCAATGCCATCACCTTGAACAGATTGCCCATTTCCGAAGGCGCGAGCAAGCGCTGGAACGCGGCCTCGATGTCGTCGGCCTGTTGGGCGCTTGCCGCCGCCATCAGCCGTTTCGCCCGCGCCGCGATCCCCAACGACAAGAGAAACCGCCCTTGGCCGATGGGCCCGAAGACGGTGGCCCCGGCGTCGCGCGCACACCGGCCAAGGGCGCCGAAATCGACATGGGCGGTCAGGTCCGCGGTGCCCGGATCGGACAGGGGATCGGCATATCGGTGCCCGCGCACGGCCTGAAGGGTCTCCCCCATCGCCACCGCCGCGTGGCCGTAATCGATGATCAACACCGCCCCCGGCGCGCGCGCGCAGCGGCCGCCGAGTTCGCCGGCGACGGCCTGGGCCGCGGGGGATACTTCGAAGATGGTGCCGGGCGCCGCCCCCGGGGCGGCAATGGGCGGCAGGTCCGCCACCGGGGCCTGGTCCCCCATGGTGAAGGTGAAGCCGCCGTCGCCGCCGGGTTGGCGATCGATGCAGCGCTCGGCCCACCCCCCCTCGGTGGCGACCAGTTGGCGCACCGGCAGGGCGTCGAAAAACTCATTGGCGAGCACGATCAGCGGGCCGTCGGGCAAGCCCGCCACATCGTCGTGGAACACCGGATCGAAGCCGCCCAGGGTTTCCGCCTGGCGGGCGCGCAAACGCGGGCTGGTTTCAACAAGATGCAATCGGGCGGCCTCGACAAAGCCGGGCTTGGTGCGCCCGGCCCGCAGTGCGTCCGCCATCAGCGTGCCGTGGCCGGGCCCCAGTTCGGCCAGGGTGAAGGGGGTGGGGGCGCCGAGAGCCTCCCACGCCACCGCGCTCCAGAGGCCGATCATCTCGCCGAACATCTGGCTGGTCTCCGGCGCCGTGATGAAGTCGCCGGCCGCGCCCAAGGGATCGCGGGTCCGGTAATAGCCGAACTGGGGATGGTTCAGCGCCAGTTCCATGAAGCGGGCCACCGGCATCGGCCCCGTGGTCTCTATTTGCTCGGCGATGACGCGGGCAAGGGGGGTCACGACCGCTCGGCGCGGCGTGTCAGCGCCACCCAGATGAACACCAACCCGGCGGCGGCAACCGGCACCGACAGCCATTGCCCCATGGTGGTTGCGGCGGTGAGAAAGCCGATATGGGCGTCCGGTTGCCGGAATAGCTCGGCGAGGGAGCGGAAGAAGGCATAGCCCAAAAAGAAGGCGCCGGTAATCAGGCCCTGGCGCGCCCTGGCATGGGCGAAGCGGGCGAGCAGGAACAGGATCAACAATAGCACGATCCCCTCCAGCGCCGCCTCGTAGAGCTGGCTGGGATGGCGCGGCAGCCCCAAGGGGTCGGTGGGAAACACCATGGCCCATGGGACGTCGCTGGGCCGGCCGTAAAGTTCGCCGTTGATGAAATTGGCGATGCGGCCGAAGAACAGCCCGATGGGCGCGACCAGGCAGACCAGGTCGCCCATGGCGAGGACAGGAATTTTGCGCCGCCGCGCGAAAAGGACGGTGGCGATGGTGACGCCCAGGAGCCCGCCATGGAACGACATGCCGCCCTTCCAGACCTCGAGAATTCGCAGCGGGTCGTCGAGGTAATAAGCGAAATTGTAAAAAAGCGCGTAGCCTAGCCGGCCGCCCAGGATCACGCCCAAGGTCGCCCACAGCAGGAAATCGTCGGCCATCGCCCGGCTCACGACGGGGTCTTGGCCCGGTGCCGGGGGGCGATCGGCGAGGCGCATCATGAGCCACCATCCGATCAACAGGCCGGCCACGTAAGACAGCGCATACCAGCGGATGGCCAACGGCCCGAGGGACACGATCACCGGGTCGATGGTGGGAAAGGGTAGGGCCAGCAAGGGGGGCATGGGTAGAGACCACTCCGGAAATTACCCCCGGGAGAATAGAAGCGCGCCTTGCCGCCCGCAAGCCCGAGAGGGAATCTATCTTCCATCGGCCGGTCAATTCCCCGGCAAGCCGCGCGCGGGCGGCTTCGACCAGGGTGAAATCGGCCCTTTTTAATTAGGTCAAGAATCATTAACGTAAATGGTGGATACAGGAAGTTGAATGGGCGACGAAAAGCATTGCGTATCATGGTCATGGGACATGCTCATTAAATTCGGTGCGGCCTTCATTGCGATTACTGTGCTGGTTTCGGCAGCGCCCTCCTGGGGGGATTTGAACCGGGACATAAAGCATTGCCAAAACCACCGGGCCAAGCCCGTCGCCAGGGTCGCGTCCTGCACCCGGGTCATCCAATCGAACCGCTTCGGTGGCAAGGACCTCGCCGTTATTTTCATGCTTCGGGGCAACGCCTTCGACGATCGCGGCGAGACCGACCGGGCGATCCAGGACTACGGCGCGGCGATCCGCCTGAACCCCCGCGATTCCCGTGCCTATTTCAACCGGGGCTTCATCTACTCCAAGACCAAGGACCGGATCGAATTGGCGATCCGGGACTTCTCCCAGGCTATCCGCCTCCACCCGGGCGATGCTTCCGCCTTCCAAAGCCGGGGCGTCGCTTTCGGCAAGGCGGGACGATGGGACCGGGCGATAACCGATTACAACGAAGCCCTTCGCCTGCGCCCCCATAGCGCCTCGGTCTTCTACAACCGGGGCATCGCCTACGACGAAAAGGGCGATATCGATCGCGCCATAGAAGATTACACCGTGTCCCTTGGTCTCAATGCGGGGGCGGCCGCCGTCCTGCACCGCCGGGGGCAGGCCTACGCCAAAAAGGGCGAACTCGACCGCGCCATCGCCGATTACCACTCCGCCCTTCGTCTTAAGCCGCGGGCCGCGGTGGTTTATCGCAGCCGGGCCCTGGCCTATGTCGCGAAGGGTAAGCCGGCTTGGGCGATCGAGGATTTAAACGAAGCCATTTCCCTGAACCGGAAGGATCACTCGGCCTACTACAACCGCGGCCTGGCCC
Source organism: Alphaproteobacteria bacterium (assembly GCA_004356985.1). Lineage (GTDB taxonomy): Bacteria > Pseudomonadota > Alphaproteobacteria > SMXQ01 > SMXQ01 > SMXQ01. The sequence goes on along the minus strand of SMXQ01000156.1, from coordinate 15,457 downwards.
ATTCCAAGAGGGGTAAATTCAACCAGGCGATCGAGGATTTCAGCGAATCCCTCCTCCTCAAGCCCAACACCGCCGAGGTCTTGTACGGTCGCGGTCATGCCCTTTATCGGCGGGGCCGGCACGACGCGGCGATCAGGGATTTCAGCGCCGCCATCCGGCTCAAGCCGGGGACGGGGGTCTTCTTTTACGGCCGGGGCCTGGCCCACGGCAAGAAAGGAAAGCATGACCTGGCCCTCGCCGATTTCGACACGGCGATTGGTCTCACGCCGGATTTCGTGCCCGCCTATCTCAATCGCGGCCGCTCGAATTTTTTTCTGGGGCGTTTCCGGGCCGCGGTGCCGGACCTGGAACGGGCGGTGCGGGCGCTGCCCAAGGACCTTTTCCGCCTGGTGTGGCTCCATCTTGCCCGTTCACGCGCCGGCGCCGATGGCCGGGCGGCGCTGCGCGAAGCGGTCGAAAAGCTCGATCTCCGGAGATGGCCCGGGCCGCTGGTGTCGATGTACCTCGGCCGGATGAGCGGCGCCGAAGCGATAAAGCGGGCCGGTAAGGGCAGCAAGCGGAAGCGCCGCGAGAAACTCACGGAAGCTTACTATTTCGTGGCCCAGGACCATCTCATGCACGGTGATCGCGACAAGGCCAAGGAGCTTTTACGCTCGGCGATCAAACTGCGCGTCAAATATTTCGTCGTCTATACCGGGGCACGGGCGGAACTGGCGCGGATGGCCAACAAGCAGCCGCCAAAATGAACCGGCGATGACGGCACCCCGGCCCCGGTTGCCGCCGCGGCGGCGAGGCCCCATAATAGGGCGGGCCATAAGGGGGGCCATAAGGGGAGAAGGACGGATCCCATGCAGACCCGAAATCCCATACTCGATGACCTCGCGCGCGTCGCCGCGGGCGCCCTTGGCGTCGCCGCCGGCATGCGCAAGGAGGCCGAGGAGCTTCTCAAGCAGCGCTTCACCTCGGTCATGGGCAGGGAAGGCTTGGTGACCCGGGAAGAGTTCGAGGCGGTCAAGGCGATGGCCGCCAAGGCGCGGACGGAAAACCAGGACCTCCAAGCACGGATGGCCAAGCTGGAGGCGGCGGGGTCGCGAAAATCGCCGGCCAAACGCGGCGCGGCCAAATCGTCGGCCAAGCCGGCGCGCGCCGCCGCCGGCAAAAAGGCAACCCCCGCCGGAGGCCGGCGCCGTCGCGGCTGAACCCGGCGCGGGCGCTTATCCACAACTAATTTCGAGACAGGCCCAATCGCCCCTTGCGGTCGCGAAGTGATTTTGGCACCCTACATCCTGTAGTGGTTTGGAGGGGCTAGAACACAATATGTCGTGGAATGCCGAAATATTCCCCATCCGTAAGGGGGGTTTTCACGGTCCGCGTCCTGCCGTCTCCATGGTAACCGATCCCACTTTCGAGGCAGCGTGGCGATGACCGAATCCTTGTATCAGATGGAAACCGATGATGCCCACCCCATCGATTTGGTGGAGCACGTCATCGGCGCCAACCAGTGGAACCACCAGCGGGTCGGCCATGACGAGCTTGCCGTGGAGGTCGCCGGGCGTTGGTGCGACTACCGGCTGTTCTTCGCCTGGCACCAGGCGGCGGCGGCCATTCACTTCTCTCTGGCGCTGGACATGCGGGTGCCCCAGTCAAAGCGTGGAGAGGTCGGCGGCCTGTTGGCGAAGATCAACGAAAACCTCTGGCTCGGCCATTTCGACCTGTCGCCCGAGGACGGCCTGCCGATGTTCCGCTATGCGGTGCTGTTGCGCGGCACCCCGGGCCCGAGCCACGCGCAGATCGAGGAACTGGTGAACATCGCCATAACGGAATCCGACCGTTTCTATCCCGCTTTCCAATTCGTTATTTGGGGCGGCAAGTCGGTCGAGGATGCGATCGCCTGCGCCCTGATTGACCCCGCCGGCGAGGCCTGAGCGGTCGTGACCGAGGCTGGCCCCAGGCTCCTTCTGGTGGGTGGAGGGCGCATGGGCGCGGCGCTTCTCAGGGGCTGGCTGGACAAGGCCATCGCCCGGCCCGACGCGATCACCGTGGTCGAACCGGCCAGTGACGCGCGGGCGGCATTGGCGCCGCTTGGGGTGCGGGTGCTGGCCGATGCCGATGCCGCCCTCGACGGCGGCGCGGCGCCCGATCTCGTGCTGCTCGCCATCAAGCCCCAGGTGATGGACGAGGCCGCGGCCTATGGCGCGCTTGCCGGCGGCGGCACGGTGTTTCTCTCCATCGCCGCGGGCAAGACCACGGCCTATTTCCAAGGGCTGTTTGGCGCCGAGGCGGCGATTGTCCGGGCCATGCCCAACACGCCGGCCCAGGTCGGACGCGGCATTACCGCCCTGTTCGCGACCGAACGCGTCGCGGCGGCGGGCAAGGCGTTGTGCGCCGATCTGATGGGCGCCGTCGGCGAGGTGGTCTGGCTCGACGATGAATCCCTGATGGACGCGGTGACCGCGGTATCGGGCTCCGGGCCGGCCTACGTGTTCTATCTGATCGAATGCCTGGCCGCGGCGGGCCGCGAGGCGGGCCTTGAAGAGGACATGGCGGGGCGCCTGGCCCGGGCCACCGTCGCCGGGGCGGCGGAACTCGCCCGCCTCTCGCCGGAGCCGGCGGCGCGCCTGCGCCAGCAGGTCACCTCTCCCGGCGGCACCACCGCCGCGGCGCTTGAGGTGCTGATGGCCCCGGGCGGGCTTGAGGCGCTCATGGTGCGCGCGGTGCAAGCGGCGGCGCGGCGCTCCCGGGAACTGGCGGGGTGAAGGGGCTTTCGCTGCCCGGCCGCTAGGGGCCGGCGAAGCGGGGCTACACCGGCAACCGGATGCGCGCCCGCAGGCCGCCCAGCGGCGAGTCGCTCAAGGCGATCTCGCCGCCATGGGCATGGACCATGTCGCGGGCGATGGTGAGCCCCAATCCGACGCCTCCGGTCTCGACGTTGCGCGACTGATCGAGCCGGGCGAACGGCCGGAAAACGGTTTCATGCATCTTCTCGGGGATGCCGGGCCCGTCGTCGTCCACGGTCAACTCGATGAAGTCGGGCTTGCGGATGGTGCTGACCACGGCGCGGGTGCCGTACTGGGTGGCGTTGGAAACCAGGTTGGAAATGCACCGCCTGAGGCCTTCCTTGCGGACCGATAGGGTCAAATCGCCCTCGGCCGTGAAATCGACCATGTTGCCGGCACGACGCGCGGCGGCCACCACGTCCTCCACCAAGTCGCGCAGATTGGTCCGGGTCACGGGTTCGCTGCCTTCGCCCCGGGCGAAGGCGAGATAGCCCTCGACCATGCGTTCCATCTCGGCGACATCGGCTTTGAGCTCCTGGGCGCTGGGCGTGTCCCCCAGCATCGCCAGCTGCAGTTTCATGCGGGTCAGCGGCGTGCGCAGGTCGTGGGAAACCCCGGCCAGCATCTCGGTGCGTTGACTCACCTGCCGCTGGAGCCGGTCCCGCATGCGGTTGAACGCGGTCGCCGCCTGGCGCACCTCGGTCGCGCCCTGGAGCCGGAACACTTCGACGTCGCGGCCCTTGCCCAGCGCGTCGGCGGCGGCGGCAAGGCGCCGGATGGGGCGGATCTGATTGCGCATGAAGACCATGGCGACGGCGAACAGGATCAGCGAGCTTCCCACCATCAGGCCGATGAACAGATAGGTGGTGGACGTAAACAGGCGTTTGCGCGGGGCGATCAGGTGGAGCACGCCGTCGGGGAGTTGAATGTCGATGATCACGTCGCGGTCGAACGAATCGGCGTCGATCACCAAAGGACGCTTGGTGCGGTCGGACAGCGCCTTGCGGAGCACCCGCTCCAGGCGCCCGGCATTGGGCCGCGGCGTCGCGTTCTTCAGGATCGCCTTTTCCTTGAACGAGCCGCGGACCTGAAAATGGGTAGTGGCGAAGGTGAAGGCGGCCTCGCGTCCCTTGGGTCCGGGATTCTCGCGCAGCAGCACCATGGTGGCGGCAATATCGCCGGCGAGCCCGCGCGCCAGCCGGATTGCAACGGTGTCCCAGTGACGCTCGAAGAAGACCCAGGTCGAAAAGATCTGCAGCAGGATCAAGGGGGAAACGATGATCAGCAGCGAGCGCCCCAACAGGGTCTGGGGCAATACCCGTTTGAACAATTTGCCGATGGAAAACATCGCCGCCGCCTCAATCCGGTCTCAGCACATAGCCCTTGCCGCGCACCGTACAGAGGTAGCGGGGGATCTTCGGGTCGGGCTCGATCTTGCGGCGCAGGCGGGTCACCTGGACGTCGATGGAACGGCTGGACCCGGCCTCGCCGCTGGCCCGGCGCAGCGCCTCGCGGTCGAGGGGCTCGCCGGCGCGCCGCGCCAGGGACCGGAGGAGACTGGCTTCGGTGGTCGTCAGGTGCACCAACTGGCCGCCACGGGTCAGTTCATCGCGTCCCAGGTCGAAACGGCAGTCGCCGAAAGTCACCGACCGGACGGCCGCCGGGTGCGGCTCGGCGCGTTCCAGGATGCGCAATATCCGGAGAACCAATTCGCGCGGCTCGAAGGGCTTGGGCAGGTAGTCGTCGGCGCCGTGCTCCAGGCCCTTGATTCGGTCTTCGGTCTCGCCCATGGCGGTGAGCATCAAGATGGGCACCGCACCTTTACCGCGCAGGGACTGGGCGAAGTCGAGACCGCTTTCCCCCGGCATCATCAGATCCAGCACCAGGAGATCGAATTCCAGCCCCAGCATCCTGGCCCGCGCCTGGGCGGCGTCGGCCGCGGTGGTCACCCGGAATCCGTTTTCCACGAGATAGCGGCTCAGGAGCTGGCGCAAGCGGCGGTCGTCATCCACCACCAGGATATGGGGATCGGTGGTGAGGTCGATCTGGGCTTGGCGGTCAAGGGGCGGCATGGCGAATCCCGTCGGCCTCAAAGCCCGGCGCGTCCGACCCCCGCGCGCGCCGCTACGGGTTGGCCGGTTTCCGCCGCCTGGTCCCGGCGCGCCATCAGTGCCCTGCGGTCCCCTTCGGTGATCAGGCCCAACAATACCTTGCGGAAGCCGTCCACCGCTTCGGCCCCCGCCTGGCGATAGGCGCGGGCCAGCAGCGCGCGTTGCTGGGCGGTCAGGTCCCGCTCCACCTCGATCCCCTTGGCGGTGAGGGCGAGATGGCGCTGACGCCGGTCGCGAAGGCCCGGCGTCTGTTCGATCATGCCGAGCGCCACCAGGTCGGCGAGCACCCGCGACAGGCTCTGCTTGGTGATCCTGAGCAGCTTGAGCAGCCCCGAGACGGTGATGGCGGGGTGCTGGCCGATGAAATACAGCGCCCGGTGATGGGCGCGGCCCAGTTTGTGGCGGGCCAGCACCAGGTCGGCTTCCTCGAGGAAGTCCCGGTAGGCGAAAAACAACAGCTCCATGCCCTCGCGGAGGTCTTCCTCGCGCAGGAACAAGGGATTGAAACCTGATTTTAAGTCAGTCACGTTGACATATATGATCGCAAATGCTAGTCAACGCAACGTTCTTTCTAAACCCTCGTAAGCCTTTGAAAGTATTGGCTCATGGCGCTCATGCCCTTCGACGACCGCGATGGAGTCATCTGGTATAACGGCGAATTGGTGCCGTGGCGGGAATCTCGCTTGCATGTATTGAACCACGGGCTGCATTACGCGTCCTGCGTGTTCGAAGGCGAACGGGTCTATGGCGGCGCCATTTTCAAGCTGCGCGAGCATACCGAGCGCCTGGTGAATTCGGCGCGCGTTCTGGGGTTCGAAATTCCCTACAGCGTCGAGGCCATCGATGAGGCGTGCAACCTGGTGGTCGCCACCCAGGGCCTTGTGGATGCCTATGTTCGCCCGGTGGCCTGGCGCGGTTCCGAGATGATGGCGGTGTCCGCCCAGCACACCCAAATCCATGTCGCCATCGCCGCCTGGGAATGGCCGTCTTATTTCAATCCCGAGGATCGGCTCAAGGGGATTCGCCTCAAGACCTCGATCTGGCGGCGGCCGGCGCCCGACACCGCGCCCACCAATTCCAAGGCTGCCGGGCTCTACATGATCTGTACCCTGGCCAAGCATGAGGCCGAGGCGGCGGGCTATCATGACGCCTTGATGCTGGATTACCGGGGATACGTCTCGGAGTCGACGGGCGCCAATATCTTCCTTGTTCAGGACGGGGTGATCCATACCCCGCTGCCCGATTGTTTCCTCGACGGCATCACCCGGCGCACGGTCATGGAACTGGCCCGCGCCCGCGGGTACGAGGTGGTGGAACGCCATATCGCGCCCGAGGAACTGGCCCGCACCCAAGAGGTTTTCCTGACCGGAACCGCCGCCGAAGTGACCCCGGTGGGCGAGATTGACGGCCAAATCTTCACCGTCGGCGACATCACCCGGGCGCTGATCGGGGATTACGACAAGTTGGTGCGTGCCGCCGGCAATGATAAAGCCTCGTCGGCCGCCTGAGCGGGCCTTTCCGGCGCCCCAGGCCGCCCATCGAATGGGTGAAAATTCCCGGAAATTGCCCCGTTGCCTTAAGTCTTTTGCCAGCGGGCGGCGAGGGCATCGTCGCTTTCCTTGGCCTTGACCCATTGTTCGCCCGCCGCGGTGCTCTCGCTTTTCCAGAACGGGGCCTGGGTCTTGAGCCAGTCGATCAGGAAGGAGCACGCCTGCAAGGCGTCTTGGCGATGGGCCGCGGCACAGACCACCAGGACGATGTTGTCACCGGGGGCCAAGGCGCCGACCCGGTGGATGATCAGGGTGGCGTCCAGGGTCCAGCGCCGGTTGGCTTCGTCTTCGATGCGTGACAACATCTTTTCGGTCATCCCGGGGTAGTGTTCCAGGGTCATGCCGCGGATGGCGGTTGGCTCTTGGCCGGCGCCGGGATCGACGAAATCCCGGACCAGGCCGACAAAGCTGGCGACGCCGCCGATCTCGGTTCGGCCCAGGGTCAGCGCCTTGATCTCGGCGCCGATGTCGAAATCGTCTTCCTGGACGCGGATCGCCACCCCATCCTCCCTGGTCAGCCGCCGGTCACCGGTGGAAACAGCGCCACTTCGTCGTCGCGGGCGACCGGTGTGTCGCGGGCGGCGAATTCCTGGTTGACGGCGACCCGCACCAGATCGGGCCGTGCCAGCGCTTCGGCATAACCCGCGCCGCGTCCCTGGAGCCAGCGCAGAAGGTCTTCCACGTTGGCCACGTCGGTGGGCGGGTCGACCTCTTCCTCGGCGCGGCCGATGCGGGTCCTGAGCCAGGCGAAATAGAGTAATTTCACTCGCCACCCCCCTGGCCCGGTTGCTTTTGGTCCGATCCATCGCCATCGCCTTCGCCGGGTTCCCCGGTGGTGGTGGCGCGGTCCCCGTCGCCGACCGGTTCGCCGGGCTCGGTCAAATGGACGATGCCGACCCGCAGGTAATCGTAACCGGTGATCAGGGTGAGCCCGGCGGCGATCCACAGCCCCCAGGTGCCAATGTCGCGCACCATCAAGGCAGGCGGGCCCGCATCCTCCAGAAGAAGCAGGGCGACGGCGATCATCTGAAGGGCGGTCTTCCATTTCGCCAGCCGGCTCACCGGCACGCCGATATTGATCTCGGCGAGAAACTCCCTGAGCCCGGACACCAGGATCTCCCTGATCAGGATGACCAGCGCGGCCAGGACCAGCCAGCCGGTGATCCAGTCCCGCGCCACCATCATGAACAACACCGCCGCCACCATGATCTTGTCGGCCACGGGGTCGAGAAAGCGGCCGAAACGGGTCACCTGGTCCCAGGACCGGGCCAGATAACCGTCGAGAAAGTCGGTGAGCCCCGCCGCCGTGAACAGGGCGAAGGCGAGCCAATTGGCGAGCGGTTTATCGAGCAGGAACGCGCCCACCAAAAGGGGGATCACGCCGATGCGCGACAGGGTAAGAAGATTGGGGAGGGTGGTCACCATGGCTTTGAACCGCTTGCGAGGCGCGGCCCGGGGGGCACGCATTCGCCGTAGCTTACCGTCCTATGGGACTTCGTGGAAGTGATCATAGATGCGTTGGGCGACCGTTCCGGAGATGCCCTCCACCTTGGCAAGGTCTTCGATGGCGGCATCCTCGACCGCCCGGGCGGCGCCGAAATGATTGAGCAGCGCCCGCTTGCGGGCACTGCCGATGCCCGGGATCTTGTCGAGCTCGGACCGGGAAATGGCGCGCGACCGCTTGGCCCGGTGGCCGCCGATGGCGAAACGGTGGGCCTCGTCGCGCAGCCGTTGCAGGAAGTAGAGCACCGGATGGCGGGAATCCAGGCTGAAGGGCGGGCGTCCCGGCAGGAAAAAGCGCTCCCTGCCGGCGTTGCGGTCGGACCCCTTGGCGATGGCCGCCAGCGCCACGCCGTCGATGCCGAGGTCGGCGAACACTTGCTCGGCGACGGTGAGTTGCCCTCGGCCGCCGTCGATCAGCAACAAGTCGGGCCATTGGCCGGGGACGTTGCGCGCCTCATCCTTCAACGCCCGGGAGAATCGGCGCATCAACACCTCGCGCAACATGCCGTAATCGTCGCCCGGCGCCAAGGTGCCCGCGTCGTCGCGGATATTGTATTTGCGGTAGGCGTTTTTGATGAAGCCGTCGGGTCCGGCCACCACCATGGCGCCGACGGCGCCGGTGCCGCCCATATGGCTGATGTCATAGGCCTCGATCCGTCGCGGCGTTTCCGCCAGGGCGAAGACCTCGGCCACCCCGTCCAGCAGCCGCCGTTGGGAGGCGTTCTCGGCGAGCCTGCGGGCCAGCGCCTGCTCGGCATTGGCCGCGGCCTGGGCGACCGCCGCCTTGCGGGAACCGCGCCGCGGCACCGACAGGGTCACCTTGCGTTTGGCCCTGAGCCCCAGCGCCTCGGCCACCAGGCCGGGGTTGGGGATCGGCGCGTTCAAGAGCACCAGGGACGGCGGCATATGGTGGGCGTAGAACTGGCCGATGAAGCTCTCCAGAATATCGTCATCGTCGGTTTGCCGGGGAACGACCGGGAAATAGGCGCGGTTGCCGAAATTCTGGCCGGCGCGGAAAAAGAACACCTGGACGCAGCACGCGTCGCCCGAGCGGTAGAGCGCGATGACGTCGGCGTCTCCCAGGTTAGCTAGATTGATGTCCTGGTGGCCCTGGATGCGGGTCAAGGCCTGAATGCGGTCGCGGTAGACGGTGGCCGCCTCGAAATCCAGCGCATCGCTCGCCGCGCGCATCCTGTCCACCAGCCGGTCCTGGATGGCGCGGCTCTTGCCGCGCAGGAATTCGCGCACCTCGTCGACCATGGAGAGATAGTCCTCACGTGCGATGCGGCCGACGCAGGGCGCGGTGCAGCGCTTGATCTGGTATTGCAGGCAGGGCCGCGTCCGGCTCTCGAAGATGGCGTCGGAACACGAACGCAGGGGAAAGGCGCGGGCCAATTGGGCCAGGGTCGCGTTAACCGCCCCGGCCGAGGCGAAGGGGCCGAAATATTCCCGGTCCGGTTGCCGGGCGCCGCGGTGCTTGGTGATCTGCGGCCATTCATGGTCGCGGGTGATCATGATGAACGGGAAAGACTTGTCGTCCCGAAGCAGCACGTTGTAACGCGGCTTGAGCCGCTTGATCAGATTGCTTTCCAGCAACAACGCCTCGGCCTCGGTGCGCGTGGTGACGATTTCTAGCGCCCGGGTCGCCGCCACCACGCGGGCCATGCGGGCGCCGAGCCGGTCCGGCCGCCGATAGGCGGACAGGCGTCGGCGCAGGTTCTTGGCCTTGCCCACGTAAAGCACGTCGCCCTTGGCGTCGATCATGCGGTAGACGCCGGGGCGATGAGGCAGGGTGGCGAGCTCGGCCCGGATCAGTTCCGCCCCTTGGCGCCGGGTGGGCGTCGTCGTCGCCTTGCGATCGGTGTTGTCCTTGGCCATGGGCGGTATTTTGAAGCCTCAGGGTTCGGCGTCAATGGGTCCCGGCGTGGCGACCACGGCGGCCGCTCGAAAACCCTCAGGGACTATCCACCGAACCTGTGGAAAAGCTTGTGGATAAAGATACGGATCGCGCGTCGGACCTTAGAGACCCTTACACCGTGACCGGTTTGCCGAAAAAATAGGCAGTTTTTATAACATATTGAATTTAAATCAAAAATAATTTGTCAAGGCTTATCAAGATGATGATAGGTATTTTAGCCAGGAGCGTGGTTACCTTTTAATCGTTCCAGGTAAACTTGTGTACAACTTGGCCTTGATTCGCCGTGCTAATAGACACTTTCGGGGCCTTCCCAGCGCTGGTTGTTGCCAGGCTTTGTACGGGAATTCAGTGACTTGAGCGAATTCTTGAAATTTCTATCCCGGCGCTTTCGGCATCGTCGAAGACGTCGAGCTTGTCCACCCGGACGCGCACGGCCACCACGCGTTCGTCCTTGAAACACGCCACCGCGATGCTCTCGGCCAGGGTCTCGACCAGGTGGATATGAGACCCATCCAAAAGGCGGCGGACATCGTCCGCGACATCCTCGTAGCAGACGACCTGGTGAATGTGATCGTCCGGCGGCGGTCCCATGTCGATGACCGAAAGCTCTATATTGATCCGGACCCGCTGGCGGGCCTCTTTTTCGTGCCGGTGGATGCCGAGCGCGCAAGCGCCGACCATGTCCTTGATGAACACCTTGCGGATTCCGTCGGGCCCGGGCGTGATACTGGGCGGCGGACGAAGCGGTTGAACCTTGGAATTTCTAGGCATCGGAACTCGCCAAACAAAGCGTCGGTGAAGGGGCCGCGCCTTTATACACCATGGGACCGGAGCCGGTCGATGGGCGTTTAGCAATGCCGGCGGCCGGCCTCCCGGACCGGGCCGTCATTCTTCGGTCTCCGGGCTGCCGGGCGCCGCCCAGTGGAGATGCTGTCCCGAATCGAGGGTGATCATCTGCCCGGTGAGGGCGCCGGCCTCCAGCACGAAAAGGACGCCCTTGGCGACCTCTTCGGGGGTCACAGCGCGGCCCAACGGCGTCGCCTCCGCCTGGCGCCGGAAGCTATCGGCGCTTTGGCGCGGGCTCGCCAGCACCGGCCCCGGGGCAATGGCGTTGACGCGCACGCCCGGCGCCAGCGCCAGGGCAAGGGTGCGGGTGAGGGTCCAAAGGCCCGCTTTGGACAGCGTGTAGCTGAGGAAGTGGGGGGTCAGGTTCCGCACCCGTTGGTCGACGATGTTCACCACGTTGCCGGCGACATCTTCCGGCAGCGCGCCGGCGAATGCCTGGATCAGGACGAAGGGCGCGCGCAGGTTCACTTCCATGTGACGGTCCCAGCTGTCGCGCGTCGCGCTGTCGATCTCGTCGCGCTCGAACCGCGCGGCGTTGTTGACCAGCACGTCCAGCGGGCCGATGGCATCGCCGGCGCGGGCGATCAACTGGGCGCTCTCGGCTTCCTTGGAGAGGTCGGCCGCGATCGCCTCGGCACGGCCCCCTTGGGCGGTGATTTCGCCGGCCAGGGACCGGGCGGCGGCGGCCGAGGCGTGGTGGTGGATGCAAACGCCATAACCCGCGCCCGCCAAGCCCAGGCTTATGGCCCGGCCGATGCGGTGGGCGCCGCCGGTGACAAGGGCGTTTCTCGGTTGCGCGGTCATGGCGGGAGAATGGCCAAATGCGGCGGCCAATTCAAGGCCGCAGCGCCTAGAGTCCGATCGCCCTGAGGCCGTAATACTGCAGCATCAGGTAGAGCGCGTAGGCGCCGAGGAACACGCCGCCGACGCCGCGGGTGACGCCCTTGAACGCCACCACCGCCACCAGCAGGGCGAGGGTCACCGCCAGCATGAACCAGATGTCGAAGCGCCCGATCTGTTCCGGGATTTCCAGCGGCGAGATGATCGAGACCACGCCCATGATGGCCAGCACGTTGTAAATATTGGCGCCGATGACGTTGCCGATGGCGACGTCGGTATGGCGCCGCCAGGCGGCCACCATGGCGGTGGCCAGTTCCGGCAGCGAGGTCCCGACCGCTACCAGGGTCAGGCCGATCACCTCGTCGCCGACGCCGAAGTACCGCGCCGCCGTCAGCGCCCCGGAAATCAGGATGCGCGCGCCCACCACCACCGAGACGATGCCGCCGATCACCGCCAACAGCGCCAGCCAGACCGATCGCGGCCCTTCGCTGAACTCCTCGGCCTCTTTTTCAAGGATATCCTTGGTCTGGCCGCGCCGCCGCTCGGCCCAGTAGGTGTAAAGTGAATAACAAACGATGGCGGCGATCATCACGATGCCCTGGGTGCGGCTGATGGTGCCGGTCAGGGCCAGGCCGACGAACAGGAACGCGGCGCCCAGCATCACCGACGAGTCGCGGTAGATGAGCCTTGGCGTGCACAGGATGGGATGCACCAGGGAGGCCGCCCCCAGGATCAACAGGATGTTGGCGATATTGGAGCCCACCACGTTGCCGACGGCGATGCCGGGCACGCCGCCGAGCGCCGCCTCGACGCTGACCACCAGTTCCGGCGCGGTGGTGCCGTAGGCGACGATGGTCATGCCGATGACCATGGGCGAGACATCGAGGCGCCGGGCCAGCGCCACGGCGCCGCGCACCAGGAATTCCGCGCCGAACAGGAGAAGGACGAAACCGCCGAGAATTTCCAGTGTCGTGATCACCGATGGCGCCGCCGTCAGAATGAACCAAGCCCCGCGGCATGGCCGCCGGGGCGCGGCGCATCTCTATCACGGCGCGGAAGGGAGGGCAATCGAGCAGGGGCGCCGGGCCAAGGTGCGAAATCAACGCGGTCAAATGGTTCCATTTCGTCCGATGGCGGCCTAAGCTGACGCTGTCCGGGCAGGATCGGGCCGGGCAGGATCGGCGGCGACCGAATCTGGTTCGATCGCGCCCATGGGCGTCGTCAACGCAATCGGGGCCACGACCCGATGCATGGTCAGGGAGGGATCATTGAACACGACAGCATCCAGGGTGAAATGCCTTGCGCTCGCCGCTATGTGCGGCGTGCTCCTCGTCGCCGGCGGCGCGTCCGCCGCCGAATTCTTCAAGGGCAAGACCATGACCATGCTGATCGGCACCAGCCCCGGCGGCGGTTATGACACTTATGCCCGGCTGCTGACCCGGCATATGGGCCGCTTTATTCCCGGCAAGCCGAAAATCGTGGCCAAGAACATGCCGGGCGCCGGCAGCCGCAGGGCAGCAGGCTTCCTTTACAACGTGGCCCCCCAGGACGGCACCTTTCTTGGCACCATGCAGCGCGATGCGATCTTCGACCCCCTGTTCGAGGGCAAAAAATCCCGCGCGAAATACGATCCGCGCAAGTTCAATTGGATCGGCAGCGCCAACGAGGATCCCATCGTCGCGGTGGCTTGGCACACTTCGGGCATCGAGAAATATCAAGACCTGTTTAGTAAGGAGCTGATCGTGGGGGCCACGGCGCCGACCTCGATCCTGGCTTGGATGCCCCACATGCTGGGCAATATGTTCGGCATGAAATTCAAGGTCGTCGCCGGCTATCCCGGCGGATCGGAGGTGGACCTCGCCATGGAGCGGGGCGAGTTGCAGGGCCGGGTGATTTATTCCTGGCAAGGCCTGAAGACCCGGCGGAAACAATGGCTCGAGGACAAGAAGGTCAACATCCTGTTCCAGATGAATTTAGAAAAGAGTCCCGATCTTCCCGACGTGCCCATGGTGCTCGACTTGGCGAAGAACGCGGATGATCGGGCGATCCTCGCCCTGTTGTTCAGCGTCAACACCTTCGGCCGGCCCTACATGACGGGCCCCGGCGTGCCCAAAGCGCGGGTCGCGGTGCTGCGCCAGGCGTTCAACCGCACCGTAAGGGACAAGGGCTACCTTGGGGATGCGAAAAAATCCAAGCGCCTGATCATCCCGGTCGATGCCTCCCGGTTGGATGCCTTGATCAAAAAAGCCTATGCCACCCCGCCCAGGCTGATCGCGCGCATCACCAAACTGCGCCAGCCGAGAGGCAAGGTCGAGATGCGGGCCGCGTCCTTTCAGGTCGTCGATGGCAAGATCGTCAAGATCCGCGCCAAGGGCCGCCGCATGGCGATCTATTTCAAGGACAAGGGCAAAGCGGTCCGGGCCAAGGTCCACGGACGCACAACCTTGGTCCGGGTCGGCGGCAAGAAAGCCGACCGCAGCGCCATCAAGGTCGGCATGACCTGTAAAATCACCTATGAAGGCGACGACAGTTTTGCCAAGACCATCGTCTGTCCCTGATCACAATAAGAACGTCCGCCCCCGGCCGGTCGAGCCGGGGCGCGGCGATGGAAGGAGGCGGCCATGCCCGCGATTCGGTGTTTAACCCGCGATATCCTGACCTATAACGAGAATCCCGACCAGGTGGAGCAGGTTGAACTGCCCCCCGACGGCACCCGACTCAGTGCCGAAGAGGTCAAGGCCCTGATCACCGGCAATACCGTCAGCGAAATGCGTATCCGTGGCGGCAAGCCTTATTGGCGGTCATGGCATTACTACATCGACGACAAAACCATGGTGGCCGTGATCGGCCACAATTTGGGACAGCCCTCGCGGCGGCCCTGGGGCATCGAGGACGGGAAATACTGGCGCATCCTGAGCCACCTGGAAAAGCTCTACTGGGATAATTTCCGGATCGAGGATCGCATGCTGTGCATGGATGCCTGCGCCCCCAACACCGAGCATAGCCGCGCCGTCATCCTTAAAGGCGACAGCGAACACCAGGCCGAGCCGACCGAAGGCCAAGCCCTCCTCCAGGAGAAGTAGGCCCGAAATTCGCCGCGCTCAGGCGGCGGCGCCCTTCACCGGTGGCGTCATGCCCCGCACGCGGTCGATGACGGCCCGATAATCGGCCGGCGGGCTATCCCCGCGCCATGCCACATGGCCGTCGGGGCGCACCAGGACGAGGCAGCGCTGATACATTTGCGTGAGCTCCGGCAAATCAAAGGCATGAACCGCGAAAGGCAGGCCACAGGCCCGGGCGGCATCGGCAAAGCCCTCAGCCTCGGGGGCATGGGGGCCGAGTCTGAGCAGGGTGAACCCCGGCCAGAAGAGATCGATCACCGATTTTCCGTCTTCGATCCAGACATGAGGGGCGCGCGCGCCGGGGTAGGTCGTCGGCCTATAGGTGCGGAGATCGTCGGCCGGCGGCGGCGTGCCGTCGGCGACACAGATCGGGGAATCCTCGTAGATGTAGCCGACCTGTACCCCCTGGGTGAGCCGGTGCTTGGTCTTTTCGATGGCCGCCGATGCAACACGCCGGGCTTCCTCCCCGGCCGGGGTTTCGTCGCAAATCTCGGGCCTGACCGTAAATTCGTGCATGCGCTGGAAATTGACCGTGGCGGCATTGACGTTGCGGTCGCCGATGGGCCGCCGCTCGGCTTGGTAGGAGTCAAGCAGGCCGGGACCGCCCCATCCCTCGATCACGCCCTGGAGCTTCCATGCCAGGTCCACCGCGTCGCCCAGCCCGGTATTCATGCCAAAATTACCCTGGGGGGTCAATTGACGGGCGCTATCGCCGCATAGAAAAACACGGCCCTGGCGATAGCGGTTGGCGAGAAGCTTTCGCTGGTAATAGTCCATCGACGAAATGATC